>NZ_PJBY01000090.1:0-27037 GCF_002836005.1 Psychrobacter sp. Sarcosine-3u-12
AACGCTATCGTTATCAGGCTCAATACCGATTAAGGCAACCGCGATACAATGCGTCGATAAGCTTTCAATAGAGGGTAGGTTATTGATACTCACTGGGCTACCGACACTTAGACCACGCAGGGCACCAGTCGCTTGATAGGTTTCGCGCTGACAGTGATTCGCAGATATCCATTGCTCTGCTATATAAGTAGCGGCGTCCTCGCTGTGCACGCGAGAGGGCGCACCAATTAATACCGTCGTGTCATCTGTCGCAAGCGGTGACTCATCTACTGCTTGACCTTCATAAATAGTATCTGCCGCTAAGCCATCTGCTCGTACCATTACCCTATCACTGCCAAGTTGCTGCGACCTCATTTGTAGCGTATGGACACTATCTTGACCTGATTGTACGGATGACTGAGCATAATTATAGGTCAGCGGTATGAGCTCGCCTGTGTCTAAACCATCAACCAACCACCACGTGCCAAGCTCATCGACGGAATTCCCTGACACCCATAAAGTCGATATACCAATATCAGCAAGCAGTCCAGTAACAAATTCATAGTCGCTGACATCCGACTGGGTGCGCATGGATAAAGGTGCCGATAAACGTGCGGATGATTCATCATCTGATGACAAAAGAGACTCAGATATTTGCCAATTTAAATCGTAATCACTAAGGATGAGGGTAATAATATCGAGCGTCGATTGATTGATAAAACTGCGGGTATGTATCGACTGTGCCAACTGCCAATCGGGGCTAACAACTTCTAAAGTATAAAAGTGCATCGCGCCATCAGATTGCTGATAACGGATGCCGCGTATCAGCCCAGTACGACAGCTAGCGGTACGATCAGCGGAAAACGTGGTTAAGCATATCGGAGCATTAATTAATGATAAACAAGCGTTCGATTCGATAAAATTATAACTAAACACTAGTATGTCAATATTGTCAGATTGATTAATGCCGCTTGCACCGCAAAACGCAACAGGGTAAAAGGTGTTTATCGTTGAATTATCAGTATGAACGGTAATATTATGTAGACAATCGGTCTTAGAAGGCATAAGAAGGGTACCGTTACTGCTTATTTTATACCAAGAAAATGGTTTGAATGGGTGGCTTACTAAATTATTTATTAAGAAAAGTATAGAGTTTATTGAAATATTGTCAAGTATCTGTATAATCGATTTGCAATAAGTTTATTATTAAAGAACTTTAGTTCTAAATATATTCTATTATAACGTCATACTTTCTCTTATTTTTTTGTTTTAATGATGATAATTTGCTTATGAACTCTATTGATTGTACTAAGCTGAAAGGGGTAGGTCTGCTATCTGTGATTTTCAGTGCCAGTGTGTTACTGACGGCGTGCGGTGGCGCCGCGAAGAAGAACACACAGCCCTTAACGGTTTCTAAGCCAACAGTGGCTAAGCAGTTGGATGAGCCTTCACTCTCTTATCTTTCTGATGCCATAAAAGTCGATGATGGGCGTGCAGTGACAGCCCAGCAATGGCTGACCATTGCTCAAAGCAACTATCAATCAAAAAAGTACGCCCGTTCATTAAGAGCTGCAACCGAAGCATTGAGTCTCGATGATCAGCTGGTAGGAGCGCGTCAACTTGCTATGCTCTCTGCGGTCAAAGTAACGGAGAGTAATATTGACGCTTATAGTGACAATGCGGTGATGAACGATAATGATAAAGCGAGATTCAAAGACACTTTAACCAATATGACGACCTTGGTTAGTACGGCTGATTAATCATTATCGAGTCAACAGATGCATACATCTCATATTAATAATAGCGAGCACCGATTTACGATGACAAGTATTAAAAACGCTATCAAAGTCACTAATAAAATACCCAAGACGATCTTGGCTGGTCTACTTATTATGGGATCGGTTATGGGTACAGCTCATAGTGAGCTTTCGATACAAGAGCAAGATCCAGGGTCAAGCATCATCAATCAATATGCTGCCCTTAAAAATGCGGATGCAAAATCACCGCAGTTACATCAATTGATTGCCGACTTAAATCAGAGGCTAACTCGTAATCCGAAGGATTCTTTGGCTTGGGAGCTGTTGGCTCAGATTTACGCCAACAATGGCTATCATGCTTATGCTGTCTACGCAGCGAGCGAAGCAATTGATTTAGGTCAAAGCACTACCACGCTCAAAAGCATCCTTATAAATAGCAGTGCTCTTGTCTCACAGAGCCAATTACAGTCAGATTACTTGACGGATGATATGGATACGGCATTTTTAACTGAGTATCAGCACGCGCTTAGCAAGATATATGGTGAAGTCTACGGTTTTAACTATGATGAGTCTTTGCCAAAACCACCTGCGCCTGTGGTGAAGGCTCGATCGACTAGAAGCAAAAGCGTGTCCAACGCGAAGCGCCGCGCAGCCGTCAAAAGACCAGCCGCCCCTGTTAAAAGAAAAGCAGCAGTGAAACAAAAGTCACGTCCAGTGCCAAAAGCGAAGCCTGTTCAGAGACCGGCTAAACCATCATCCCCTAGAAGTAGCAACACCAAATCTACTGATCCATTCAGTATATTACGTTGAAACCAGAAACTGCTGAGGTAACTTATTATGGCAAAGCAAGACAGTGTACAAAAGAAACTGGCAAAAGTACGTGCACCTCGGGTGCATTTGACTTATGACGTTGAAGTGGGCGATGCGATCGAAACGAAAGAAATTCCGTTTGTCGTTGGGGTGTTGGGAGAGTTTTCAGGAGATTCTACTCTTGAGCAACCGCGCTTTAAAGACAAAAAGTTTGTCGAAGTAGATTTGGATACCTTTGATGAGGTGATGTCAGGTCTAGCACCGCGTGCGACGTTCCGAGTAAGCAATGACTTGAGTGATAAAGGCGGCGAGTTCGCAGTTGATTTGGCATTCAATAGTATCAACGATTTTCGCCCTGAAGCGGTTGCTGATCAAATTGAGCCATTAAAGCAACTGGTACAAGCACGAGATCGCTTGGCAGATTTACGCAACAAAATATCGGCCAACGAAAAACTTGAAGACCTATTAGATGACGTGCTTAAGAACACTGAGCAAGTCAAAAAAATGGCGGAACAAAATCAAACTGACGGTGAGGATTAAACGATGAATGCTCAAGCCCAGCAGCAGATAGCAACGGATCCATTGAATAGCGAGAGCTATGACTTACTCGAAGAAATCGTCAATAAAAGTAACGTTGCCAAGTCCGATGACGAAAAAAATCGCGCGAAGTCGCAAATTGCAGAGCTGGCCAATGAAGTCATGCAAGGCACGGTGACATTATCAGACAATTTAGCCGCATCGATTGACGCGCGTATTGCGCAAATTGATGCGTTGATCTCCAAGCAGCTGACCACCGTCATGCACGCGCCCGAGTTTCAAAAGCTAGAGTCTAGCTGGCGTGGGTTGCATTATTTATGTAGCCAGACTCCGTCGGAATCCATGCTAAAGATTCGTATGATGAATACTACGAAGCGCGAACTGACTAAAGATTTTCAATCGTCAATTGATTTTGATCAAAGCACGCTGTTTAAGAAAATATACGAAGAAGAGTTCGGTAGCTTCGGTGGTGAACCTTATGCCGCTATCGTTGGCGATTTTGAATTTACTCGCCAAAACTCTGATATGTATCTGCTTGAGCAGTTGTCTCATGTTGCTGCTGCTTCCCATGCACCGTTTGTGTCGGCGGCTTCTGCTGAGATGTTCGGACTCGATTCCTTTACTGATATTGGCCGCCCACGCGATTTATCAAAGATATTCGAAACGGCTGAATACATACGCTGGCGCGCCTTTAGACAGTCAGAGGATGCTCGCTATGTGGCGCTGACAGTACCTAGTTTTTTAGGTCGTCTGCCTTATGATCCTAAAGATGGCACAGTGGTAGAGGGCTTTAACTTCACTGAAGAAGTCTCTGGTAATGATCACAATGATTATCTATGGGTGAATGCCGCTTATGCTTTTGCTTCACGATTGACCTCAGCCTTTTCTGATTATCGTTGGTGTGCGGCTATTCGCGGTGTGGAAGGTGGCGGCTTGGTTGAGGGTTTACCTGTCCATACCTTTAAGACTGATGAAGGGGACTTGGCGCTTAAATGCCCAACTGAGATATCTATTACCGATCGCCGTGAGAAAGAGTTAAGTGACTTGGGTTTCATTCCATTAGTGCATTGCAAAAATACCAACTATGCCGCCTTTTTTGGGGCGCAGTCGGTACAAAAAGCCAAAACGTATCAAAACGATGATGCCAATGCCAATGCGGTGCTATCCACTCAGCTGCAATACATCATGGCAGTATCACGCATTGCTCATTACCTAAAAGCAATGATGCGCGACAAGGTTGGTAGTTTTTTAGCGCCTGGCAATGTCGAATCATTTTTGAATGACTGGATTTCGCGTTATGTTTTGCTAGACGACGGAGCCTCACAAGAAGCCAAAGCCCAGTACCCACTGCGCGAAGCTTCTGTACAAGTTGTAGAAGTGCCAGGCAAACCTGGTGTCTACAAGTCCGTGGTCTTTTTGAGACCACACTTTCAGCTTGACGAATTGTCTGTTTCTTTGCGTCTGGTCACTCAACTGCCGCAGTCTAGCAACAGCTGATCGTTTATTAAAACCCAACGTTAAACTTTAATTTTTTAAAAGGTGTGTGATATGAAAGATATTTATATTCAGTTCCGTGGTAAATACAAAATTGACGGTGAGTCTCGTGATAGCGAGCATAAAGGTTGGCTTGAAGTAAATACATGGGATCACCTGATCCGTCAGCCAAAATCAGCGACAGCAAGTAGCGTTGGTGGTCACACCTCTGAGCGCTGTGAACATGCCGATATGACCTTTATGAAAGATTTGGACTCGACCAGTCCCAAGCTATGGGAAGCGTGTTCAGCTGGCTATACTTTTGATGAAATTCAAATCGATTTTTATCGTGCCAATGGTGACAAACGTGTTAAATATCTTGAAGTGAAACTTAAGCATGCGCTCATTGCTAGCGTTGAACCAACGGTACGCTCAGAAGGCGTGCCAATTGAAAAAGTTGGTATCAAGTATGCGGCAGTTGAGTGGACTTACACCCAGCAAGATATCGATGGTACTGCCAAAGGTGCTGTGACGAAGAAATGGTCACTAGCCAACAACACTGCTACTTATACCGCTTAAGTCTGGGTAGTATAAAAAATAATGAGTACGTTACGATAAAAGAGAAAGGTTTACATTTGGACCTTTCTCTTTTCCGTTTTATAAGACAGGAATGCGATCAACAATGAACTATGCTGCCAAAGCTTCAAATAAGGAAGTCGGATTTCGACCAAATTTATTTGAGCAATTATTTGATGATGCCCCTCGTCATCTAGCACATGAGCTTGTGGTTCGCAGGCTTAATATCGATGAGTTAAAGTCTTCAGTAGCGCAAGATTTAGAGGCGCTATTAAACACACGTTGCGTGATATCAGAGCGCTTAGAAAGTTACCAGCATGTACGTTCATCGATACTGAATTTTGGCATATTGGACTTTGTAGGACTAAGTAGTGCCAATCCTGCAGACTGTGATTATATCTGCCGACAAATCGCGCAGACGGTCGAGCAGCAAGACAGTCGTCTGCAGAATGTCAGAGTATCGCTAGATATTGGCGCGGTAGATGTCAATCAGCTGTGTTTTTCTATCGAGGCTTTGCTCAAAGTTTATCCTGCCCAAGAGTTGGTGAGCTTTGATGCGTTCTTTGAGCCAAGCTCGCAACGTTACCTAGTAAAATAATCGACAACATGGCTAAATCGGCAGAGTTAGCAGTGATAAATATATTGAGGCATCATGGACAGTCTACTTCCTTATTTTGAGCATGAGCTTAGTTTGTTTAATAAACAATCAAAAGAATTTGCCAAAAAGTATCCCAAAATTGCCAATCGGTTATTGATGGGTCACGATACGGTAGATGATCCGCATATTGAGCGCCTTATTCAGGCTTTTTCACTGATTAGTGCCCGCATCAATAAAAAGCTTGATGACTCATACGCAGACTTTACCGAGTCTCTACTTGAAGTGGTCTATCCCGATTATCTTAAGCCTTTTCCTTCGGTGTCCATCGCTCAGTTTAATCTGGGGGTGCAGGGCAATGCGATGAGTGAGGCTACTTTAATCAATAAGGGTCATGGTTTTACCACCCAAAAAATTAATGGCACGGCTTGTCAATTTCAATCAACCCAAGACGTCACGTTATTACCGCTACAGATAGATAGCGTCGATTTTGAAACGCGCCAAGAAGTGTACGATAATCAGCATGGACTGCTTAACGGCTGCATTAACATTAAATTCAAAGGTCTTAATCCGAGCTTTGACTATCAGGCTTTATTCAATCATTCGTTAGATTTATATATAGATGAGGATGCTAGTCAAGGCACCAGCCTCTGGGATATCTTGTGCTGTGATGTCAAGCAGACCCACATCCAAGGTCAGCAAGTCAACAAGGTGACAGGCAGTCCATTTGAGGTTATAGGCTTCGATCCTGAGCAGCAACTTCTACCGAGTCACCGCGTGAGTAATGCTGCCTCTGCTTTATTAAAAGAGTATTTTTACTTTCCAGAAAAATTTAACTTTCTACGTCTCAATCTTGGTCGTACTTGTCCAAATTTAAAGATAGATAGCAGTGGTTTTGAGATTCGCTGTTATTTTAAGTTTGATAAAAAGAACACCATTCGCCTAAAAAACTTGCAGCAGTTGAGTAGCAGTAGTATCAAGTTATTCTGTACGCCAGTCATAAATCTATTCAAGGCCGCCGCCAAGCCCATTCAAGTCACTCATCGCTCTATTTATTATGATTTGGTACCTGATACTCGTGCGCTCTTTCAGCATGAGATTTATGAGGTCAATAAAGTCATAGAGTCCAAGCAAAGTAATAATCGTTTGATACAACGTGAGTATCATCCATTTTATGCGCTCAATCACTATGAGCAGCAAGATGACGGTCGTTATTATCATATCAAACGTGATAAAGATATGGCTGAATTTAAGCAGGGTTTCGAATATCAGATTATGTTTGTAGAAAAGCACCGTGAGGATGTATCAGGTGCGGTCAGCATAAGTGCCGCTTTGCTATGCACCAATAGAGACTTACCCGCGCAAGTGGTATTCGGTCAAAGCCGAGGTGATTTGTTTAGTGAGGGAATGACGGGCTTTAGTAGTCTGTCATTATTAAAGCAGCCTACCAGAACGGCACGTTTTGAATACACCGGTGAGGAGCGTTGGCGCTTAATATCGCTGATCAGTTTGAACTTTTTATCACTTGCCGCCCAAGATGCTGAGCTGATGAAAGAGTATCTGTCGCTATATGATATTACTCAATCTGCCTCGAATAAACTGCTGGTAGAAGGCATCGTCTCTGTCACCACCAGTATCAAAGCTCAGCGGATTCAGCGCTTGCCGCAGCCTGGTTTTGTACGTGGTACGGTGATCGACATACATATTAACCAAAAGAGTTTTGCTGGGGTCAGTATCCGTCAGTTTGCCTATTTATTGGCCCATGTTTTTGGCTATCACGCCAGCTTAAATAGCTTCGTTGAAGTTGCCATCAGTGATGCCGTTACTAAAGAGGAGATATATAGATGTCAGCCACGCAGCGGTCTCAGTCCTCTTATTTAACGGATTTGACTGCCAAGCCGCAAGCCTACGAGCTATTGCAGGCATTACGTTTGGTTCGTCATGAAGCCAGTATGGGGCATGCACCTATCGAGGTGCGTTATCGTGCTTCCTTGTCATTGGCCTATCCGCAAGCCGAAATCGAGTCGATGGCGCTCATTGCCGAAGACAACATGAACGACAATGCTACTGTAATAAATACCAGTGAAATGAAGGTGAGGCAATTAGAGGTTTACCCAGCGGTTATTGGATTGACTGGCCCATTATCGGCCTTGCCAGCGATGTATACCGATCATTTGGCCTCGCGAGTACACCATGCAAAAGATAAAGCCGCACCGGCATTTTTAGACTTGTTTAATCATCGTTTGACGGATTTATATGTACAAGCCAGCTGGTTTTATAACCTGCCATTACAGTATGAATTAAACCATAAAAAAGACAGCTACCTACTGAGCTTGCGAGCACTGGCACGGCAGCCAAAGAAGCTAACGGCAATCGATAGCTTGATTGCCTATGCTGGCATGATTGCTCCAGGACGTCTGACCGCTGACCAATTGGCGCATGTATTGTCACATTTTTTAGATAGTACGGTCAGCGTTCAGCAGTTCGTGCCTGAGTGGTTTGATCTGCCCGCTAGCGAGCAGACCGCACTCGGTGGTCAGCATGCGGCACTTGGGGTGTCAGCGTTTTGTGGCGCACGGGCTGTACAGTTCGATAGCAAAATTAGAATCGTCTTTCATCAGTTGGATGCCAAACGCTATTTAAGACTGTTGCCTGCAGGGGATATGTATCGCCTCATTATCGATTTTATTCGTAAATGGTGCGGTGTGAGCTTGGCGGTCGAGATGCAGCTGGAATTAGATAAGCAATATATTAGCCCTTTGTCGTTATCTGAGGATGGCTTTGGTGGTTTAGGACGCGGTGGCTTTTTGGTATCGAAGCCTGCGACTCAGCATCATGATGACACCCGCTATGCGTTGCCTATTCAGTAAAGCTTTTATTGCTAATAAGTAAATTGCTTGTTTACTAATAACGCTCAATAGTCACTCTAATTTTGATGCATCCGTTTAATAAACCAGTTTAATAAAAATAATGTTATACCATTCACAAAAATTAGAGTGGCAAGGAAAACGAGTGAAAGTACTACGACTTGTAGGCTAAGCGAGTTTGACACAGCTAATCTTACTTTTTGGGTTTGGTATTAAGTCTAATAAGAATGCTAAAGGAAAAGATTTATGAGCCAGTTAAAAGCTGTAATTACCCGCTTAAGCCCAAGCTGTCGACAGTGTTTGCAGCAGGCAGCTAGGCTTTGTATCAATAACGGGCATCGCGAAGTTGATACGGTTCATCTGCTACATGAACTGATTGCCACGCCGCACAATGATGTGGCTCAGATACTCAAAGTGAATAAAATTAATCAGCAGTCATTGCTAGCTGACATAACCGATTTGCTTAATACCTTTGGTCAGGCTACAGGCTCGACCCCTGTTTTTAGTCAGGATTTGATGGCGTTGTTAGAGGATGCATGGGAGCTGGCAAGCAGCCAACATGGTCAGAGTATTGATAATAATAACGCCTTAGAGATCCGCTCTGGTCATATATTGCTCGTGCTATTGGCATATGAGCGTTATCAGTCGCTACTCAAAACCCTTCCTGAACAGCTACAGTATATTGATCGCTTCACGCTCAAAGATGATTATGAGCGTCAATGTCTCGGTAGTACTGAGGGCAGTGGATCAAGCAGTAATAAAGGCGTCAATAAGGGTGCTGATGATGGTGCGAATAGTGCAGACGATGATACTAACAATCAAGAATCTTTAGACACTAAGCAAACTGAAGCTAAGCCAACCCCTGCGTTGGATAAATATACTTATGATTTGACTGCTAAAGCCAGTGCAGAGCAAATAGATCCAGTGATAGGGCGTGAATTTGAGATTCATCAACTGATCGATATTTTGATTCGTCGTCGTCAGAACAATCCTATTTTGACTGGAGAGGCAGGTGTCGGTAAAACTGCAGTGGTTGAGGGACTGGCGCAAAAGATAGTTGTAGGTCAAGTACCTGACCAGCTCAAAGACGTGACGATACGCAGTCTCGATATGGGGCTATTGCAAGCAGGAGCGAGTGTCAAAGGGGAATTTGAAAACCGTCTCAAGCAAGTCATTGAAGAAGTACAAGCCTCGCTACAGCCAATTATTCTGTTTATCGATGAAGCGCATACTTTGATTGGTGCTGGCGGGCAGGCGGGTCAAAATGACGCGGCTAATTTACTCAAGCCTGCGCTAGCACGTGGTGAGCTTAGAACCATTGCGGCGACGACGTGGTCAGAATATAAGAAATACTTCGAAAAAGATGCAGCATTGTCACGTCGCTTTCAAGTGGTCAAAGTCGATGAGCCTGATATCGAGACAGCAGTAGCCATGATTCGTGGGTTGAGTGCCAAGATGCAAGATCATTTTGGCATATTAATAGACGACGATGCGCTACAAGCGGCGGTTGAGCTATCTGCACGTTATATCAGCGATAGGCAGCTGCCTGATAAAGCGGTCAGTGTGTTAGACACGGCGGCGGCACGGGTGAGCTTATCCAAGACTGCCATACCCAATCAGCTCGACAGATTAAAAGCCAAAGGTGTGCAATTAGAACAGCATATTAATAATCTCAGTCAACAACTTGAGCGTATCGGCGGTGTGGATGAAAAAGAGAAAGTCAGCCAAAAAATAGCGGTACTCGATGAGCAGCGTCAGTCGAATCAACAAAGCATTGCTGATATGACCAGTCGCTGGCACGAACAGCGCGAGCTTAACAACCAGCTTGATGCGCTTAATAAACAACTGAGTGGCAAGGCAGGTGGCGCTGATAGCCTTAGTGCAAAAGCGCGCTTAGACAAACAAGCTGAGTATCAAAGTATTGAGCAATCGTTAAAACAAGTACAAGAAACGCAGCGCCTTATTCATCCTGTATTAGATCGTCAGGTTATTAAGCAGATTATCTCAGATTGGACAGGGATTCCACTCAACGATATGGCGGGGAATGAAAAAGATCATATCTTAAGTTTGGCTGATACCTTGCAAGCGCGTGTCATTGGCCAAGATCATTCTGTGGCCGCTATCGTCAAGCGCATTCATACCGCCAAAGCCCGCCTAGATGATCCTAACCGTCCACAAGGTGTCTTTATGTTAGTAGGGCCAAGTGGTGTGGGTAAGACGGAAACGGCGTTGGCGCTATCCGAGATATTATATGGTGGTGAGCGTAACCTTATTACGATTAACCTATCAGAGTATCAAGAAGCCCATAGCGTTGCTTCATTAAAAGGCTCGCCGCCAGGTTATGTTGGCTATGGTGAAGGCGGAGTATTGACGGAAGCGGTCCGCCGTCGCCCTTATAGTGTATTGCTACTCGATGAAGTCGAAAAAGCCCATCCAGACGTATTGGATTTATTTTATCAGGTCTTTGATAAAGGGGTCATGGAAGACAGCGAGGGGCGTTTAATTGATTTTAAAAACACCCTTATTTTATTGACCAGTAATATTGGCTCATCGCAGATTATGCAGGCGTGTATCAATACTGATCCGAGTGTTACGGACTTTAGCCTGCCAGACAGTGATAGCTTAAAACAGGCTATTAATCCGCATCTGTACAAAGCCTTTAAACCCGCGTTTTTGGGTCGTCTAACAGTGATACCTTATTATCCGTTAACGGATAACGCGCTGGCAGAAATTATTCGTCTTAAGTTGGATAAAATTACTGGCCGTATTCGTGACAATTATGATGTGCCTTGTGTTATTGACGATGAGGTGATCGAGCTTATTTTATCGCGTTGTCACGAGGTCGATTCTGGTGCACGTAATGCCGATGCGATTATCAGTCATACCTTGCTACCGCAGCTGGCGGGTCAACTGCTGGCTCATGATGACAGTCAGAGTGTGTTAAAGAAGATTACAGTATTCGTCGATGAGGATGATAATTTTGCCTATCGTCTCGATACTGATGCTGTTGTAGCGCTCAATCACATAGCGCAGTACAGTGAGGTCGAAGGTGACGTGAGTAAAGCGCCTAGCAAACAAGTTGAAGCTAAGAAGCCAGCTACCAAAAAATCTTCTACTAAAAAAGAGCCTGCTAAAAAAGAGCCTGCCGTAAAAAAGCCATCAGTGAAAAAAACCATCAGTAAAAAATCTGTTAAGAAGGATTTATTATAATGAATATGGGCAATTCCTTACTAACCGATATTGACACCCTTATCGCGCCTATCGATGGCAGCCATCATGGGGTGGGAGAAGATCTCATCTTTGATCCACGTATCGATGCCATTGTGGCCGCTCGTCAAGAAGACGATCCGTTACTGGCACAAGGCAATTGGGTTACTGAACTAAAAGTGGCCGATTGGGACTTTGTCAAAAACCAATGTGCCGATTTGCTCAGCCATACCAGTAAAGATATGAAGCTGGCACTGTGGTACGTCGATGCACTGAGTCATACCAATCATCTAGCAGGCATCAGTCATGGATTGAGCGTACTGCAAGCATTTAATGACGAATATTGGCTCACCATGTATCCACCATTAGATGGTGAAGAAGACAGCATGGATATCAGGGCAGGGCTACTGTCATGGTTCGTCAAGGCGCTCACTGATGATATCAAACAGCTATCGCTCGCTGATAGTAAAGCAGGAAATTACAATTATAACTACTATCTAACCGCGCGCGATCATGATAAGCAGCGTCAGCAAAACCCCGATAGCGAAACGTCCAATCAATTAACACTAAGTGATTATAACCACGCTATAAAAACCAGTAATGAGGCATGGCAACAAGCACTGATGAGCAATCTTAATAAAGTTACTGAGCAGTGGCAAACACTGACCGACCAGCTCAATAATCTGATGGGTATGGATGCACCAGTATTCGCACCAGTCACGGACTTACTGGTTGCTCTGACCCAACATTTGCGTCCATTGATACCAGAGTATTCTGATGATAATAGTAATTCTGCTCAAGATAGCGTAGCCGATATTATGGACAGCATGGGTGATAGTGACAGTGTGATGTCGGATAGTAGTGGACAATCAGCTAGCGCAAAAAATATTAGCTCAACCAGTTTTAATCCTAGCAACCGTGATCATCAAAGCAATCGTCAGCAAGCGCTTAAGTTGCTGGGTCAAATTCAAGACTACTTTGCGACCAATGAGCCCCACAGTCCGGTGACGTTTTTACTCGGTCGGGCGATTGATTGGGCGGATATGCCGCTCGACCAATGGCTGACTCATATCATCAAAAACGAAGACCAGCTGGCGACACTGTCTGACATGATTGGCATTCAACCCAAGCGTGATTCATCTGACGATGGCTATTAATTGAATCAACGACAAATGAATACTTGGTTAACGGGCAATCTGCACGCAATTTATAATCTTGCAATATTAAACTTTCCACCTTTGGACTGATAGAGAAGGGCTTGTCATGGTATGGACTCAAACAAAGCGGCATGTGCAACTGAGTAGTGCCCATCCTGATATTGCCACCAGTATTATTCAGCAAGCTGACTTGGTTGAAAGCTTGCTCGGCATGCCATTGCCCGACAGTGTTTGGAGTAAGCCCGCTCTTATGCCAGCGCCTAATGCTTATCCAAGCCCTTATCATCAAGATCAACGGGCGCAGTCTTATCAGCAGCGCCAGCTCGCCCTCTATTGCGGCTACCGTATTAGCATCACCTTACTGCATCCACGAGCAGGACTGGATATAAAACAATGGCTAGGGCAAAGTCTCTCGATACATTGGCATACGGGGGATACGCTACTACCAAGCCAAAACCGTCACGGCATCATCACCGAAGCCGTTGCCCTTGGTAGCAACAGTGGCATGGCCGCCTACCGCATCATCTGTGAACCTAGCTTAGGTCAATTACGCCTAGCTAGCCATAATCGCCGTCATCATCATCTCAGTCTGAGCGAGCTTATCACCGATATTATCAGTCCATACGATATGAACGTTGAGATTGACGAGCGTCTCAGTGATGACAGCAACTATCATATACAGCATAGCGTCCAATACAACCAAACCGATCTCGCTTATCTAACCCAATACCTTGCTCTCTATGGCGTCACAGGCTATTACCGTCATGAGAGCGACAAGCACACTCTAGTCTTGTTACCTAGTGATGGCGAAATACTGCGCCCTGATACCAATGATATCCAAAGCACCTTAAGTCAAAACCCTGCCAACCTTGCTGATAGACAAGACCGCATTACTGCCATTCGTCCGCGTATTGCGCAGCATACTCAGCAAAGCGACCTACATCGTTATGACAGTCGCTTGATGAGTATCTATACTGGCAGTAGCAGTAGCGAGCAACCTATCGACTCATCAAACAGCACGCATCAGCGCTTTTTGCACAGTCATAGTTATTTAAACGATGATGGACTCACCGCACTTGCCACCCGTTACCAGCAGAACGCGCAGCAGTGTGCCAATCTAGGCAGCTTAACCGGCAATATCCGTCACCTACAACTACCCAGCGTGCATCATATTGACGGCAACCCTTATTTGATTGATCCGCTCAGTCTGGTCTCCATACATCAACACATTAACAATCATATTCCCGCAGATTGGCTGGGGGCAGCATCCTTTGACCCCATTACCTTACAGCCAAATACCAACTATGATAATGATGACGACAACGATGACAACGTCCATCATATCAATGCCTGCTACCTACCGTTTCCGCATCATCACCATATTCCTTATGGGGAACAGCTTGCTACACTTGGACAACCTCATCCGAGTCTGACAGGTCTGATGAGTGCCAGTATTATTGATACAGACAGCAGCGCCATTACTCATGATCGTAACCATCGTGCGCATATTAGATATCACTGGCAAAGCGAAGGCGACGATAGTGCGCATTGGATACCCATTGCTAGTCACCTCGTCGCCGACCACATGGGACAAACCCATCCCCTGCGTCATGGGCAACACGTCCTTATCGACTTCATCGATGGTGACATCACTCATCCCATCATCATTGGCAGTACCCATAACGGGCAAGGCAATACTGATGCTCAGCATAATAGCATCGTCAGTGATACCGACACTATTGACGCCACCAGTCCAACTTGGTTTATCAATCAAAGCCATGCTCATCCTATTGATGGGATTAAGACTCAAAGTATCGATAGCAGTCGCACAGGCGATGCCACCAAAGACAGCATCACCAATGGCTATAACCAGCTCATGTTTGACGCCCATCCTGATAGTCCGCAAATTAACGTCTATAGCAGCAGCCACCAAAGCAGCCTGACCTTGGGTCATCTGTATCAGCATAGCGACCATACCCGTGGTCAAGCAAGAGGACAAGGCATCAGCATAGAGACTGAAGCTGCCGCCAATATTCAAGGCAGCACAGGTATTCATATCAGTAGCAGTCAAACTGCCAGCCAAGCATCAAACGCTCATATGAGTCACAGCAGCCATGGCAAACTGCAAACCGCGGATCAGCACCAGCAGGCCTACAAGCAGCTGACTGAGGCTCATCAACCAGTCGGGATAGAGAGTACAAACAATAAGAAAAGCAACAAAGCAGGCAGTAATCAAAGCGGCAGTAACGAAGACAGCCAAACCCCATTTGCCGAATTTAGCAAAGACACCAGTGACAGTGCGCTAAGCAAAGCAGGACAATGGCAACAGCCTAACGTGCTCATCGACTCTCAGCGCCATCTAGCGACGCTCAGTGGACAACACAGCCAGCATACCAGTACCCAAAGCACCCATAGCCACGCCACAGATAACACCCATCATCATAGCCAAACCCAGATGAATCAGTTGGTGGCAGGCGATGTTCATTACTACTCAAACAAAGCCCAAACCCATACGGCAGCGCATGGTGATGTGACGATACAAGCGCATCAAGATGAGATGCGTCTGGATAGCGAGCAAGTCCTACGCATTCATAGCCGAGACAGTATTGAGATTATAGCGCCTGATACGTTGACCATAAAAGCTGCGGGTAGTGGTATTGAGCTATCGGGTGGTAAGTTGACGTTTATTACGCCTAAGCAGGTGGGGTATAAGGCGAGTAAGGTGAGTTGGGGGCGTGGGGGTAGCACAGGGTCTCCTGCCGTGCATTTGCCAACAGCGAAACTGCTTGAAAACATGGATTACTATCTGACATACATCGTCCATGATCAAGATGATGAACCGCTGCCTTTCACTAAATGTATGCTAATTAAGCCTGATGGCTCAACAGAGATGCATACGACTGATTTTGAAGGCAAGTTAAATCTGATTGTTGATGATGAACCGAATGAGTATGAGTTGCATGTGATTGTTGATAAAGAAATAGATGAGGTTCAAAAAAAGGAGGGTTAGATATGGCACTCAGTAAAACAAAATTAACGGTCGTAGTAGATAATATAAAGGTCATTCAATATTTGAAGTATGATCTTTTGATTACTTACAAACGTCCTAGATCAGTACAATTACCTGAATCAGATATCACTTTAAAGCCAGCTACCGATGCAGTCTTCACAGCAAGCAAAAACGGAGCTATTACTCCTGAGCATAAAATATCAGTAGCAAATATAACGAAAGTTGTTTTTTTAGTTAAACTAAATAATGAGGTTATAAAAAAGTTCGATGCTACAGATGATGTCCTCAAAGAAAAAACTAGTTCATGGAAACTACCAACCACTCATGCTAGCTCCTTAAAGGATCCAAGTAATGAAAAAAAAATTAAGATTAAAACAAAAAAATATATAGTTTGGACAGGTACCTATTTTGAAGTATCTACAGGAAGGAAAATTATTGATACAAAGATATATGAATTTAAATTAACTAGCGAATGTGTCGCTGGAACCAGATATATGGTTAATGTTCGTGCTACTGCTGAGGTATTTGTAACAGATATAAGCATCTTTGGAGATAGTTCTGTAGGTAAAGGCGAAGTCAAATTTTATCAAAAAGCTGATACCCCTCTCGATCCTAAAGTTTTTAACGGAGATTTTGCATTAGGTGCGATATCTGGCAGCTTTGGCTATACCGTCATGGGACCGTTAGCTATGGGGCAAACACTAGGTGATAATAGTGGTCCTGGTGCAAGTTCAGACCTAATAGCTATTGAAATGGGTAGAGGTACAGCAAA
Source organism: Psychrobacter sp. Sarcosine-3u-12 (assembly GCF_002836005.1). NCBI lineage: Bacteria > Pseudomonadati > Pseudomonadota > Gammaproteobacteria > Moraxellales > Moraxellaceae > Psychrobacter > Psychrobacter sp. Sarcosine-3u-12. The sequence continues at coordinate 16,741 of NZ_PJBY01000090.1, forward strand.
GGTTACAGATTATATTAAGGAAAGTTGTAATTGAATATTAGTGCTAAATATATAATACTTGCTGTTATTTCAATAGACTCGCTTATTTTACTTTTGGTGAAAGAAAACTGTGGACCAATTATATATTCTTTAATGATAGAGTCTCTAACAATGCAAGCGTTCAGTCTATTATGTTCAATCGACTCGAAATTTAGCCGTGTTATTACTAATATGTCTAATATAAACTCTATAAAAATGAAGGTTGGTGCCTTTTTCATCATATTGATTTCCTTTTACCTTATTTTTTTAGCAAGACAAGGAATAACTTTTCAAAATCCTATTAGAGGTTGTGCTTGACATTAAGAGAAGTTCATCAGTAAGTTTTTGTGCGTCAACACTAAATTTTAAAAAATAAAACTATCTTTTAACAAGTTTGTATATCAGGAAATCAAAATGATTCTTAAGGATATATTAAGTAAATTCACTCATAAAAAATTTGTATTAATACTATTTTTAAGTATTTTGTCATCTTTCATTTTTCTAAAAGTAATAGAAGCAGATGATAAGAAAACGCAGTATGACTCAGTATTTGATATGCAAAACTATGTTATTGATAACGATCCTGATAAACAGCTTTTTCTAGGTGATATGTATTATTTCGGCGATGGTATCAGTACAGGTCAAGATTACGACAGGGCTTTTGAGTTATACCAAAAAGCAGCTCAGCAAGGTAACGCTGAAGCTCAACACAATCTTGGCGTAATGTACTACAGCGGTAAAAGTGTTAATCAAGACTATATAGAAGCAAGAAAATGGTTTGAAAAGTCTGCCGATCAAAACTATGCTGATGCTCAATTAAGTCTTGGAGTAATTTATGAATATGGTGAAGGTGTGAGTCAAGACATGGCTATTGCCAAAGAGTGGTTCAGTAAATCTTGTAATAATGGCAACAAAGATGGCTGTGAGAGCTATCAATTATTAGATACAAAATAGATCCTGAGACCAATAAACAAATGAACAACTACATCATAAGACCGCAAGAGATTTACCTTTTAGAACGCTATAGCTCACCCGCTTACTTTAAGGAGATGCGTGATGCTTTTGCGAATATGCTAGAAGCGGCTGAATACGCATTAGAGCTGTTTGTCAACGATTTACCCTTTGATTACCGTACGCGCCTTAGTATTCAACCAAGACGAGGTCGTCAACCGTATTGACAGTCTAGCACCTATTACAGCAGGACTTAGCACAAACGAGATAGCAACCAACTCTTGGTCAGGATTACTCTACACAGGGTCAGCTAGCATCTTTGCAAAGTATGACGCTATTGCTAATCAAGTAGGCGCAACAGTTAGCCTAGCAGAGCAGCTTGCTGTACCTTTTATGAAAAACTACCGTACAGGTCAGACGCTATCTGGTCTTATGATCTCACAAAAGGAGTATTTATTTGGCTATCATCACGAAAAGGCGCTGATTATAGTCAAAGGACAAGGAACCTATACAGACGCCAGAAAAGCACTAATGAATGGTGTTATGAATGTTGTAGGCAGTGGCAGCTTACCTACTAGAATACGCGAAAGTGTCGATCAAGCACTCAAGACTTCAGGGGAGTCTGCCAGACTCAATAAAACCATTAGTCAAAACTTCATCTACTATATAGATAAAAATCAACTCAGAGCAGGAATGAATGTCTATCAGAATAGTAGTAAAGTCTATTCTGACAAAAACACGTTGAGACAGGTAATTGATCAGTCAGTTAATATGACCTCTGGACTATATGACCAAAGTTATAAGGATTACAAACGTTTTGCAGATATTACCAATCGAAGAGTAGATCTAGCGGTCAGAACTCACTACTTCGGTGCAATGCTACAAACTGTGGCATGCGTCTTTTTAGTCAGTGCATTTTTTCAAGCAAAAACTCAAGAGGATAGACTAGTAGAAGGCAGTAAGGCAGCCGCAGGATTGATGGTGTTGTTAGGCGGTAGTTTAGAGCTGCGCGGTAATGCCAGCAAGCTATTGGCAAGTGAGCTTGAATTAGCAAAAGGTGCTGGTCAATCTGTAAATGCTAAAAAATTGTCTGATGCTACTCGTCAAGCTAGTCGATTATCAAATGGTGCAAGGCTATTAGGTATCGGCGGGGCGGCGATATTTGCAGGGTTTGACTTTAATTCAGGAAATGAAGCTGGACGTAATGACAATAGCGTCATGCAATATGCTTACTATGGTTCAGCTATAACAGGAATGGGGTCAACATTATTTCTTGCTTTAAGTGCTAGTACTGCGGTAACGGGCATTGGAATTGTCTTACTCGTTGGTTTTATCAGCGTCACCTTATTTATTGGCTATTGGAAAAAAACAGGTATGGAGAATTGGCTCAAACATGGTATTTGGGGAATTAATAGCAATAACTGGTCATTTGAGCATACGCTAGAACAATTTGACCGAGCGGTGGCTGGTGAAGATATTGACCTCGAGGATAACTAAATGATAGATATCAACGGTAGAAATCCTTTTGCAAAATTTACTTATAGAGAAGTTAATCAAAAACTAGACAAAACCTTCGGTATGGGTCTTGGCGGACGAGTTCAGGAACTCAAAGATTTTAAGTGGCTAGATAAAAAACAAGGTTACGACGTACCGCTCTATCCACAGCGTACAGTGGTACAGTTTAACTCAACCTATATGGAATTAACAGGACGTCAAGATAGAATACGTGGAGACGTTACGTTTGGCAGTATATTCTTTTTGACTATCATTAGTATTGGAATATATTACACGACTGCCAGTGTTTTATTAGATATCAGTAAAGGTAATACCTATGCCATTGCCTATGTTGGAGTTATCACAGTCTTACTGATATTAATGGCTATTTATTTACTAGCTCTACTCTCAACCGAACTATTTACCTATACCTACCTACCGATTCGTTTTAACCGTAAAACACGTAAAGTCTATGTCCGTCAAGCCAATCGTAAAGTCGAAGTCTTTGACTGGGACGAGTTAAAGTTTTATATGGCAACCACTTATAAAGACGGTGGTGATGTTCGCGGTATCACCCTTGCTGACGATGGTATGACCATTACTGGTATGTTTAGCTTGCCCTTTGTCAGTGATTTAACTGCCAAAGAAATATTAGGAGGAACACAACTAAAACAGCATTTTGAGTTTGTCCGCCGATATATGGAGGGCGATGATAAACAACTTGAAGAAGTTAAAAGTGCTGTTCGCTATGTTCATTCTGTGCATCAAAAAAGAGAAACTCCATTAATCTCTTTTCAGAGAGTTATATTGGCAGCATTAGATTCAGATGAGAATATGGAATATCCCAAACAAGCATTAAAATTACATTGGACACATTCCGCCGTTATCATTCAATTATGGCTACGATACCTAGGCCGTTTATTGTCTATCAATACCAGCATCACCCCCAAGTTTAGCCCTGAGATTGAAGCTGAATGTCAGATAGATCCCAATGATCCGCACGATCTAAACAAATATCTGCCCGAAGGCAACTTAGAGGATAGTAATCAACCACTCTGGAAAAAGCTAGCTTATAGCATCGGTCTAATTCTATTTGGTATCGTCATGCTGTTTGCTTTTGCATTCTTCGTAGACATCATTGGTAGTATTCGTGGGCATTATCCAGATGTAGTCGGTAAGTTATGGTATTTATTTAGTTTTAAGTGGTTGTTCTAATTGTATTCATTGATATCAATCTATTCATCGGCTATTGGGAAAAGTCAGGAATGGAGAATTGGCTTAATCTTGGTATTTGGGGAGTCGAGAGCGCTGGTTGGTCATTAGAGCAGTTTGATCGTGCTGTGGTAGGTGACGATATCGATCTACAGGATAATTAAATGATAGATATTAATGGAAGAAACCCCTTTGCAAAACTTAATTATAAAGAAATTAATCAAAAATTCGGTGGTGATTTCGGTGTGGGTTTAGGCGGGCAAGTTCAAGAAATTAAGGACTTTAAATGGTTGGATAAAACACAAAATTATGACGTACCGCTTTATCCGCAGCGCACCGTCGTACAGTTTAATTCAACTTATATGGAGCTAGTAGGCCGTCAAGATAGAATACGAGGTGATGTCACGTTTGGCAGTTTATTTTTTTTAGGACTAATATCAGGTGTCATTTACTTAGGTTTTGTTATATTGTATGACGAGTTCTTAACAGGCTCTTTTCTATTAGGAATATTAGCCAGTACCATAACGTTAGCCTTTATAGTTGCTTTTATTTATTTACTGGCTTTACTTTCAACGGAGCTATTCAGCTATACCTATCTTCCCATTCGTTTTAATCGAAAAACACGCAAGGTTTATGTTCGCCAAGCCAATCGACAAGTACAGGTTTTTGATTGGGATGAGCTAAAATTTTATATGGCAACGACTTATAAAGTTGGTGGTGATGTACGTGGTATTACCCTTGCTGATGACGGTATGACGATTACTGGTATGTTTAGCCTGCCTTTCGTTAGTGATTTGACAGCTAAAGAAATACTGGGCGGCACACAACTAAAACAACATTTTGAGTTTGTCCGCCGATATATGGAGGGCGATGATAAACAACTTGAAGAAGTTAAAAGTGCTGTTCGCTATGTTCATTCTGTGCATCAAAAAAGAGAAACTCCATTAATCTCTTTTCAGAGAGTTATATTGGCAGCATTAGATTCAGATGAGAATATGGAATATCCCAAACAAGCATTAAAATTACATTGGACACATTCCGCCGTTATCATTCAATTATGGCTACGATACCTAGGCCGTTTATTGTCTATCAATACCAGCATCACCCCCAAGTTTAGCCCTGAGATTGAAGCTGAATGTCAGATAGATCCCAATGATCCGCACGATCTAAACAAATATCTGCCCGAAGGCAATATAGAAGACGCCAATCAGCCTATTTGGAAAAAGCTGACATATAGTATTTTGCTTATTTTATTTGGTATCGTCATGTTATTCGTTTTTGCATTTTTTATTGATATGATAGGGGCAATTAAAGGCTACGACACAGGACTAGCCTATAAGCTACTGCATTTGTTTCATTTAGTGTGATTAAATTTTTTACTATGCATATGATTGCTTAGAAAAACAAGAAGGCTGTGAATGCAATTACGCGACGACTTTGCTACCCACATTAGGGAGCTTAATGACCCTCTTGAGCGTCCTTACAGCAAAAATATAGATCATAAGCTGTTTGAAAAGATAGAAGACGTTGAACATCTTAATAAAGAAATTCACAACGTCAATCCTGATTACTTAACATTCCTACCTGCTTACTTTTGGGTGTTTTATTTTGCTATTGGCTGGGTTTATTTTTCTTCTTTCATATTTTTTATTAGTTCTATTAATGAAATATTTCGCTTAGAAACTTCTAATGTCCCTCTACTAGTGTTAGATATTTTTATATTATTATTAATGTTTATAGTATTCTGTGCACCATTAGTATTACTTCTCTATCAATTTATTAGAAAGTATCCCATTCGCACCCAGTATTACTTCTTAAAAAAGCAGCAAAAAATAGCCTACTACTACCGTCCACTCTGGAAGTTTAGACAGCCCTATGCGCTTAAGATAGTGGACTACAAAGACGTTATTCCTGATTTGCATCAAGATCCATACAATCGAGCTTATACACCGCTTAATCTCTACGTCGCTGACCCTGAGACAGGAGATATTACCTATCATATAAAGCTTGAAGACTATCGGGTTAATCCGCGCGTGCAATGGGCCTTTATCCGTACCTATATGGAAAGCCCTGTAGATGAGTTGCCAGTAGATGCTAAGTTCTGTGAGGCTTATCCCGCTGACACAAGCAAATCACTATTTGCCTGTGCTGATATTATCTATCGCAAAAGCGGCATACTGCCTAGAGATCATTCTGGCGGTGGTCAGATCATGGTCTTTATAATAGGCTCAATAATCGCTTTGGGTAATCTATTTCAGGCCAATCATTATCAATGTACCAAGCGAGCTATATTACATCCCGAAGTGCAAAAGTTACTCACATGGGACGGTCAAAACAACCCGTATCCGATACAGCCCATAACTGATGAAGCCAAACTAGCCTTTGAAGGTAAAAATTGGGAGGTTAATGTCAGATGGGTATGTATCATACTCATCAACGTTGGCTTATTTGTATGGGCAGTGGTGGCTTATAATAGCTAGCAAGAATCAACAGATAAGTAAATAGCGCACAATTATGATATTACCCGTTCCTCCTATACCTCCCGTCGGTAAAATAATCAGTCGCCCCTATGAAGGAGAGATTGGTAGTTTCCAAGAAAAGAAAGCCAGTATTGATAGAATAAGTACACTTATTCATGAGGTGAATCCAGATTATTTATTATTTCATCCCAGTATTAACTCTATTCAAAATTTAGTTTTATTGGCATCATATAGCTCAGCTTGGTTGTTTTGTCAAAGTTTTTTATTTTCATAGTAGCATCAGTTAAATATTTTATAATTGATGAATTTGAGTTGATATCTTTATTTCCGATTGGAATGCTTGTTCTCTTCTTGACTGTGATTGGCTTTGCTCCGTTCCTAACCTTAAAGCAACTTAAAGTTAAAAAATCACGATACCATAAAATTCTATTATTAAAACAGACCCAACAAATCGCTTACTACGAACATAATCGTAAGCAAGCGCCTGTTTTTCATTTAATTAATTATAAAGATATTGTCGCCTCAGTCAGACGTAACAACGGCGTCGTTTTTGAAGCCTTGAACCTGCATGTGATTGATCCGAAAACCAACCAAACCATCCAAAGTATCAATCTCGAGGACATGCAACTTAGCCCTTACGACCAATGGACGTTTATCCGTACCTATATGGAGCGTCCCGCAGACGAGCTACCGCTTGATCCACGATATGCCCACGCGTGTCCAACAGATATCAGCACATCGCTACTCGCCTGTGCTGATATTGCCCAAGAGAAGAAAAACAAAGGCTTAACAGGACTACGCCATGAAGTCACTATCATGGGCTGGCTACGCGCCTGTACAGTTAGCTTTTTAGACCTTGCCGAAGGCAACATCTATCAATCCAGTGCCAATCCTGCACTACATCCGGAAGTTCAGCGACGGCTTATGTGGGATGGTCAAAACAATCCGTATAACATTCTGCCTGTCACAGCAGAGCGCCAAGCAGCTTTTGCTAATAAAAATAAAGCGGTTAAGCTGAAATGGTATTCAGGAATGGCTATTAATGCGACTTGGTTTATTGGCTCTATATTGTATGTGATGCTGGTGATTGCTTAGATGAAAACTGATTAGCCAACGTCGATTAGACAGTACGAGACCAATACACGACAAACCCTTAAATAAATATTCTTAATAATTAAAAATCAATAGCGAGCCATTCTAATATGGATGTACTACCTACCCAAGACACAACAGATATTACCTTATTACCCAGACCTTATAGTGACGTAGTAGATGTTGAAAAAAATCATCCCAACATGCTGTACGTGGCAAAAGATGTGCGAGGCATCACTCCTTATGCGTTAACCTTTAATGATGTGGGCAGTAGTATGCTAAATGAGGGAGGGTTAGTCATGATTTTTGGGCTTTTAGTGCTATTTATAATAATGATACCAGCACTTCTTATTGACCTTTTTACTGAAGGTTTTGTAGAAGCAATACTTGGTATAGTTTTAATTTTAATGACCTTCATACTTCCAGTAGCTATGCTACGCAAAGTCTCCAAAATGACTGACAATGACGTACCCATTGACGCCTTTGATAAAGTCGACCAACGTATCTTACAATTTGATGTCACCCGAGAAGACGGTAAAATAAAAGTAGACTACCATGGCATCAACGAGCTACCTTATCAAGACATTCATGCTAGTGTTAAAAGCGTCAACATCGTCAGCGCAGGGGGGATGAGTAGAACCTACTTTTTACAGCTCAACTGGCTAGATAATAAACGCAACATCGTCAATCAGCTGGTCTCCTCATTTCCAGCGACATCCGACGCCTATGCCCGAGCGCAGTGGCAGTTTATCCGTAATTATATGGAAAAAGACGCAGATAGCCTACCGCCTATTATTCCCTTTGATCCGCCAAAAACAACAAAAGAGCATAAAATATATCTCTATACCGACAGTATTTTACCCAGCTATGGCGTCACCCAAAACTTTAGAGTATGGCCATGGTACATCCCACTACTAGTACTACAAGCCTACGTCAAGCTAGGTGGCGGCTGGATACAATCTAAAGGTCGCAACATCATCACTGAGCCGCAGTATCAGCACTTGCAATATCCACAGGACAAACCCAATCCCTACATAGACCCTAATATAAATCCGTACCGCACCAAAGTGATGAACAATCAAAGCAAATGGTTTCTATGGCGCTGGCGTATTATTTGGGTATTACATACGTTGTTAATAATTGGTTTTTTTGTACTTGTATATGGTATGTACTTTGGATTAATTGAATGAGTATAGATGAATCAGAGATTCTACCTACCCAAGATACAGCAAGTATCACCTTATTACCCCGACCTTATAGTGATGTTATGGACGTTGAAAAAGATCATCCCAACATGCTGTACGTGGCAAAAGATGTGCGAGGCATCACCCCTTATGCACTAACCTTTAATGATGTGGGCAGTAGTATGCTGAATGAAGGGGGGTTAGTATTGACATTAATATTGCTGCTGAGCGGAATTATTACTATTCCATTAACTATTGAGTCCTTCCTTGAAATGAGTTTTCTCAGTATAGTCGCATCTATCTTTTTAATATTAATAACATTCGTTCTCCCAATAGCTATGCTCCGCAAAGTCTCTAAGATCACCGACAGTGACGTACCGATAGACGCCTTTGATAAAGTCGACCAACGTATCTTACAATTTGATGTCACTCAAGAAGACGGCAACATAAAAGTAGACTACCACGGCATTAACGAGCTGCCTTATGCAGACATTCATGCCAGTGTGAAAAGCGTCAATATCGTCAGTGCAGGCGGTATGAGTAGAACTTACTTTTTACAGCTCAACTGGCTAGATAATAAACGTAACATCGTCAACCAATGGGTCTCCTCCTTTCCAGCGACATCCGATGCCTATGCTCGCGCGCAGTGGCAGTTCATCCGTAACTACATGGAAAAGAACGCTGATAGCCTACCGCCTATCACTCCCTTTGATCCGCCAAAGACCACCAAAGAGCATAAGATCTATCTCTACACCGACAGCATCCTACCCAGCTATGGCGTCACTCAAAACTTTAGAGTATGGCCGTGGTACATTCCATTGCTTATATTACAAGCCTACGTCAAACTAGGTGGCGGCTGGATACAATCTAAAGGTCGCAATATCATCAATGAACCGCAATATGAGCATTTGCAATACCCACAGAACAAACCCAATTCTTACATAGACCCCAATATAAATCCGTATCGTATTAAAGTCATAAACAATCAAAGCAAATGGTTTCTTTGGCGCTGGCGCATTATTTGGTTATTACACACCTTATTTATACTTAGTATCATTGGGTTGTTTTATGCACTCTTTTTAGGCTATTTGGATGATTATTAAAGGCGTAGTAGAGAAGATTGAATCGTGCAAAGTTTAGTGTCCGATGGAATACTGGCGCGGTATGGCCGCCTACCGTATTATTTGCGAACCCACAATAAGCCAATTACGCCTTAGCAGTCATAACCGCCGTCATCATCATCTAAGTTTAAGCGAGCTTATCAAAGATATTATTAGCCCATATGATATAGACATCGAGATTGACGAGCGCCTAAGTGATGGTATCAACAATCACATACCAGCAGACTGGCTGGGCGCAGTCGCTTTTGATCCTATTACCTTACAGCCCAATACGAACCATGCCAGTCATGACAATGATGACGACAATGACAACAACGTCCATCATATCAACGCTTGTTACTTGCCATTTCCACATCATCACCATATCCCATATGGCGCACAGCTGAGCGAGCTTGGACACCCGCATCCGAGTCTGACGGGTCTCATGAGTGCCAGTATTATTGACACCGATAGCAGTGCTATTACTCATGATCGTAATCATCGCGCTCATATCCACTATCATTGGCAGAATGAACAAGGGGGCGAACAAAATAGCGATAGCAGTAGTGATGACGCCCACTGGATACCCATTGCCAGTCACTTAGTCGCCGACCACATGGGACAGACCCATCCGTTGCGTCATGGACAGCATGTACTCATCGACTTCATCGGTGGTGACATCACCCGTCCCATCATTATTGGCAGCACCCACAACGGCCAAGGCAACGATAACGCCCAGCATAATAGCATCGCCAGTGACTCAGAT
>NZ_PJBY01000091.1:0-25054 GCF_002836005.1 Psychrobacter sp. Sarcosine-3u-12
AATAGATTGCTCACCCATTGCGGTGGTGTGTTGACCGCTACTTCCTCCGCCAATGGCAATAGTCTGACTTCCGAACGCTGTGGCATTCTTACCTATAGCAATGCCATGAAGAGGACTTGCCGTAGCATTAGTCCCACATTCTACTTCTGTAGCAGCATGGCAAGAGGCAGCATTCACCTGAAGACTAAAACCAGCCGCTATCAGCCCTAATCCGATGGCACTTAAGCGCAGACTATTGACGGATGAAAGACTGGGTGTCGTATTGATGGTAGCGTTTGCACTCACGCTAGATTTGGAAGATTTGCCACGTGCCTTAGCATATTCACCAACTGCAGTGAAACAATTCAAGGCTTCATTCCATATTACTTTATAGATGCGGTTCATAATGTGTACTCCCTTACAGACTTATCGGATTTAAAAAATCAGAGTCGTTATCTATCTTGTAGAGAGTCGATATAACAAAATAAAACGGGTTATAAGCTTATATGGATGAACCTTTTTAGAGTGTCGCTTGCATGACTGTGTAAGAAATAAGACGTTTTTGTTTTGTAACATTTTTATAACTCTCTGTATATTAGTATTACCGAATATATAGAGAGTAACAATGCAACTCATCAGCCAATTACTACCGTTTGTCCATTATATTCATAATAATGAATATAATGTCTTATCAGAAATGGACTAGTCTTGATTGTCCAGCTTTTTGAACACAGATTCATATTCTTATTACAAATTTGTATAGGGTCTGTTGAACATTCAAATATTAGGACTGCCAGTGCCACATTTGAATGTTCAACAGACCCTATATGTTACTGACTGATATTGTGTATTAAAGCACCACTTTGTGTGTGAATCTATATACAAGTCATAGTTAAATAAGTGTTATCCAATAGGCAAAACTATCTGCACCACAAGCCCTTGTACGCCATCTTTGCGGTTATAAACATTGATTCGTCCTTTGTGCGCCATGACAACCGCGTAGACGATTGCCAGTCCCAAGCCATAGCCACCCGTCTCGCGATGACGCGCAGAATCGAGGCGGACAAAGGGCTGAAAAATACGATCTACATCCTTATCCTCGACGCCGCCGCCCTCGTCAGTGATACTGATTTGGATAGCAGGTGTTTTATTGTCCATCTGCACTTCTGTCATCTCAGCAATCACGGTAGAGGCTGGTGAGGTATGCATAAAGGCATTGCGAATGACGTTCTCAAGCGCACTGTGCAGCTGTTCTTGATTGCCAGATATGGTCCAACACTCTGTCAAAGAATCCGTTCGTGATATTTTTAGTGAGGAGCTAGGCGGCTGCCATTGCCAGCGTACGTTTTTATGTTGAAACTCGAAACAAACATCTTGGGCAATGTCGCTAATAATCTCAGAGAGATTGACGGCCTCACTTTCTAGATTATCGATGGTGTATTGCTGCATTTGTAGCGATTGAATATGGATAATTTGCTCAATCAACTCATTCATTCGTGCCGACTCTTTATCGATACGGTCGAGATAACGACTGGCATTGGGCGCAAAATCCCGCGTCAGCTCAGTGGCGACATCCAAACGCGCCAATGGCGAGCGCAGCTCATGCGAGATGTCACTGAGCATCTGCTTACGTGCCAGCTCGCTATCAGCCAGTCGTATCGATAATTGGGCCACGTCTTTACCCAATAATCCTAACTCATCATCTCCCATCGTTGTTAAGTTTGGATTGACTTGATAATCACCATCAATCATGCGATGGACGGTATGTTGCACTCGGCGAATACGCTGGGTCAAGGTACGACTGAGCCAATAGCAGACCAAAATACTAAAGAGAATTATCAGCAACAAGCGCACAGGAAAATGACTGCGTTGCAGCGCGACCAATTCGGCAAAACGCAGATGGGGACGCAGCTGTATGATAACGCTCTGCTCATCCGGTAAAGCAACTGTCAGGTCAGCCAATTCAGGGCGATTATCGCTATCAGCTATCGCAGCTCTCCGACTAGGCATCACTGGCTGAAAAATGCTTTCGAAATAAGACGGCTTAGCACTGGGCATCTCATTAGCGGGCTGAGCAAATGGGGCATTGTTAGGTTTCGGCGGTGTTTCCATAGAATAATCAAGTGCTTGCCGATCTTTTGGCTGATCCTCTCTGTCCCGATAGCGTGGAAATATGATAGCGCCTTGCCCATCGTAGACTCTAATCTGACTCATCAATCGTCGCTCTTGACGATACATATCTCTAACCGTGGGTAAATCGCCTATTTCTAACGCTGCAACCAGCTTTTCACGCTTGACCAATAAGCGCTCAATCTGCACATCCATCCGAGCGTTCAGCTCTTTTTCACTGAGCCAGCGCTCCACCATAATGGATAAAACCGAGGTGATCAAAATCGTCACCAATAAGCTTAAAAATAGACGCCAAAATAGAGTCATACGTATCTTAAATATTGACGCTTTTATTGAGTAGTCCGTCATCACAGCACCAACTGATAGCCTTTACCACGAATCGCTTTTATCGGCTCATCGTGGAAAGGTTGAAGTTTTTTGCGCAATCGCGAGACGTGGACATCAAGGCTACGATCGAAGGGCTGTAACTCTCGCTGCAACACATGTTCTGACAGCCATGCCTTACTCACGACCTCGCCTTTTTGTTTGAGTAGCGCGACCAAGAGATCAAACTCTGTACCGGTGACTTGTAACTCTATGCCATCTATCTGACAAAGCCGCTGGTTTTGATCCAGATGTAAACGGCTCTCTGGTAGCGGCATATGTTCTGATGCCGCCGCGTTGGTGCGCTTAATGACGGCATTGATACGTGCCAGCAGCTCTCGAGGATTACAAGGTTTGGTAATATAATCGTCAGCGCCCAGCTCCAGCCCAATAATACGATCAATCTCTTCTCCCTTGGCAGTCAGCATAATCACGGGGATATCACTAATATTGGGCAACTGACGCAACACACTAAGACCATCGATTTTTGGCATCATAATGTCTAACACTAGCAGATCGTAAGCAGCCTCATTATTCATCGCCGCTTTAAGTTTTTGTATGACCGCCTCACCATCGTGAACGCAGTCGCATGTCACCCCGTGGTTGTGCAAGTACTCTTGTAATAACTGGGTCAATTCTTCGTCATCATCGCCTAGTAATATGTGTGGCACATCTGTCTCCTTAAGCGTTATATCGCTTTATTAGCCATATTATCAGTCAATTGCTTATCCATTCGCTATAAACGTTACCTTTCTTAATACTTCATAAATGTTCGTAACCTTTAACTGTCGTAACATAACGGCTATCAGCGACAAATACTGATGATATGCAATGATGGATAGTGGCTATCCGGGACACTTACCATGCATAGGCTGATCAGATAAAAACTGACTTTTTCGCAACCAATAACGTTTGCACCATAAATTAAGGTAATAATGATGAAAAAATTATTAATGGGCTCAGTATTAGCAATGTCTAGCATTTTCACCGTAACAGCTTGTACCAGTGTGAATGCAACCACTGATACCACACCAACGACCAGCAAAATGCAGCATAAAGATGGCATGAAAAACGCCATGAAAAAAGACGGCATGAGAGGTCCAATGTCGCAGCTAGATCTAACAGCAACGCAACAAGCGCAAATCAAAGCCATCATGCAAGCACAACACGGCGATCGTAAAGCTGACCGTACAAAATACCAAGCAGAACGTACGCAAATGCAGCAACAAATGCAGCAACAAATGCAGCAACAAATGCAAGCATTGACCAGTGCCAGCACATTGAATACAGCCGCCGTTAATCGTCTAGCTGACCAGCAAGCGGCGAAAACCAAACAACGCTTTATTGAGCGTGTACAAACTCAACATGCTATCTCGCAAGTATTAACCGCTGAGCAGCGCGCCAAGCTTGCCAAATTGCAAGCCGAAAAAATGGCTAAAGGTTATAAAGGCTCAAAGCACGGTAAAATGCATGGCAAACCACATCAAGGCATGTAAGCTTTTATCAATACAGAGACATGTATTAATAGTTAATGTCTTACAAGTGTTAAAACTAAAAAGCGCATCGTATAAACGGTGCGCTTTTTTGGTTTTAATTTCAATAACGACTAACTAAACTTACCTACGATTAATCCGCTTTTATTCAATCGTCCCGAACTTCTCTTTAGCCATTGGCATGACACTAAACATCATCTTTCCTATCGCAGTACCATTACCATCACGATAATACTGCATCAGCTCATTACCATACTCGCGCACATCAATACTATTACCAGCATTGGGCACTTGCACATCGTTTGGTAAATTGGGAAATGCCATGTTTTTGGCGCTTATAGCGGAATACTGCTGCAAAACATCTATGACCATGTTTTTATTGGAAGCAGTCTCGCTCGGAAGCTCACTACGCAGATGCTGCCATTTGAGCTGACCCCGCTTATCAAAGCCATACAACTGCTGTGTCTCTGCTTTCGCTAGTATTGTACCTTCTTTCGTCTCTTCTTTTGCCTCTGCCATTGTTTCATCTGCTGTTTCACTATCACCATTCATGCCACTCTTTATCATTGCCAACATTTGCTGCACCAACGCTTTACTGGTAAATTTCTTAGCATTTGTGTCGCCTGCCTCGTAAGCCGCGCTTTCTTTAACCAGTTCTGGATATCGCTGACTTAGCCGCTCGTAGATGATGCGCATGTAGTCTTGATAAAACTGCTCATAACTCTCAGCACTTTGTACACGGCGAATGACTTGATTACTTGCCAGCATGGCTGGTAGCTGATGCGCGGGCAGCTTGGGAGAGAGCGAGGCTAGCGTATTAGGGGCGACATAATCAAACTGGCTGACAGGTGCCGCATCAAATGTGGCATCTAACGCTGCAAAGTGGCTTTTTATCAATTCACTACCAAAGCCTTTGGGTAAGGTGCCGTCATCAATGGCTAGTTTTAACCACTTGTTGCGCCACTTTATGCCGAGCTTATCGTCTAACAGTTCTGAATTGAGCATCGCAAAATTATCTGCCCACAGATAAATATCACCGTTTTTAAAATCTATATAAACTGGCTGATTGATACTGCTTTGATGATTGCGCGCTTGATACTGCGCGCTCACCAGCATAGTCGCCTTGCCAGCCATTGGCTGATAAATGCCTTGTGCATTGATAGACAGTGGCTTTAGCACATAAGCATCTAGTAATTGTGACTTTTTGATATCTTGTTTGCTCTGCTTATTCTCATATTCATTAAATAGCTTTTCATAATAGGGCGATACATAGGGTGAGACAGTCGTAGCGCTTGCTTCACGAGCCGAGTCCATATCAGACGCGGTTGTTTCCATCTCTGCTACTGAATCTACCACGTCTTCAGCTGCCGCATCAATGGCATAGGATTCACTATCATAGTGCGCGTCTCTCCATGCCTCATAAGCAGCCGAACAAGCTAGGTAGGACTGTTTAAGTGCCTCACGCTGGTCATCATAATCAGTCGCTGCAATATCCTTATGCTGTGCTTGCGCCTTTGTTAATAAGGCCCCATAAGCTTGGTCGTGGCTATCATCACAATAGCTATCCACATATTCTGATGCCACCAGTTGCGTGCTATCAACATCGCTAAACTGTTGCTCGTTACTGATTTCAAGATTGCTATGGTAGCTAAAGGACTGGCGGCGCTGTTTTTGTAACGCCGTCGCCAATGCTGTCTTGGCTGCCGCTGGTGTTTGCTTAGCAGTTATCGCGTTAGATTGTTCGAGACTGGTAGATTGGCAACCCGTTAATAATAGTGCCCCTGTGATCAATGTACCAGCAAATAGGCGGTGGCTATTGATAACTGACGGAAAGCTAGCTGACGGAAGACGACTTGCAATGATTTGATGTGCTTTTTTCATTTTTTATCCTTAATAAATATGGGCTTGAACATGACAAGATAGCGTTATTGATCGTCTACCCTGTTGTCAGCATCATCTGCGGCATCGTCTTCGATATCATTATCATCTTGACGATCAACACTGTCATATTCTGCTGCCTCATAGCTGCTATCATCATCCGCATAATCGCTACCATAGTCGTCGTCATCGTAATCACCACTGCGACCACTATAATCATAGCGGGCATCACGTGCCGCTTGCAGCCTGTCTTTTTGTTGACGCTGCTCTGCGATCCATGCATTACCATCGATAGCAGCTTTAGCATTTGCGCCAAAAGACTCGGTCAATAAAGGCGTTAGTGCGTGGTTATTAAAGCTGCTTTTATCATAGCGTATTTGGTTTAGCACGCTGTTCGTAGAGCCCAGCAAATCGCCACCGATATTTATCCGCTGCTGCTTGGCAAGCAGGCGATCTGAGCTGTCTAAATAATAGTAATTTATCTGATTAAAAGAGATCGGACCGATGGCCTCAATAAGTTGCAAAAGCGAACCTACATCCGCACTTTGGTAGCCTTTATTGTATAGCTGCACTTTCGCTAGCGCGGTTTTTAGCATAGCGCCATCAGGATATTTTTGTGGATTGGCATCGACATAATCCTGTAGCGACTTTGTCATGTATTTTAAAGTCTTGCCAATCATCTCACCGCTTTGCTTACTGCCAAAATAGACTTTTACCGCACGCCTCGCCCCGACTTCTTTGGCAAAGGCATCACTGCGAATATCTACCGCGCTAAAGTGCTCGGGCGCTAGCTCTGCCATGCTACTCTGTATGGCAGCGATGGCGGCATCATACAGCACTGCTGGCGGTAGCTGCGCGGTAATACTCTCTGGCAAGCCAAAACTGACGGTATGCGAGGCCATTTGGTTAGGTAAAGGGGTATTGTCAGGATTAACAAGCGCCACGATAGGCATGATTGCAGACGGGTCTACCGTGACTTTGCTATGGTTAAAATCGAACGCTAACGGTATCTGGATGGATGAGCTAATCGTCGGTGTCACATAGTCATAGCTATAGACGCTCTGTAGTTGTCGTTGTTTGGGTTTGTACTGAGTGACACTATTAAAGGTTAAATTTTGATATTGATAAGCATTTGACGCAGCTATCTGTTCAGGCGTGCGATGGAACATACTCAGCATTTGACCAATGACGCCCGTAGATGACGCTGATGGGCTATCTTGTTCTACCGCCTCTGACTGCTGTTTAGCCATTTGTATGGCTTCATAGTTTTTTAACAGATTTTTGGACTTTAGGTTTGAGACCCCTGAGAGAATGCCACCTTCTGCATTACCATATTCATTATAGCCATCGCTGTCGTAACCCTCTCGATTGTAGCCATATTCATTGTAACCGTCTTGATCATAGCCGTCCTCATCATAGTTAACATCTTCTACAACACAGACTTCATAAGCGTCATCGTCCTCATTGTCATTGCATTTATTCGACTCTGCACTTACCTCTGCTAACTCTGCCATAGCCTCAGTTTGCCTGCCCTCATAATCACTTTCATCATAATCATTCTCATCATAATCACTTTCATCATAATCACTTTCATCATAGTCACCGTCAGGCTCATAAGCATAGGCTTCTATAATCGTTCTAAGCAAGCTACTAGAGCCTGCGTCAATACTATCTGGATCAATAAAAGGGACCGCTTGATAATTGGCTTGCGCGACTGCCACATGCTCTGTTGTCAGATGTTGATGAATAGCAGCAAGTAAATGAGACTTGGCTTGACTGTCAGTGTTGGGATATGTCTCTTGGTTAAATAACTGTTGATAACGCTCAGATTTGGCATCAAGGCTGGCATTAAATGCGCGTCCTTGTGCTTGGTTTTGCGTGCTATCGGCGCTATTAAAATCAATCATATTTTTCGACACTGTAGACGATGCTACCGCTGACGATGACACCGCTGGGCTTGATTGACAGCCTGCCAGCCCAAAAGACGCACCACCAAGCAGTAATGCGCACCCTGTAATAGACAGTAATTTGCGTGGCTGATATGAATGATGGTTATGGTTATAGGCAGATGATTGGTGATGAGTCCTGTCAGAGTGACGCTGTTGTTCGCGCTGATTAATATGGTTGGATGACATAGTAATTTCTTCTTATAAATAGACAATCAATAATGAATAAACTCTAGCACTATTATTTATATCACAATGCGTTACAATTTAGTAAGATTAGAACGTATTTCTTAAAAATTTTCAGCATTTTGGATCAGGCTATTTACCTAAAAAATATAGAGCCAATCATTATTTCAATTAGAGTGTGTCCTCGCTTTATCACTTACGTAAAAAGGAATTTACCATGCAAAATCCAATATCGACAGAAGAAATCAACCCTTCTCACAATACCCTTAAAAGTAGAGCGAAAATCAAAGCCGCGATTATGTTAATCAGCAGTACGTTTTTAGTATCGTTATCTGCTCATGCTGTTGAATCGACAATCAATAAATCGAATACCATTAACCCAAGATCGATTAACACCAGTGCAATTAATCTAGCGATTATGGCTGATAATCCTACTGTGTTGTCTGAAACCAAACGTATTACGCGAGCAAAAACCAATAATCTTAAGGCTACGACTAACACTGCCAAAACTGATCAAGCCATCTATTCTGAAGACGCTATCGAACATCCGTTATGGGCAAAGAACGGTATGGTCGCGAGCCAAGAAGCTCTCGCTTCTGATATCGGCCTGAAGATTTTAAAAGACGGTGGTAATGCCGTTGATGCTGGGGTGGCCGTTGGTTTTGCGCTAGCCGTGACCTTACCGCGCGCGGGCAATATTGGCGGCGGTGGTTTTATGATGATTTATGACGCGAAGCAAGGTAAGACCGTGGCGCTTGATTATCGTGAAAAAGCACCAAGTGCTGCCACTCGTGATATGTATCTCGATGAGGAAGGCAATGCTGTCAGTGATTTATCACGCTATCACGGTCTAGCGGTTGGTGTACCGGGGACAGTAGCAGGATTGCTCAAAGCACTAGAAGATCATGGCACCATGAGTCGCGGGCAAGTGATGGCACCTGCAATTGCACTGGCTGAGAACGGTATTGAAGTCACCGCAGGCTTGTCTGAATCGCTCACAGCATTGAGTGATCGCATTCAAAAATGGCCAAGTACTAAAAAGATATTCTTTAAACCTGACGGCAGCGCTTATCAACCCGGTGAGCGTTTAAAGCAGCCTGAATTGGCAAAATCGCTTAAGCTTATTGCCGCAAAAGGCGCAGATGGATTTTATAAAGGGGAAACCGCAAGTAAGTTGGTCAAAGCGGTCAATGAGGCTGGCGGTAGCATGAGCTTGCAAGATTTGGCCAACTATGAAGCCATCGCTCGCGAGCCGGTCAAAGGCGACTATCGTGGTTATGAGATTGTCTCGATGCCGCCACCGTCTTCTGGTGGTATTCATATCGTGCAAATCTTAAATATTTTAGAAGGTTATCCGCTAAAAGAATACGGACAAAACAGCGCGCAAACCATTCACCTAATGGCGGAAGCCATGCAGTTAGCTTATGCAGATCGCGCTGAGTACTTGGGAGATTCCGACTTTATCAATGTGCCTGCTAGCGGCTTAACCTCAGAGGCTTATGCGGATAAACTGCGTAGCCTAATCGATCCAAACAAAGCCACACCAGCTTCGACGATTAAAGCAAACAATCCCCTACCATATGAGAGCGATCAAACCACGCATTTCTCTGTCGTTGATAAAGACGGCAATGCCATAGCCAATACTTATACGCTAAACTTCTCTTACGGTACAGGTCTTGTCGCTGACGGCACAGGCATTTTATTGAATAATGAAATGGATGATTTTTCTGCCAAACCGGGTGTGCCAAATGGTTATGGCTTATTAGGCGGTGAAGCAAATGCCGTTGAAGCCAATAAACGTCCATTATCGTCTATGAGTCCGACGCTGGTATTCAAAGACAGCAAGCCTTACATCGTTACTGGTAGCCCAGGTGGTAGCCGAATTATCACCACGGTTCTACAAGTCATATCCAACGTCATCGACCATGACATGAATATCGCTGAAGCCACTCACGCACCGCGTATTCATGACCAATGGCTGCCTGATGAGATTCGTATCGAAAAAGCCCTTAATGTCGATACCATTAAAAAACTAGAATCAATGGGACATAAGGTCAGTCCGCAGTCTGCCATGGGCTCAACGCAATCGATTATGCTGACCCCAAATGGCGTGTATGGATCTTCAGATCCACGTATTGTCGATGCGGCAGTCGTTGGGTATTGATTTGATTTTTTTATGATAAATGCGTTTGGCGAAATTGGCTGGGCGACAAACCCGTGAATTGTTTGAACTGACGGCTAAAAGCACTGTGATCGCTGTAGCCGCAGTTCAACGATATCTGAGTCACTGACACCTCATGACTAGCCAATAACTTCACCGCATACTCCAAGCGCAGCTTTTGCACAAACTGTAATGGCGACATATTCAGTACGACCTTAAAGGTGCGCTCTAGCTGCGATACGCTTAAATTAGCCAAGTCGGCCAATTGGGCGATATTTATTTTTTGATCAAGATGTGCTCGTACAAACTGAGCGACTTCAGCCAAGCGCGCGTGTTTACGTAAAACGCGCTCGTTATCTTCATCAATATCGACCGATATCCCAACCATGGCGACCACTTGTTGGCTCTTATTATAGATAGGCAGTTTATTGGTAATACACCATCCTAACTGACCGGATGCGTAACTGTGCAGCTCTAAGTTATCAACGATAGACTTCCCCTCTCGCAATACCTTCATATCTTGCAAAATATAATCCCTACTCTGTCGATGCGAAAACACCTCTTCTGTGGTGAATCCTACGATATCTTCGTGCTGACTCAACTGACAGCGTTTTAACAAAGTTTTGTTTGCCAGCTGATAACGCGCCTGCTCATCTTTCACAAAAAACACCACATTGGTCAAAGTATTCAGCAGCGGCAGTAATAATGAGATATTACCGACAAAAGCCTCACGACTATCGGGACGATAGACAGTCATACTCTGCTGCAATGACGTGGTAAGCATAGCAAGCGCTGTATCTTCTATTACATCTGTTATTACCTCAGTCATCGCATCTCATCCCTGTCATATCAATTTTACATTCAGCCAAACATCCATAACTCGCAGGCTATGTCGCGTATATCTATTATTACCAATTTTTAGGCACAGACTTCTCTAGTGTACACCGAGCCACTATGCAGAAATACGCATTTATCCATGAAAAAACAGCAAGACGCTCTCTGTAAAAAAGTCCACTCTATATATAGACCTCAGCAAATAACAACCAACTATTGGCGGTTAAATTAAAACCATTAGGTCTCATGCATAAAAAGCGGAATATAACTTTTTCACGGATGAATTAGGGCGTCGGTCATGTCTTCTACATTATTTAATTTTAAAATTATTGACTCTCATACGGGCGGTGAGCCCACTCGTATGGTCTATGACGGCTTTCCTGAACTCGTCGGCGACACTCTTCAAGATAAGCTGCAATACTTCAAACAAAACTTCGATCATCTGCGCCAAAGTATCATCTTAGAGCCACGCGGCAATGATGTTCTTGTCGGTGCATTACTCTTCCCTGCTACCAATCCTAAAGCCACAGCGAGCGTTATTTTCTTTAACAATGCTGGTTATTTAGGCATGTGCGGGCACGGTACGATTGGCGTTATCGTCTCATTGGCTTATCAACGAAAGATATCGGCAGGCGTGCACTGGCTAGAGACTCCTGTCGGTCTGGTTAAAGCAACCTTACATGATGATGGCAGCTGTAGTGTACAAAACGTCCCTTCTTACCGTTATAAAAAACAAGTTGACGTTCACGTTCCTGAATTAGGGCTTATCCGTGGCGACATCGCTTGGGGTGGCAACTGGTTCTTTTTAGTCAGTGAGCATGGACAAGACATTCAAGCAAATAATGTCGAAAAATTGACTCAAGTAACCATGCAAATTAAGCAAGCATTAATCACTGCTAATATCACCGGCGAAAACGGCGGCGAGATTGACCACATCGAGTTATTTACCGATAGTGATGATGACCAAGTCGATAGTAAAAACTTCGTTTTGTGTCCAGGTTCAGCTTACGATCGCTCCCCTTGTGGTACCGGTACTAGTGCCAAGCTTGCCTGCTTAGCGGCTGATAACCGTCTAGCACCTGAACAACTTTGGCAGCAACAGGGCATAGTCGGCAGCGTATTCACTGGCAGTTATCAGCATGCAACTGAGCTTAATACTGAGTTGAATACCGATCTTAGTACTAAGCTCAATAATGCAGCTGGTACGGCCTATCCTGCACAGACCATTATCCCAACGATTCGTGGTCATGCTTATGTTTGTGCTGAGACCACGCTCATTGTGCAAGAATACGATCCTTTTAAATGGGGCATCCCGTCTTAATGAGCTCTCAGCATTATTTATGAAATGACCTGATTTATGAAATGACCTGATTTATGAAGTGGCTTAACTTATTAAGTGACATATTTATTGATAAACGCGTAAACACTATCAAGAGTGCTTAATCGACGAACGTAAGCGAGAAAAATTATGACTACCTCAAACGTCGACTTGCATATTATTGGCGGCGGTATTATCGGTCTAGCGGCTGCGGTGACGTTGCAAGCGCGAGGCGTAAAGGTCGCACTGCTGGACGCCAATGAAGTGGGTCAAGGCGCATCATTAGGTAACGCAGGTCATATCGCTACCGAGCAAGTATTCCCCATTGCTGATGCCAGCATGCTCCGTCATGTACCCGCCATGTTATTGAATCCGACTGGACCGCTGCGCATAGACTGGCGCTATCTACCGCGTTTGTTGCCGTGGGCAATGCAGTTGCTCATGAATATGCGCCCTGAGCCATTTGAGCGGATTCATCAAGCGTTGTTAAGCTTAAATCAAAACAGCCTGCAAGCATGGCAAGGTTTTGCTGATCAGTGGCAATTAGGCGACTGGATACAAGTAAAGGGTTCGTTATTAACGGTTGAAAAGCCTAGTAGTCTTGAGCTATTAACAGCACACGGCAAGCGTCTCAATGACATTGATGTGAGAAATGAGCTGTTGAGCAAAGAGGATTTATTAGAGCGTGAGCCTGCCTTACAAGATAACCAATTAGCGGCGTTATTTTTCCCAAATACAGGACATATCACCAATTTAAAAGCTGTCATTAATCAGCTTCACAATACCTTTATACAATTGGGCGGTCATGTTATTGAACATTGTCGCGTCCTTGCAGCGACTAATGGTGCAGATGGTGTTCATTTAACCACCAGTCAAGGTGATATGACAGCGTCCAAAGTGATGCTATCAGCAGGCGCCCACTCTAAAGCCTTGGCCAAGCAACTAACAGGCGTCAACATACCTTTAGATACCGAACGTGGTTATCACTTAATGCTACCTCATGAAAGCGCGCGATTACAGATTCCCGTATCGAGTTTGGATCGGCGCTTTGTTATGACACCGATGCAAGAAGGCCTACGTTTGGCGGGTACGGTAGAGTACGCAGGACTTGATGCGCCTGCCAATATGCAGCGTGCGCAAATACTCTTACAACATGCGCAGCCTATGTTAAAAGCTCCGTTAGATGCTAGCGATAGCGTGTCATGGATGGGTTTTCGTCCATCGACCGCAGACTCCTTGCCAGTCATCGACAAAATCGAGCGCGTATTTTTAAGCTTTGGTCATCAGCATTTAGGTTTAACGCAAGCCGTCATTAGTGCGCAAATGATTGCCGAATACTATTTTGATGAAGACCATACTATCGATCCAAAACCGTATCAACTGGCTCGTTTTAAATAAGCTGCTTATTCAACGGTTATGAACCAAGCAAAAATCAACCGATTCATCATTGAATCATTACCCATTAAACCACCAACAATATCAACATCAATAAGGATAGTCTCATGAACATAAATGGAATTTTAGTCCCAATCGTTACCCC
Organism: Psychrobacter sp. Sarcosine-3u-12; assembly: GCF_002836005.1. NCBI lineage: Bacteria > Pseudomonadati > Pseudomonadota > Gammaproteobacteria > Moraxellales > Moraxellaceae > Psychrobacter > Psychrobacter sp. Sarcosine-3u-12. Next base: position 13,829 of record NZ_PJBY01000091.1, read on the forward strand.
TTTTGACAATAACGGCAACGTTGATGCAAAGAAATTAACCTCGCTTGTTGAAGCCTTTATTGAAAAAGGCGTAGCCGGTATCGTTGCTTGCGGTACTACAGGTGAGTACTATACGTTTTCGGCCGCAGAGCGTGAGCTGGTGTTAACCACTATCGCCGAAGCCGCAAAGGATAAGGTCACCCTCATCGCTGGTATCAATAGTTTATCGACTGACCACTCTATTGAGCTTGCCGCACAAGCCAAAGCACTAGGTTATGACGGCCTTATGCTATCTGCCACCCCTTATAGCTTACCTGAGCAAGATGGCATCATCGCTCACTTCGAAAAAGTCGCGGATGCCAGTGAGCTGCCGATTATTATGTACAACTTCCCTGATCGTGTCGGCGTTGCTATTGAATTTGACACTGTTGCTCATTTAGCTAAACACCCCAATATCGTCGGCGTAAAAGAAAGTAGCGGCGACTTTAGTCATGCGCTACGCATGCTGCAAGCTAATTTTGATGACTTTGAGGTGGTTTGTGGCTGTGATGATCAGCCCGTTGATTTCTTCTTTTGGGGTGCAAAAAGCTGGATTGCGGGCGCAGCGAACGTCTTCCCAGCAGAGCAAGTTGCATTATTTAACGCCACCCAGCAAGGCGACTGGGATAAAGCCAAGCAAATTATGAGCGAGATTTATCCTGCTATTCATTCTATGGAATCTGGAAACTACAACCAAAAGGCCAAAGCGGGCTGCTTAAACGGCACCATGGATGTTGGTTCAGTACGTGTGCCATTAACTGATATGCCAGAAGACGAAAAAGCAGAGTTTTTAGCCCTACTGTCTAAATAACACTCAGCTCAGTTTAGTAAAAACAATGTTAAGGATAACCAATGCTAAATTTGATGCCGTATTCAAAATTCGGATCTATGGCATCAAAATTTGCAGACAAGGATTAGAAAAATGAGCACTAAAGAGCAAGCTACTAAACAACAAGCCACTAAAGAGCAAGTATTTGAGAAAGCAAAACAGCAACAGCTGTGGGCGGGTCACTTAATAGCCGCCGAAAATGTATCAAAAGAAACCTTAGATAATTACACGCCTATTGATAACAGCGTCATTGGTCAAATCGCCTCAGGTGACGCCAATGATGTTGACATTGCTGTCAAGGTCGCACGTGATAGCTTTGAGAATGGTGAATGGCGTCGTCTGGCTCCTGTTGAGCGCAAGGCTATTATGCAGCGCTGGTGTGCACTAATGCATGAGCATTTCGAAGAGCTGGCAGCATTAGATTGTGTGGATGCGGGCAAGCCGATTACCGAATGCTTAAACACTGACATGCCAGCGACTATCGAGACTTTTGAATGGTATGCCGAAGCAGCTGATAAGGTATTTGGTAAAGTCGCGCCGACAGGTAGCGCGGCTTTAGGGCTTATTGTGCAAGAGCCCATTGGTGTCGTTGGTACAGTATTACCTTGGAACTTTCCAGCCCAAATGTACGCTTGGAAAGTCGCCCCTGCTCTTATTATGGGCAACTCCGTCATTGTTAAACCCGCTGAGCTGACCTCTCTATCCGTCTACCGTTTAACCGAGCTTGCCTATGAAGCTGGCGTGCCCAAAGAAGCGCTGCAAATGGTCTGCGGCCTTGGTGAAAATGTCGGTGCCGCACTCGGCCAGCATATGGATGTCGATATGGTGTCGTTCACCGGCTCAACAGAGGTCGGACGTCTATTCTTACAATACTCGGCCCAAAGCAATCTAAAAGAGATCGTCTTAGAATGCGGCGGCAAAAGCCCACAAATAGTCTTTGATGATGCCGTACTTGATGACGCCGCCATTAACGATATCCTATCAGCCGCGTTTTGGAATATGAGTGAAAACTGTAGCTGCGGCTCACGCTTATTAGTTCACAGCAGCCAAAAACAAGCGCTACTTGAGCAACTAAAAAACGGTCTAAAAGGTTGGAAGGTCGGCTCACCCTACGATCCTGATACTGCCATTGGTCCTATGATTGAAAAAGCCCATTTTGACAAAGTTTCACATTATTTACAGACTGCTAAAGAGGAAGGCGCAACGATCGTTGCAGGTGGCAACATTCGTGAAGATTTAGGCAGTGGCTGGTATATTGAGCCGACTATTTTTGATGATGTTACAGCCGATATGACTTTGTTCAAGGAAGAAGTATTTGGTCCTTTGCTGGCGGTAACAAGTTTTGAGACCGAAGAAGAAGCCATCAAATTAGCCAATGAAACCAACTATGGACTCGCCGCTTCTTTTTATACACAGAACATCAAGCGCGCTTATCGTGTGGCATCGTCCATTAAAGCAGGTACTGTTTCAATCAACGGTTTTTCAGAAGGTGATATCACGACGCCATTTGGTGGTTATAAACAATCAGGATTTGGCGGTCGTGACAATGGTTTAGAAGCCTTATCACAATACGCACAGACCAAGACTATTTGGTTAGTTAATTAACAAGCGTGTTCAGTCAGTACAGTCATAAATTAAAACAACAGCTTAAATGATTTAAGCCTTTAGTCACATACTTACAGGGAAGTAAGGCCATGGAAGCGATTATTAATACCATCGTCGGCTATATATGGAGCGATGCGTTAGTTTATTTGGCACTCGGTGTCGGCATTTATTTTACCGTGATGACTCGCGGTGTCCAGTTTCGCTATCTCAAAGAGATGACTAGACTGTTGTTTGATAAGCAAACTTCAACCCAAGGTATTAGCTCTTTCCAAGCCTTTTGTATGGCGTTATCAGGTCGTATTGGGGTTGGTAATATCGCAGGGGTGGCCACCGCTATCGCAGCGGGTGGTCCAGGAGCGGTATTTTGGATGATTGTCATGGGCTTACTTGGCGGTGCGAGTGCTTTTATTGAGTCTACCCTTGCACAGGTTTATAAGCATACGGTCGATGATCAATATCGTGGCGGCTCGCCCTTCTATATCGAACGTGGTCTAAAGATGAAGCCATTCGCTATTCTAGTAGCAGCAGTCACTTGTCTTTCTTATGGTGTTTTGGTGCCGGGCGTGCAAGCCAACACCATTGCCGACTCTTTCAATACCGCCTTTAATATCCCACCCGTCATAACTGGTGCCATCATCGTTGCTCTATTGGCCTTTATTATCTTTGGCGGTGTCAAACGTATCGCCAGTTTTGCTGGCACGGTTGTGCCCTTTATGGCAATTGGCTATATTCTGTTGATGGTTATTGTCTTGGCCTTTAATGCCTCAAACCTACCTGCTATGTTCGCTCTTATTTTCAAAAGTGCGTTTGGTATGGATGCTGTCTTTGGCGGTATTGTTGGTTTAGCAATATCTTGGGGTGTGCGCCGTGCTGTATTCTCAAACGTTGCTGGTGCAGGCGAAGCTACTTTCAGCTCCGCTGCTGCAGAAGTCTCTCACCCTGCCAAACAAGGCTTAGTGCAAAGCTTTTCTATCTATGTTGATACGGTTCTCGTCTGTACTGCAACCGCGCTTATGATCTTGTCTACCGGCATGTATAACGTTATTCCTGCCGAAGGCTTGGTCTTAGTCGAAAACATGCCTGGCATTGCAGCTGGAACCGCATTTACTCAAGCCGCAGTATCAACGGTATTTAGTCAATTCGGTAGCGGTTTTGTTGCTATTGCTATCTTCTTATTTGCCTTTACTTGCTTGATTGCTTATTACTACATCGCTGAAACCACCCTAGTCTATTTGGATAGCAAGCTACGCTATCCAGTACTAAAGCCAATATTAAAAATTATATTCTTAATAATCTGCTTCACTGGTAGTATGCAATCAGTCGGTGTTATGTGGGCGCTAGGTGATATTGGTTTCGGCAGTATGTGTTACCTTAACTTCATCGCCATCGTCTTACTCAGCAAAACGGCGTTAAAAGTGTTAAAAGACTACGACGAGCAAATGAAGCTAGGACTCGATCCTGTCTTTGACCCTAGAAAAGCAGGCGTTGAAAACGCAGACTTTTGGATAGCTTATAGTGATAAACATGATAAGCGTTAAATATTAGCTAAATAATCGTAAATCTTTCGCCTATCAGAGCCTTCTACATCATTATGATATAGAAGGCTTTTTCCTATAATCAAACCCATTCCCAAAAACCATCCATTCAATTTGATACCCTTGAATCGGTGGCTGTACGTACCAAATAATGCTATTATTAGCAGCTAAATTTAAAATGAATAAATATGGCTATTGACGTCTTATTTACTCTTATTTACTCTTAATTACTTTTAAAAACTCACTTAAAGCATTGATAATAATAAATTTATTTTCTTAGCAGCTCATCTCCTTTCGATTGCACCAGTAAGAGTCCTCTATGGCATTTGTACACCTTGGCATTCACAGCGAATATTCAATTACCGATTCTATCGTGCGCATCAAGCCGCTTATCAAAGCTGCTGCCGCCGATAATCAATGTGCGCTGGCGTTAACTGATTTATCCAACCTTTATGCCACGGTGAAGTTCTATCGTGCCTGCCTAGGTGCTGGTATCAAACCGATTATCGGTAGCGAAGTCATCATGGAGAATGAGGACACGCGGCTAACCCTGCTAGCGATGGATAACGAGGGTTATCAAAACATTACCCGTATCGTCTCGCTTGGCTTTACTGAAGGACGCGCTGACGCTGCCAATCATGGCGTGCCTGTCATCAAACGCAGCCATATTTTAGAGCATGCCGCAGGCGTCATTGTCTTATTTACCGAAAAGTCAGATGTGGGTCAGGCACTGGTCGGCTCTATGCCAGAAAAAGCTGATGAGCTGCTGACAGAATGGCAAGCACAGTTTGATGATCGCTTATACTTTGCCATCAAGCGTACCAATCGTTCAGGGGAAGACACCTTTATTCAGGCTGCTATCCACTCAGGTGCCAAACATAATATTCCTATCATTGCTCATAACGACGTACGCTTCTTAGAGCAAGACGATTTTGACGCCCATGAAGCGCGCGTTTGTATCGCAGGCTCCTACGTGCTCGCTGACCAAAATCGTCCGCAAACCTATTCAGATGAGCAATATCTTAAAACCCAAGCACAGATGGAGCAGTTGTTTGATGATATTCCACAGGTTATTAATAATACTTTGCGTTTAGCAACCCGCTGTAATGTAACCTTGACCCTTGGTATTAACGTCCTGCCCGATTTTCCTGTCCCTGAAGGCGAAACGATTGAATCGTTTTTTCGCGCAGAGTCAATACGGGGCCTTAACAATCGATTAGATAAGCTATTTCCCGTTGAAGCACGTACTGATAACTGGAGCGATTTTCGCCAAAAGTATGATGAACGCTTAGAATATGAGCTGGAAGTTATCTTATCCATGGGCTTTCCCGGTTACTTCTTAATCGTGATGGACTTTATCCGCTGGGCAAAAGCCAATGGCGTACCCGTTGGACCCGGTCGTGGTTCTGGTGCAGGATCCTTGGTCGCTTATGCGTTAAACATTACCGACCTCGACCCCATCCATTACGACCTACTATTTGAGCGCTTCTTAAATCCTGAGCGTGTCTCCATGCCCGATTTCGATATTGACTTTTGTATTGAAGGTCGTGACCGTGTTATTGATTATGTGGCGCAAACTTATGGGCGTGAAGCGGTCTCGCAAATTATAACCTTTGGTACCATGGCGGCAAAAGCAGTGGTACGAGATGTGGCGCGGGTACAAAGTAAATCGTACTTTCTTGCCAGCAAATTGTCTAAATTAATTCCAAAGACCCCCGGTATTACGCTCAGCCAAGCGCTCGAGCAAGAGCCACAGCTTAAAGACTTAATCTCCAATCCTGACAATATGGATTATGAAGATGCCATCGAAATTTGGGAGATGGCAATCAAGCTTGAAGGTGTCTGCCGAAACGTTGGTAAACATGCCGGTGGCGTTCTCATCGCTCCGCATAAAATCACTGACTTTAGCGCCATTTATTGTGATGACGATGGTCACCGTGTCAGTCAGTTTGATAAAGATGATGTCGAAGCGGTTGGTCTGGTAAAGTTCGACTTTTTGGGTCTACGTAACTTAACCGTCATTAACGCTGCGGTAGAAAACATCAACTTGCGTCGTGCGAAAGAAGGCAAAGAAGCGTTGGTGTTAGAAGACTTGCCATTAGATGACAAAAAAGCCTACAAGCTCTTGCAAGATGCTAAGACTACTGCCGTCTTTCAGCTTGAAAGTATGGGTATGAAAAAGTATTTGGCGAAATTACAACCGACTAATATCGAAGATGTGATCGCCATGTGTGCGCTCTATCGTCCGGGTCCGCTCGATGCTGGCATGGTAGAGATGTATATCGACCGTAAGCATGGTCGTGAGGAAGTCATCTACGACCATCCTAATCTGGAACCGATTTTAGAAAACACCAACGGCGTTATTGTCTATCAAGAACAGGTGATGCAAATCTCGCAGGTGATGGCAGGCTATAGCTTGGGCGGTGCGGATATGTTACGCCGAGCCATGGGTAAAAAGAAACCTGAAGAGATGGCCAAACAGCGCGATATTTTTGTCACTGGTGCAACCTCGCAAGGTATCGATGAAGTGACCTCAGGTGGCGTCTTTGATTTGATGGAAAAGTTTGCGGGTTATGGCTTTAACCGCTCGCATTCTGCCGCATATGGCGTACTTGCTTATCAGACCGCTTATCTCAAGCAATACTACCCTGCCGAATTTATGGCGGCTGTATTAACCTCAGATATGAACAACACCGACAACGTGGTGTTCTTTATCAACGACTGCCGTGAAAACTTTGAGTTAACTGTGGTTAATCCATCGGTGAATCGTAGTGAATGGCATTTCGTCGCCGATACCCCGACCAATATCATTTATGGCTTGGGTGCGATTAAAGGCGTTGGCGAAGGTGCTGTTGAGTCTATCGTTGATGCGCGTCGCCGTGAAGGTCCGTTTAAAGATTTATATGACTTCTGCCGCCGCGTCGATATCAAAAAAGTCAATAAACGTACGCTTGAGGCATTAGTGAGTGCTGGGTGTTTTGATGACTTTGCGGCGACCCTACGTCCTGACTTGCCAGCCGATGAAGCTTACGAGATTCGTGGCGCGCTTATGAGTCAATTGCCAAGCGCCGTACAAGCCGCTGAACAAGACCGTCAGAACCGTGAAATCGGCATGATGGACTTATTTGGTGAAATGGACGGTGTCGTTGCTGCACCGCCATTGGTCATGACCTCAGAATTAATTTGGGGTGATAAGCACCGTTTAAAAGCGGAGAAAAACACCTTAGGTTTGTATTTAACCGGCCATCCAATCAATGAGTATTTGGATGAGATCAAACGCTATACCTCAAGCGCACGTCTCGATAAGCTAACGGACACTGGTTACAACGGTAGCTGCTATTTTGCAGGCTTAATTATCGATATCGCCAACTTTGGTAATCGTAATGTAATTATCTTAGATGATGGAACCTCACGCCTTGAAGTTAGCTGCTATGCTGAACGTTTTAACCGCGTCAAAGAACAGTTGAAGGTGGATGAAGTGGTCATCATCAAAGGCAGTATTCGTGAGCGTGACGGTCGTCTGTTTGCTCGTCTTGATAATGCCATGAGTATGGTTGATGCACGCTTGCGATGGCTGAAAAAAATCAGTATTAAAGTCCACGGCAGTGACATTAACCTACTAACACGTTTGCAGCCACTACTCAAATCGGCGCAAGCTGACATTATCCCAAAACCGCGCTTGTCCTTTAATGACGAGCAGGACGAGCAAGGTAATAGCAACAATAACGTTTATGACCCTGCCATGGGTGGCAGCTTGTATGACGAAGACGGTAATGATTTGTTGGCATTAGAAAGTGATATGAGTCAAAGCGCTTCTAATCAAAGTTATGCCAATAATGCTCTGAGCAATACCGACGCCTCAATCAACGATAACTGCCTGCCGCTAGGACTTAGCATTTACGAAGAGTTCGGTATTGCTAATGTAGGGCTCTCCGAACATTGGCGCGTCTACCCTAACGATGATAATTTGCAGCAGTTGAAGAACATGCTTAGCGAAGATAATTTACATTTTCATTATAGCTAGGGCGTGTCCTCATTTAAAAAATGGTCATAAAAATGAGATAAATTGCAGGCAAGTGAGGAAAATAGCGGAAATAATATCGGGATATTAATCAGCTATTTGACGATGTTTGGCAAAATTTAGCCATTTTTAGCCCATTTAGATACAATCGCTTGAATTGAGGGCACGCCCTAAACTGTTTATTGTGGTTATTCGAACTGCACTAATTTTATGATATTGGACATACCCTTATGACTGAAAATTTTAATAACAATCCTATCAATGCTGCTTCTGATGAAGAAATTATCAATCACGAACAATTTGAAGACATGCGTGACTTGCTAGAAGAAGACTTTGCCGACTTGATACAAGTTTATATTGCTGATAGTTACCAGCGCCTCACAAAGTTACGAGCTGCCCAACAAAAAAATGATAATGCCAATGGTTTCGAAGTTGCTCATGCGCTAAAAGGGGCTTGCGCCAACCTGGGTACGACCCAGTTGATGAACCTGAGCAGCCAATTACAAGAGCGCTGCCGTGAGCGCCGTATCGGTGAGCAAGCGGCACTGATTGAAGATATCGCCGTCGCCTTACAACGTGCTGAACAGGCAATCAATCAACGCTTGGGGCAATCATGAGTAGTGTGAATGACTATCTTTCTTGCCTACAAGTCGTCATGGTTAATACCACTTTGCCTGCCAATATCGGCTCAGCGGCACGCGCCATGCATACCATGGGTTTGTCGCGTTTAACTGTCATCGATCCCAAGCTACCAATCGATGACACCAGCGTCTCTCATGCTGCTGGTGGCAGTGACGTATTATCATCAGCCTTGATATCGCCAAGCCTAGAGTCTGCTATTGGAGATTGCCAGCTCGTATTTGCGGCCAGCAGTCGCAGCCGTCATTTGCCGCGCCCTGTGGTGACACCTACGCAAGCCGCTAAGATTATGCTCGACTTTATCGATGCACAGGCAGCTCTAAGTGTAGACGATAGTAATGCTGATACCTCATCTGCTGCGACTTCTAACAAACCAAATATTGCTATACTGTTTGGACGTGAAGACCGTGGATTGACCAATGAAGAATTGGCTTATGCCGATTATCATATTCAAATTGACGCCAATCCTGCTTATCCAGTGCTCAACGTAGCATCCGCTGTACAAGTGATTGCCAGTTTTATTTTTGCTTATGCCCAAGCGCATCTTAAGCTTAATGATAACGACGGTATCAACAGTCTGGACATGCATTTACGCCAACAATGGGATGAGCCAGCCATCACCCAGCAGCAACTGCAACAACTGACTCAGCGTATGACTGAGCTAATGGTGCAGCGCGGACTGGCAGACAGCGACAATTTAAAATCATTACCATCACGACTGTCACGACTGGGCTCACGCTTACAGCTTGATCAAAAAGAATATCAGCTATTAAGCGCTTTAATTGCTAAGCTTGCAAAAGATTAAAGCTTCTAATGCGCAATGTTTAGGGCGTTGAGTTTTTGGCATTGGCAACAGTAGTGTTAGTGTATTGCAAATCAGATGGTTTAATAATAAAAAGGAGTGAACAATGAATTGGACGGTTTATTTATCTGGAGAAATACACAGCGACTGGCGGCAGAAAATTATGCAAGGCGCGAAAAATCTTGGTCTTGCTATTACCTTTACCTCAGCCGTGACTGACCATGAAGCCAGCGACGCGGCTGGTGATGTGTTGGGTGAAAATGACAATGGATTCTGGCGTGACCATCAATCATCAAAGGTGAATGCGATTCGTACCAAAAATATGATGCAAAAATGTGACATTGCTATTATTCGCTTTGGCGATAAATACAAACAATGGAACGCTGCATTTGACGCCGGCTACTGCGCCGCTTTAGGCAAGCCTTATATCACCTTGCATGCTGAAGATATTATTCATCCGCTAAAAGAAGTGGATGCGGCTGCAATGGCATGGGCGCAAACGCCTGAACAGGTTGTCGAACTGCTAAAATATGTTACCAGTGACAGCTAAGTAACCTGTGCAAGTCGCCTATGTAAGTCACCTATGATTGTCTATAGAAAAATCGCCACTGCTTGGTGTTTATCTATAAACAATCTGTTTTAATTTATTATTCATCGCTATATTTTGTACTGCGAAACTGCTATAACTAAAGAGATTGTCATCAAAAATACGATAGGACGCTTTATGTCATTGCCAGCCAAATTGTTCAAATCGCTTACCAGCATCAAAAAAGATTTAAAAGAAGATATCGATGCGGTATTCACCCGCGATCCTGCAGCGCGTAATAGCTTGGAAGTCATCTTAACCTATCCTGGCATCCATGCGCTTGTCTTACATCGTGGTGCCCATTATCTTTGGAATCATGACCAAAAGCTCGCTGCTCGCGTTATTTCTTACGGTTCGCGTATCATCACAGGCATTGAAATTCATCCGGCTGCTAAAATTGGTAAGCGATTCTTTATCGATCATGGGGTTGGCGTGGTCATTGGTGAGACTGCTGAGATTGGTAACGACGTGACGCTATACCATGGTGTTACTTTGGGCGGTGTGTCTTGGAATAATGGCAAGCGTCACCCAACGCTAGAAGACGGTGTAACGGTCGGTGCTGGTGCAAAAGTTTTGGGACCATTTACAGTCGGTAAAAACGCTAAAATCGGCTCGAATGCAGTGGTAGTCAAACCAGTACCAGCAGGCGCCACAATGGTCGGCAGTGCCGCGCGTATGATCTCAGATCATCACGATGAAAAAGGCAACCCAATCGCGACAAAAGTACAAGACGCTAAGCAACAAGAAAAAGTTGCGCAAGCTGGCGAGAACAGCGATCAAACTAACGACACTACCCCTACTGCCAAACGTACCAATACTTTCCGTGCTTATGGTATCGACCCTTACTCACAAGACCCTGTCGCAGAAGCATTTGCTAAAATGCTTGAGCACATTCAACAATCAGAAAATCGTCTCGATCAACTGCAGTCAGCGATGTGTGATATTGATCCCAATTTTTGCAAAAAAGAGTATGACAAACTGTGTCTAGAGGATTTAGATGTGATTGGTCGTGCTGATGTAGAAGATATCAATGATGAAAAAAATCGCTAAGACAATCGTTAGAAGTAGGCAGTACTGTTACCGTATAAACTGATAACAAATGCTTATACGAATTGTAGAAAAGACACAATAAATTCAAGGCGGTCTTAGATAAAATCTACCATATCCGCATACATGGTAGATTGACTTGCT
>NZ_PJBY01000092.1:0-23863 GCF_002836005.1 Psychrobacter sp. Sarcosine-3u-12
AGCGTATTAATCGGAGTTTATCATGACCAAGAAAATAAGAAGCTACAGTGACGAATTTAAAGCCGAGGCCGTCAAGAAGATAGCAGACAACAACGGTAATGTTTCAGCCACTGCCAAGCAACTTGGCATCGCCATGCAGACCTTATCTAATTGGCATAATAAAGCCAATCAAGGCAAGCTTATCGGTACAGAACAATATGATCCTGATCTTATGACGGCTCTTCAGGAAATAAAGCAGCTCAAACGACAGCTTAAAGTAGCCGAAGAGGAACGAGAGATACTAAGAAAGGCGACGGCGTACTTTGCCAATGAGGAGCGTTAAGAAACAGTCTGGGAGACTGTTTTAGTGACGCAAGACGTAGGGCTATGCACGCAGTGACAGTTAGTGAAGTACGCCTTTATCAAAAACAACGATCTCTTCTTTAGTATCACTACTATGTGTCGTGTACTAAAGGTTAAGCCATCAAGCTATTACGACTGGATAAATCGCGATATTAGTAAGCGAAAGATACATCGTAACCAGTCTGAGCTACTTGTCAGAGCGGCACATAGTGAAACTCGTGAGCGCTATGGTGCTGATCGATTGCACGCAAAGCTGGTAGAGCAAGGGCACGATATTAGCCTGTATATGGTCAGAAGCATTAAAGAAGAACATGGCATCAAATGCCGTCGCCACAAACGTTTTAAAGTCACCACGGACTCCGATCACAATAAGCTTGTCTATCCAAACATACTAAATCAGCAATTTGATGCTAAGCGTCCTAATGAATCGTGGGTCAGTGATATTACTTATATCTGGACCAATGAGGGCTGGTTGTATTTAGCTGGAGTCAAAGATTTATACACCAAAGAGCTTGTCGGCTATGCTATCAATAAGCGAATGACCGCAGATTTAGTATGTCGTGCACTCAATATGGCAATCAAAAATAAACGTCCAAGCCAAGGATTGATTGTGCACTCTGACAGAGGCAGCCAGTATTGCAGTCATGCCTATCACAAAATCATCAGGCAGCATCAGTTTACAGGCTCGATGAGTGGTAAAGGCAACTGCTTTGATAACGCTCCAATAGAAAGCTTCTGGGGCGTATTAAAGAATGAATTAGTATATCACCAAGACTATAAAACAAGATTTACAGCGATCAGCGATATCATTGGTTATATTGAGCTGTACTACAACCAAACGAGGATTCAAAAGAGTTTAGGCTATAAGTCGCCAAGACAGGTATGGTTTGACTATTATCGTCAAGCTGCTTGATTCAAATCTCCCAAGTTTAACTGTACGGATTTGACGGCAGGGGTCAGTTTTCTTAGTTAACATATTTATCTATAACCTAATTTTATGAGTTTTTAATGAAAGCCACTGTGTGAAATCTCTATAATTGTCAATCACCACAAGAGCCATTTAAACTCTTTATCTTTTGCATCCCATTCAAAGTTACTACCAAAATACTCTCTTCCATCGTACTTTATATGTTTGATTATGTCCGTATCTATATACTCATGATAATAAATTTCTAACTTTGTTGGGTCAAAATCACTACTAGATATAATCTGATTTTCCTCGAACTGTAGCCCTTCAGTGGTTTCCTTAGCCATAAATATAGCAGTATCTGAAGGTAAATCCATTATCACCCTAGTAGATGAACTAATACATTTTGTCTTAATTCCGAGTTTTTCTAAGGTACCTAAATCAAGGGAACATTCCCAATCATCATCTCCATTCTCTAAATCTACACTCAAAATACAGTCACTAGTTAATTCTGCGCCTGATATACACCACAAATTATCCATATCATACAGACAACCACCATCAACAAAATCGTGCTCTTTAGGTATTTTTAAATTACTTGATTCAGGATCGTCTAAATATTCAGCATATTCCTGTAAGTCAATGTCTTCATCTTCGAAATACTCATAAGTATTCTTTGCTACTGTACCAGCGTAAATAAATGTACCGTAACCTCTTAGTGCAATAATCATTACTATCTCCTCAATTAAATAGTGTACACATACGTTTGTTTTTTACCTTTTATTGAGATTACCAAAATAATTTTATATTGCATAGTATGTAGATCTTCTTTACGACATTATACGTCGTGTCCGACATAATTTGACTATTTAAGAGGTTTTGATAGGTTGTACAGCTCGCTACATTTTTTCCATATTCACTCATGTTTATACCTATCTGTGCAAAAGACTGAGCTATCCCAGCTGAAAATCTCCTATTATCTGCTCTTTGAAGTTATATTTTATTTGTCAATTTAAGAATTTTTTAGTCAAATTCTACAGATGCGTCATTTAATGTCGCACAGGACTCTCGAGTCATTGCAATAGAAATAGATTTAGACGATAGTAATACCAAACAACTATTCATCAAGGGGTGTTATATGAAAAAAATATGTCTGACATTAATTTTGGCAATCAGCAGTACTTATAGTTTCGCAGGACTGCCTGAGATGATGAATACTTATAATAATCCAAAAACTGCACCGAATGTATCCGAATGTAAAGGTGATATCTATTGCAATGGGTTTATCGCCTTATCTAAACAATGGAGAGATATTCCTGACTCTTATCGTTATGAGGGTGCCCATGACATTAAGTACTACGCCAAAAGAGGCTGGACTTATGATGATCAAGGACGAAATAGAGGGCTTTCTATGGGTTTTGGTTGGTCTGCAGATAGATCAAATCGCTTTATAGAAGGTGCAGAGTACTATACTGATAATAGAGGGTATATTCCTGACCACTATGAAGGGGGGTTAGCAGTATTGCTATATATAGAAGATAAAAATGGATGGACAAAATAATAGCCTTAACAATAAAAAACGTAGGAATATCAATGAATAAAAGTTTTTTAAAAACAGTGAGTGCTAGTCTATTAATTTTAATGTACTGCTCAGTTGCAAATGCAGATTTGCAGCGCTTTTATGAAGAGTCAACAGACAGCTGGGATTGTGGCTACAAAAATAGTTTGGGTGAAGTGGTGGTTCCTACTGGTCTGTTTGAGGCTTGTGGAGATTTTTCTGATGGTTTAGCTTATGTTGGAAAAATAAAAAAGGGCTACGATGAAGAAGGTAATCTAAGCTATAAAAACCTTCAGGGCTTTATTGATAACAAGGGTAGATTGGTTATTCCTGTTGAGCATGAAGCTAATGATACAGGTGTGGATACTGACTATAAGAGCTTTAGTGAAGGGCTAGTGGCTGTTTATCGTAATGGTAAGTATGGATATATGAATAAGCAACGAGAACTTATCATTCCCTATCAGTATCAGTCAGCAGAAGCATTTCAAGACGGGTTGGCAGTCGTAAGCTTGAAAGAGAAATATGGAGCTATTGATCAATCAGGAAAAACTATTGTTCCTTTTAAATTTAACTTTCTTCACTCTTATTCAGATGGACTGGCTCAGTATACTGAAAGTAATCATTGGAATAATGGCAGTCAATATGGTTTTGTTGATACCAATGGCAATATCTCAATTAAAGCAAAATGGGATCGTGCTTGTGATTTTTCAGAGGGTTTAGCAGCCGTTCGAGTGGGTGACTATGAGACTGGTAAATGGGGTGTTATCGATAAATCTGGTAATTTTATCGTGGAACCTAAGTACGATGCGCCCAATATTCAAACTTGGAGCGACGCATACTACGATGATTGCTACTACAAAGAAGGTAAAATAAATATGTATCAATACACTGATGCTAGTAAACCACACGAAAGTAGTATTACAAGATATACGCTTGACAATCAAGGTAATGTCATTAGTGAAACGTTCTATGCTAATTGGGATGCTGTTATCAAAAAATATGAATCCCAAAGTTGGTAAAAGTA
This sequence comes from Psychrobacter sp. Sarcosine-3u-12, assembly GCF_002836005.1. Classification (NCBI taxonomy): domain Bacteria; kingdom Pseudomonadati; phylum Pseudomonadota; class Gammaproteobacteria; order Moraxellales; family Moraxellaceae; genus Psychrobacter; species Psychrobacter sp. Sarcosine-3u-12. The sequence goes on from NZ_PJBY01000092.1 coordinate 3,832, forward strand.
TATTAAGGAATACGCTATGAATAATTATGTTCAATCAGTCGCTATGCAGCCCTCTTGGATGACTCGTACTACACTAAACGATATAGGTCATTTGATTCAAAAAAGCACTTGGCAGTTTGAAGAGGATATTAATCTTGCTGATAAGATGAATCTTAGCGACGTACAAGAAACATCCGTTACCCGTATAAAATGCACTGAAAAATACAATACTTGGCAAGAGATGATAGCTTGTCAAGTTTATCAGCTATGCTGCGATAAAAGCTCATCTGAGTTTACAAAACAAGAGTTTTTAGACAGATTTGAGAACGATCTCGACAAAAGATGGCCTGGTAGGAAAGATATAGAGGGAACTGTTGTACATTGTTTAGGGGTGATGAGGAAAAACAATCAACTAGAGCAGTTAAGTAGAGATTCATATCGCTTATTGGATGAAAGCTCAGTACAAGGACTTGATGTTCAGACATCTCATGATGTTTTGACTACTGAAAAGAATAGAGATTCTTATAATGTAGACAGTATTATCAAAGACGGATGTTTTTTACCTAAGGCTAAAATCGAAAAAACACTCGAACGCCTAGAAGCTAAAAAAAATATAATCTTACAAGGACCTCCTGGGACTGGCAAAACGTGGCTAGCTAAGAGATTAGCCTTTGCCTTAATCGGTCAGCGTAATGACAATCAAATAAAAGCGGTACAGTTTCATCCAAATCTCTCTTATGAAGACTTCATACGTGGTTGGCGGCCCTCAGGGGAAGGTCGATTATCATTAGTAGATGGACCTTTTATGGAGATGATAAAAAAATCGATAGAAAATCCTGAAAAAGAGTATGTCATCGTCATTGAAGAGATTAATCGTGGCAACCCAGCCCAAGTATTTGGTGAGATGCTCACACTACTGGAAACGGACAAGAGAAACCCAGATGAAGCGTTAGAGCTATCTTATAAAAAGTCTGATGGTGAACGTGTATTCATACCTGAAAACTTATACGTTGTGGGAACTATGAACGTTGCCGACAGATCACTTGCACTAGTTGATCTCGCCTTGCGTCGCCGCTTTGCTTTTATTGACTTAGAACCTACACTTGGAAAAGCTTGGCAACGCTGGGTACACTCTCAAAATGGTATCGATATCGATTTCTTAAGACAGATTGATAGTCGTATGACTGACTTAAACAATGAGATCTCAGCAGACAAAAATCTTGGTGCGCAATTTCAGGTAGGACATAGTTATGTGACACCAGCTGGTAATATGAAAATCAATAATCAAAAAGCATGGTTTAGTGACGTTGTCGCAACAGAAATAGCGCCTTTACTGGATGAATACTGGTTCGATGATCTCGAAAAATCTCAAAAAGCTCAAAAGCATTTAGTTGAAGGCTTATAGTATGTCTATCAAGCTTGATGAAAAGAACGGGTATATTGGCAAAATACCCGTTCGTAATCTATGGTTACTCATGCTGTATGCTTCAGATATCTATAAAGAGCTTAATATAGCCAATGTCGCTGTTGAAGAAAACCCTGATGATATTCCAGAACTGGTTGCAGAAATACTGTGCCGCCGCGTTGAACGTCGCATTCAGCTAAACCTAAGTTATGCGTATCATCATCGTGAAGCAGTAGTTAGCCGAGTTCGTGGAAAAATAGACCTGCTTGACACTGAAAGAGGCAGGTTACTTGAGCGAGGTAAGATCTCCTGCAGCTTTGATGAGTTAACCATTGATACACCGCGTAATAAATATGTTAGGGCAGCTCTTGAGGTTATTTCTAAAGTCGTTAAACGAAAAGATTTGGCTCATCGGTGTCGATCGCTAGATATACGTCTAAGACGAATGGGGGTTAGTCAAATACGCCCTAGTCGTAGTGAAATATCATTGGATAGATTTGGAAGGCACGATGCTAAAGATAAGCCTATGGTGACGGCCGCACATCTTGCCTTTAATCTAGCACTGCCTACTGAGTCTAAGGGTTGCACTACTTTACCTTTACCTGATAGAGATGATCTGCCGTGGCTTCGCAAGCTTTTTGAAAAAGGCGTCGCTGGGTTTTATGATACAGTTCTGTCAAATCAATGTTATCGCGTCAGTGCAGGGAAAGTACTTAAATGGCAAATAGATGATAAAAGTTCAGGAATGGATAAGATTTTTCCTAATATGAAGACGGACATCATCATTGATAATACGGACTTGGCGTATCGCATTGTTATAGATACTAAGTTTAATGCTGTAGTTACAAGTGGATGGTATCGAGATGAAACGTTAAGAAGTGGGTATCTGTATCAGATGTATGCTTACTTGAGGTCTCAAGAGGACAGTAACGATCCTCTTAACAAGAATGCTTGTGGTCTATTTATTCATCCTTCGATAGGTGAGAATATCAATGAGTATGTCATTATTCAAAACCATAAAATAAGCTTTACTACTGTAGATCTAAACACTACAGCAAATGAGGTCCGAGAACAGTTATTGAAAATTGTGCAATGTAGCTTTAATGTCGAGCCTTTCCTAAAAACTGTGTAACTGCTTATAATCCACTAACCGGAGAATAAGCAACGACGAACCAATCTGACCTTAAAAAACTGGCCGAGCAAATGGCTGGTAGCATGAACAGCTTTGAGGATACCAAAGACTTTCAAAAGCAGCTCATGCAATCCTTTATCGACACTGCTCTTGAAGCTGAGATGGAAGACCATCTCGGCTACCCCAAGCATGAAAAAGCAGACAAGCCTAATAAGCGCAGTGGACACACTAAAAAGACCGTCCGCAGTGACACAGGCGATATTGAGATATCCACTCCTAGAGACCGTGATAGCAGCTTTGAGCCTGTGCTGGTCAGTAAGCATTAAACTCATATCTCAGGTCTTGACGATAAAATCATTTTTTTTACGTCAAAGGTCAAACTACCACTGAGATTGTCGAAACGGTTAAAGAGTTCTATGACGTCGATATCTCAAGCAGCTTAGCTTCAAGAGTCACTGACAACATCTTGGAAGACATCACCGCTTGGCAGAACCGGCCATTAAACTTTGTTTATCCTATCGTCTATTTGGACTATATTGTCGTTAATGTACGTTAAGACAAGCAGGTCAACAACAAAGCCATTTACTTAGCCTTAGGCATCAACTCTAGCGGTAAGAAAAAGCTGCTTGGCATATGGCTATCTACTTCTTATTAGTAATAGTAAATTTGCTCAGCAAGTCATATAGTCTTTTATCTGGATAATCTTTCTCTTACTGATATGGCTTACTCAGCTGATTTAATTTTATTAAAGATTTAGAAATCGGTATTAGTTGATATTAGAAGCTATTCTGATTGAATAACTAGTACTTATAGTATTTCCTAGAGTTGCATAACTTACTTGCTCTAGAGCTTTCTGAGACCTATATGGACTGAACAGCTCATCAAGAGTGTAATAAAAACCACCATCATTTACTCCGAACATATAATCAAAAAATATTTTTGCCATCGCAGATTGAGGGTGGCTAAAGTTACGACAAGCTATATTGGGAGTCCAACTACCGCTATATAGCTTATCGAAAATTCTCTCGATATTGTCAGAAATAGAGTTTGATGCACGCTTTCTAGTAATATTTGGTTTTTGCACATATGCAGCTGCACTTTCAACCGCTTCATAAATTATATAATGTATGGTCGATACAGAGTATTCAGCTAAACATGCTCTGAGAATGCTAATTAGCTTGTCGCCAATAGGCGGTGCTAGATCGTTCAGTCTTGACCTAGTGATTAGGTAGTTTAAACACTCTCCTAGCTGTACCTTTTCACACCAGCTCTTAAATTGACTATCCGCTACTAGAGCACTGGTATTTTTTCTAGATTTAGCGTTTATCGAGATTTTAGTAAGATTCTCAATACTATAAGAAAACTCAAAAATCGCTTGATAGAAATCTACTTCTAACTCTTGTTCTTCGTCGATGGTTACGTATTTGTAGCTATTTTCAGGAGCGAGTATAAGCAGATTTCGCTTAAAGAGATGATGTAGTATCTCTTCATCTAATTTAGAGAACGGTGATAGAGGTAATAATAAATTATCGCGTAGAGAAACTGTAGTTCTAAGATTCTCTACCCCTAAGCTCTCTACTGTCGCAGCAAGTAAAAACCTATCCACATCGTTAAGTGCAGTTAATACAGGGATGTTGGTTAATTGAATATCTCTGTAGTAGTTAATGTATGCTAGAACGTCCTGTTTATACTCTTCTGCTAAACGATCTTGCTTAAGATTATATTCTAAATACTCTTGATTCCTTCTCTCTTGAAACGTATCCCAACAATCATCACACCGCCAACTATCAGGTTTTAATTGAGTAAGCTGTGAACGAGTATGGCAAATCTTAGTTGTACCGCAGTCTATGCATTGACAGTCCAGTACGACAAGATGAGCATTTATTTTAACGATACTAGGTATATCCTGATGCTTAACATCAAACTCTTGACCTATCTCTTTACAGGTATATATAAAACCACTTCGTTTGTCGGCTTCTCTTAGCCAGTACCTCTCACAGATCAGCTTATTAGTTTCTGTTATATCTGACTGATACTCTAGTTTAGTTTTCACGCTCACCTCTCAATACCGACTATATCCCGTGGATATTGTAGCTTACCACTGTGAGTATTGCTATCTTTAGCAGTGGTTAATGAGATGACAACAGATGAGCGTATGATTGCCTTTGGAAAGCGTGTCCGTGAGATGCGAAAAAGCAAAGGAATATCCCAAGAAAGATTGGCGGAGATGGCAGGTATTGATCGTAGCTATATGGGAAACATTGAGCGTGGAGAGAAAAACATTACTCTGAAGAAAGCGTATGAAATATGCGATGCGTTAGATATTGAGATACGAAATTTAGTCTAAAGCACCTATTATTGTTTTAAATCATTCGCCTGATCTTGCCATTAACGGCAGATTAAAAAAGCGTTCACCTACTACAGCTAAAGACCTAGCTTTATATAAGGTGTACCCTATCGAATACAGACAGAAAATGTTACTTGTATTTATATCAAAAACGATTTTTATAGTCTGGGTACAAGCTGAATTTCTACGACAAGGATAGATGGAGAAAAATCTACCTAAACTGCTCCATGATATGGGATGTACTAATTTTATTTTGGATTTACTATAAAAGAAAACAATATTCTAATATTTGCTATAATCAATTTATCAATAATTAAATACTGAAAATTATGTTGCCTATTTTTCAAACACTGAATGGAGCACCATGGCGCATTTTGCCTCCAGGTGAGCATCCTGCTACCTTACAAGAAGTCAAAGAGCTTTTAGCGTTTAACAGTCATAGGCTTAACTTATTTAATGGTCTTGTATCTGCAGCTAGTTTACTCGCTCAATCAGGGTGCCAATATTTATATCTTGATGGAAGTTATGTAACAGAAAAGGATATACCTAGTGATTTTGATGCTTGTTGGAGTATTGAGGAAGTTGACTTAGATTCACTTGACCCTATTATTTGGAATATTGAAAACGGTACTATTGCCCAAAAAGAACGGTTTGGAGGAGAGCTTTATCCTAACTGTACAGAAGGAGCTTCTGGAAAATTATTTAAGGAGTTTTTTAAGAATGAAAAACATACAAATCAGGAAAAAGGGATTATCGTCATAGACCTTCAAACTGAATTTTATGTTTTTTCTCAAGGAGTATAGAAAATGATCTTAAACTCTTTTGAATTTCATTTAACGGAACAGAAAATCGAGAAAATAAGAGCAACTGTTTCCGAAGTGGACAAAAAAAAATTTGACACTTCTATAAGCCCTATTTTACTAAAAATAGAGCTTAATTCATTAAACGCGCTCTTAAATAATTTAGTCGAGCAAAGAGATTATTATCTGGAAATTAGTAGAAATTTTAAGAACAAAAATCCCATCAGAGAAGATGTAATAAAATCTCCAGAAAATCTAGTCTATATAAGAATAGCAAATGATATTTCTCAAGAAGAAATAGCTGCTATTTTAAGGACTAATGTTGAAGAAGTAAAAAGGCAAGAGGCATATCTAAATAAAAATTTAGATGTTATTTCCTTGTTAAAGATAAATGACTATTTGAAAGAAAAAATATCTAGTAATTTAGATGCTAATAGCTCTCAGGTTTCTTGGGATAAATTTCCAATTAGAGAAATGCTAAGACGCGGATGGTTGCCGTCGGGAGATGCTGATCCAATAAGTTATATTAAAGGACTAGTTACAGATATTTTTGGAAATGGTAAGTATGAAGTAGCATTACATAGGAAGTTTAGCTTTAATGGAAATTTTCCTAGTGAGTATTCACTATTTGCATGGCAAATTCAGGTTCTCAAAAAAGCAAAAGAAATATCAGAGCAAAGCAAAGTCCCCAAGTTTAATAAAGACTTGTCTTGGTTAAATCAGTTAGTTAGAATTTCTACAGACTCAAAGGGACCTCTCAAGGCTCAGGAGTTTCTTTTATCAAAAGGAATAATATTGATTGTAGAGCCACATTTACCATCTACGTATCTTGATGGTGCTGCAATGCTTCTACCTAACACATCCACTCCTGTAATAGCCCTTACATTACGATATGATCGCTTAGATAATTTTTGGTTTGTTCTTTTACATGAATTGGGGCATGTTTTTCTTCATTTGAATGATGAGCGAATCGCTATATTTGATGAAGATGTTGGCATGACTACTGATCAGATAGAAAGTGAAGCTGACAATTTTGCTCTGAACAACCTAATTCCAGCAGAACAATGGGATGTATGTATGTGTAGATTTTATTTAAATGAAGAGACATTAAAAGAAGATGCCGAAAATTTCAATATTCATCCAAGCATAATTGCTGGAAGAATAAGAAAAGAAAACAATAACTATCAAATATTTAATGAGCAAATAGGATCAAAACAAGTACGGAAACTTTTTTGGGATAACAACTATGATTTTGAGTAAGTATTATGTTCCTTTTTTAAAGTGGCGACAAAGTGAATACCAGGCATTATATAAGCTCAAAGAAGAAATTAAGGATTTTATTGTACCTTATATAATCTTACCTCCCCTTGAATATGATTTTGAAGCAAAGTGTTTAAAGAAAACTATTCAAGAGCACATTGAACCTATGCCAGATAGAATTGAAAAGAAATGGGGTACTAGACCAGCTCTTTTAGATTTTCATAATAGTATAGAAGAAGAGATCATGGATAATGGGGAGAGTGTTGTAAAATACGTATATACCAAAGCTCTTGCTATGGGATGTAAGCTAATTCCAGTTATATCACTCCAAAAATCCAATACTTATTTAGTAGAAATCAAATCAGTTGTTATCACTCAAAAATGTGGCATTGTGTTGAGGCTTTTTTTAGAAGACTTGGATAAATTAACTATAAATAATGAAATTGACAAATTATTAAGTTTTTTTGATTTTGGCATAGGTGATATCGACCTGATTATTGATTTAAGAACACCTGACAAGTTTGAGCCATACCCTTTATTTTCCAATCTAATTTATACGAAAATTTCTTATATAAACAATCTTAAAGATTATCGCTCTTTTGTTATAGCAGCAAATTCATTAGATTTAGGAGAAATCAAGCAGCCAGGAGGAGTTTTTACTCGTCATGAGTGGATGCTATACCCTTATCTTGTAAATAAATTCAAAGAAAAAACACCAACTTTTAGTGATTACACAACTGACAATATAAAATTTCTTCCTCAAATAGATATGAGGAAGATTAATCCGTCAGCAAAATTAATTTATACACTACCTCATGAGTGGCATGTATTAAAGGCTAAAGCATTTAGAGGAAATACAAAGCAGATGCTTAACCTTTGCTCAAATGTTATTAACCTACCAGAGTACAAAGGTATCGCCTTTTGTGACGGCGATAAGCGAATTTATGATACCGCTAATGGAACAGCAAACTTTGGCAACTTAGGAACATGGAAGCAAGCTGCTATTAACCATCATATGACAAAGGTTGTGCATCAACTCTCCAGTTACCACGCTTCAATAATTTAGTTTTAATTTCCAAAGCTAACTGTTGAATAGTCATAAATACATTCAATTGCTCATACAATTCTTTTCTAGATTTATGCTCAAGCCTTTCTGTAACACCAGATCGATAGAGTAAATCGATAACCTCTGCCTTCCATAGGATGTGAGCTAAACTTAAAAATTCTACGTGTGGATTAATTTTTGCTCGCCTAATTGAGCAAAAGCTTACGCCACCTCTAGGACCTTTAGTTGCTAAAATAAGCCCGCACCATTCGGGAGTTGAGTTCATTACATCTTTATAATGGTTTTCAGCTACAACAAAAGTAACTTTTTGCAGGCTTTTTGAATACTGTAATAACTGATTTGGCAGTCTGAGTAAATTATCTTTAGAACTTTTAATTTCATACCCATGGATGTAGTTAGCAAACAAGGCTATATCTATTCGATTACGACCATGTTCTAAAGATAGTTCATCAACTACTAAATGTTCACTCTTAGCGTAGTATTGTCTTTGCAATCGATTGTGCAAAGCATGACGGATATCTTGCTCATTTGTTGCATTCATTTTTTTGAAGTATCCAAACCTGACCTATAGTGCAAATATTTATTATAAAACGATAAGCATCAGTATGCTCTTTTACATAGCCCCGTAAAGCGCCATTGAGTAGTGCGATGGAGATTATATTCTAACTGTTTTAGGTTTTAAATTCTGTTTCCAGATGTGTATATCATTGGTAGTACCAAGCTGGCAGAAAACAGGAGCTTCCCTTATGATCATATCATTGGTAATGCCAAGTATGAACTGTTTAACAAAGTCTACTCAATCGGTCATACTTTATTTATCTAAGATCTGTGCAGTTTAGTTTGCACATCACAATTATATCAAATACGCTAGATTACTGTATGGTTGAGAGCATATCGGGCTATAAATAATAAACATATGTTAAAGTATCAATTATCCCTAACGCTAGCTAGATAGGAAGCCTACTGCCATGGCTGGTATCAACAAATTAGAGTTATCTGAAACAGATATTATCAGCAAGTTCATTCTACCTGCCATTAAAAGCTCAGGCTGGGATGACATGACCCAAATTCGCGAGGAAGTGAAGCTTCGTGATGGTAAAGTTATCGTACGTGGTCAGATGGCAGTGCGTAAAACAGTCAAGTCTGCTGATATTGTTCTGTATCACAAGCCTAATCTGCCGCTTGCTGTTATTGAGGCCAAAGCGAACAAACACTCTATTGGTAAAGGAATGCAGCAAGCACTTGATTATGCTGGGCTACTCGAAGTGCCGTTTATATTTTCATCTAATGGTGATGGCTTTATTTTTCATGATAAAACCAATACCACTACCCTTGAAACAGAAGTTTCACTAGCAGACTTCCCGACGCCAGCTGAGCTATGGGATAAGTACTGTCAGTGGAAAGGTTATATGCAAGCTCAACTGCCTATTATCACTCAAGACTATCACGATGATGGCAGTGGTAAGTCACCACGCTACTATCAGTTACAAGCCATCAATAAGACCATAGAAGCAGTCTCTCGTGGACAGGATCGCATCCTGCTCGTAATGGCAACAGGGACGGGTAAAACTTACACTGCATTTCAAATCATCTGGCGTCTGTGGAAGGCTAGAGAAAAGAAACGTATCTTGTTTTTAGCAGATCGTAATATTTTGGTCGATCAAACTCGGGTTAATGACTTTCAGCCTTTTGGCACTGCGATGACCAAAATAGAAGGCCGTACGGTTGATCCAGCCTTCGAGATTCATCTTGGCTTATATCAGGCGTTAACAGGTCCAGAAGAGCATCAGAAAGCCTTTAAACAGGTTGCACCAGACTTCTTTGACCTGATTGTCATTGACGAGTGCCACCGAGGTAGCGCTGCTGAAGACAGTGCTTGGCGTGAGATATTGGAATACTTTCATAGCGCGACACAAGTAGGCTTAACAGCGACCCCTAAAGAGACTAAAGAAGTCTCTAACTCTTATTATTTTGGGGATCCTCTTTATACTTATACCTTAAAACAAGGCATTGAAGATGGATTTTTAGCGCCCTATAAAGTAATTCGAATTGATATCGATGTCGATCTACATGGTTGGCGTCCAACCAAAGGACAGACAGATAAGCGTAATGAGTTGATTGAAGATCGTATCTATAACCAAAAAGATTTTGATCGCACTTTAGTGATTGATGAGCGTACTGAATTGGTGGCTCAGACCATCACTAGCTACCTTCAGCGTACTGACCCAATGGCCAAGACCATTGTATTCTGTAATGACATTGATCATGCAGAGCGAATGCGCCGTGCTTTGATTAACTGCAATCCAGAGCAGGTCAAAAAGAACGAAAAGTATGTCATGAAAATCACGGGTGATGATGAGTTAGGCAAAGCGCAGCTTGATAACTTCATCAATCCAAAGAAACCTTATCCAGTGATAGCGACAACGTCGGAGCTGATGACGACTGGTGTCGATGCCCAAACCTGTAAGCTAATCGTCTTAGATCAAAACATCAAATCGATGACCAAGTTTAAGCAAATTATTGGCCGTGGGACTCGTATCAATGATAAATATGGCAAACTATGGTTTACGATTCTCGACTTCAAAAAAGCAACTGAGCTATTTGCCGATGAGCGCTTCGATGGTACTCCTGAGCGTGTTATGAAAATGACACCATCACAGGTCAATGGAGGCAGTGATGAGCTAGATGAGATGGTAGATGGTGAATCAGGGGCCGAATTAGAGGAGACTTATGATACTAAAACGTCTCACAACAACGAAGGTGACAATGACTCCCATATGGGCGGCAGTGACGTTGATACAGGTGACGACCTTGGCGGCAGTGAGCCAGCGAAAAAATACTATGTGAAAGGTGTAGCTGTAAAAGTAACGGCACAGCGTATCCAGTATTATGATACTGATGGTAAGCTAGTCACCGAGTCTTTTCAGGACTATACTCGCAAAACTTTCACTAAGCAGTTCGCTAGTTTGGACGAGTTTACCAAGCGTTGGAACGATACTGAGCGCAAACAAACCATCATTGATGAGCTGGCAAATGCTGGTATTATTTGGGAAGCACTACAGGAAGAGGTCGGTTCAGACATGGACCCCTTCGACCTAATTTGCCATGTGGTATATGACCAGCCACCCTTGACGCGTCGTGAACGTGCGAATGAAGTTAAGAAGCGCAATTACTTTACCAAGTATTCAGACACTGCTCAAAAAGTACTAAATGCCTTGCTCGATAAGTATGCTGATGCGGGTGTAGAAGAGATCGAAAGCCTAAACGTGCTTAAAGTAAAACCACTTGATCAATTAGGTAGTCCGATGGAAATTGTCAGAGAAGGCTTCGGTAGTAAACAAGATTATCAGCAAGCCATTAGTGATCTTGAAAGTGAAATCTATTGGGCACCGCCACCCAAACAAGCTTAAGCAACTAGAAAAAATTAGCTACAATCCATATATCTAAGCCTCTTATTGAGGCTTGTTTTATTCGTACTATTTATGAAAATCTATCGTTTATTGAAAAGAGAAACAACATGTCAATCAGTTCAGTTATTAAGTCTATTCAAGATATCATGCGTCAAGATGCTGGTGTCGATGGCGATGCTCAGCGTCTAAGCCAGTTGTCATGGTTATTGTTTCTCAAGATATTTGATGCGCAAGAAGAAGCGCTTGAGTTCGAACAAGAAAACTATAAGACCCCCATCCCTGAGAAATACCTTTGGCGTAACTGGGCAGCTGATTCCGAAGGCATCACTGGTGATGAGCTACTAGAGTTTATAAACGACGAGCTATTTGCTGATTTAAAGAACCTAACGGCACCAGTAGATACCAACCCACGTGGCTTTGTCGTGCGTCAAGGTTTGAGCGATGCCTACAACTACATGAAAAACGGCACACTACTACGCCAAGTGATTAATAAACTCAACGAAGTGGACTTCAATCGTTCGGACGAACGTCATCTATTTGGTGATATTTATGAGCAACTGCTACGTGATTTACAAAGTGCGGGCAATGCAGGTGAGTTTTATACCCCTCGTGCCGTGACACGCTTCATCGTTGACCGTGTAGATCCAAAGCTCGGTGAGCGCGTCATGGATCCAGCCTGTGGTACAGGTGGCTTTTTGGCATGTTCATTCGATCATGTCAAAAACAATTATGTTGAAACTGCTGAAGATCATCAGATACTACAAAAACAAATTTTGGGTGTCGAAAAGAAACAACTGCCGCATTTGCTTTGCACGACCAATATGATGCTGCATGGTATCGAAGTACCCGTACAGATACGCCACGATAATACCCTAAATAAGCCGCTGTCGAGCTGGGACAGTGATATTGATGTCATCGTAACCAACCCACCTTTTGGCGGCACTGAAGAAAGTGGAATTGAAACGAACTTCCCAGCAGAATTTCAAACACGCGAAACGGCAGATTTGTTTTTACAATTAATCATTGAGGTCTTAAAAGATAAAGGTCGCGCTGCTGTTGTACTACCTGATGGCACCTTGTTTGGTGAAGGAGTAAAAACCAAGCTAAAGAAAATGCTGACAGAAGAATGTAATCTGCATACCATCGTGCGCTTACCAAACGGTGTGTTTAACCCTTATACGGGTATTAAGACCAATATTCTCTTCTTTACTAAAGGTCAGCCAACCAAAGATATTTGGTTTTATGAGCATCCTTATCCTGAAGGCGTCAAAAACTATAGTAAAACCAAACCAATGAAGTTTGAAGAGTTTCAAACCGAGATTGATTGGTGGGGCAATGAATCTGACGGCTTCGCCAGTCGTGTTGAAAATGATCACGCTTGGAAAGTTGACTTCAGCAGTAAGCGTAAAACAGCTGAAAAAGACGCAAAGCCACACTGGGACAAAGCAACAGTACTCTTAGGTGAAGTCAGTGCTTTAGAGCCTAATCTTAAAGTGTTACGTGCAGAACTAAAAGCTGCCAGCGATGAGTTAAAGCCTGATAACCTAAAAAAAGTTGAAGCGCTAGAAACTAAAATCAATAATCTGCGCCGTGATGCTAACAATAGCCAACAGGCTGGCGATAGTATATTCAATGCTATATTTAACTTTGATATAAAAAATCCGTTTGTTGATCAGGTCATTGATTATGACCCTAATAAATTACTCGCTGACTATGCCAAACAACAACAGAGTATCGATACTTTACGCAGCCAATTAAAAGATGTACTGGGCGCTGCGCTGTCTGCTAACACGACAGAGGACAAGTAGCTATGAATGTAAAAACGAGCTTAGAGGTGGGTAAAGACGCAAACAAACCAGAGCAGTTGATCACTGAACATATCGATATCTGGACTAGCGCTATACTGGCTAAATCGACTAGTGGGCGTGGCAGTAGCAAAAAGTATGAGCTATACGGCATTAGCAAATTACGTGAGCTGATTTTGGAGTTAGCAGTACGTGGCAAGCTAGTGCCGCAGGATGCTAATGATGAGTCTGCCTCTGTTTTGTTAGAAAGAATAGCGGCTGAAAAAGCTCAGTTGATTAAAGATAAGAAGATTAAGAAGACTAAAGCAGATGGTAAAGTTAATGAAGATGAAAAACCTTTTGAGCTTCCTCGTAAGTGGCAGTGGACTCGACTTAACTTTATAACAGAGATAAACCCACGTAATACGAATGTTGATGATAAAACTAAAGCATCATTTGTTCCAATGACTCTAATCACTACATCATACGATGGAGTACATGATTCTGAATCAAGGCCTTGGAGTGAAATAAAGAAAGGTTATACCCATTTTGCTAATGGCGATATTGCTATTGCGAAAATAACACCTTGTTTTGAAAATAGTAAAGCTGCTATTTTTCGTAATTTAGAAAATGGTATTGGCGCAGGGACAACAGAACTCCATGTTGCGCGTCCTTTTGGAGAGCAAGTTGAAAGAAATTTTCTTCTTTTATATTTTAAATCACCTAACTTCTTAACTATGGGACAAAAGCTTATGACTGGCTCTGCTGGACATAAAAGAGTCCCAAGAAGTTTTTTTGAAAGCAATCCTATTCCACTTCCACCGCTTGCAGAACAAAAACGCATCGTCGCTAAAGTCGATGAACTCATACTGTTATGTGATCAGCTAGAGCAGCAAACCGAAGCCAGTATCGAGGCTCACGCTACGCTTGTAGAAGTATTATTAGCCATGTTGACAGATAGCGTGGATGCTGATGAGCTAGCACAAAACTGGGCAAGAATTGCTGAGCATTTTGATAGCCTATTTACCACTGAGCAAAGCATCGACGCTCTAAAGCAAACGGTATTGCAATTGGCAGTAATGGGTAAGTTAGTTCCACAAAACCCAGACGATGAACCTGCTTCAGTATTGTTAGAAAACATAGCTAAAGAAAAAGAGCAGTTGATTAAAGATAAGAAGATTAAGAAACAAAAAACATTACTATCAATTACTGATGAAGAAACACCATTTGAACTACCATATGGCTGGGAGTGGTGCTGTTTAGGTAACTTGACAACGATTCGTGGAGGAAAGCGTTTACCAAAAGGTTATCAGTTAACAACTGAAAAAACTCCTTATATCTATATCCGAGTTACTGATATGAGAAATGGAAGTATTAGGGATGATGATATTCATTATATTTCTAAAGAAGTCCAATCTCAAATTAGTAATTACATCATTACACAAGATGATATTTATATGACAATAGTTGGCGCTACTATTGGAAAGTGTGGTTTAGTACCTTCTAAATTTAATGGTATGAATTTAACTGAAAATGCTGCTCGCATAATCCCATTTTATGGCGTAGAAAAAAATTATTTATTTAAATGCTTAGATAGTTCATTTGCTCAAAAACAATTTTTTGATAAGACTAAACAAGTAGGTGTTCAAAAAATGGCACTAAATAGGCTTTCAAGCACTAAAATACCTTTGCCTCCTCTAGCTGAACAACATCGCATCGTTGCTAAAGTCGATGAACTAATGGCTATTTGCGATCAGCTAAAAGAGAAGCTACAGCAATCTCAAGAGACGCAAGTTCAGCTTACCGATGCGTTGATTGATCGGGCTTTAGGCTGAGTTTTAGTGTTGGGCTAAGTGTTTTATATGTCTTGATAAGATATAATATCTCTTATCAAGGCATTCTACTCGGTAAATCGAATAATGTTAGTGTTGCTGCGAAGGATAACTGACCGTTTACACAGTCCGTATTGTGCAGAATTAAAAATGCACAGTCAAAATATAGCGCTCTACATTAGAAAATAAAACGACTTGTGCATAAATTAGGGGTTGTAAATTTCATCGGTGTGCCGTTCAATATCGCTAGCTATGCGCTGTTGACCCATATGGTCGCGCAAGTTTGCGGACTAGAGGTTGGTGAATTTATCTGGACGGGTGGCGATTGTCATATTTACCAAAACCACCGTGAGCAAGTCGAGCTGCAACTGACACGTGAGCTCTATACGCTTCCAACATTAACACTTAACCCTGAGGTTGATGATATTTTTGCTTTTAAATATGAAGATATCACCGTCGATGGCTACAAGTCGCATCCTGCTATCAAAGCAAAGGTTGCTGTATAGCATTTGTCTGACTGAATATTTTAAATAAGAATAGCATTTTATAGATAATAAAAAGGATACGTTATGAGTTATGCCCACACTGAAGTCGCCCAAGTTGCTGCTATCAGTAGCAATCGTTGTATCGGTAAAGACAATGCACTGCCGTGGCATATCTCAGCAGACTTGCAGCACTTTAAAAAAATGACGACCAAAGATAACGATGGCGCTATTCAAGGTATCGTCATTATGGGGCGTAAGACTTTTGAGTCAATGGGCAGCAAGCCGTTGCCAAAGCGGGTAAGCTTTATCATCAGCACTCAGATGGATTATGCTGACCAACAAGGCCTTGTGGGCAAAAACAACGCTTATGTCGTACATAATTTAGATGATGCCTTAACGCAGGCGGCAAGTCTGGCACATGGTGCGCACCTTGATACGATTTGGGTCATTGGCGGTGAGCGGGTATTTAAAGAAGCGATGATGTATACCGATCGCATTGAGCTGACTCATGTAGATACCGAAATCGCTGATGGTGAAGCCTTTTATCCTAAAATACCGAATGACTTTACAGTGGCAGAAGAGTCTGAGCAGATGCACGATGAAAAGAGTGATTTAGATTTTAGATTTGTGACTTATAAAATAAAAGCTGCTGAATAACTGTCGCTCACTCATTAGAAATGATTGAAAAATTGGGGCTGTCTTAGATATTTCTAGGACAGCCCTTTTTTTACGATCAATCAGATTACTCATGCAATACTTTATAAACCGTTTTCGCCAAAATGGGACCAATCCCCTGCACGCCTGCCAGCTCTTGTTGTGATGCTCCAAGCAATTGCTGCATTCCGCCAAAGTGATTCAGCAAGTCACGACGACGCTTTTCACCAAGCCCCGGTATGACCTCTAGCACTGATGATGAACGGCGCTTATCACGCTTCTTACGGTGCGCTGTGATGGCAAAACGATGGGCTTCATCACGAACGTGCATCAATAAATGCAACGCCTTGCTATCCATTGGCAAATCAAGCGGCTCATGATCGATAAAGTGCAATACTTCAAGTCCGGCCTTACGCCCCTCACCTTTTGCCACACTAATGAGCAGCGTATCATTAAGAATACCCAACTCGGTCAATACCTCTTTAGCGATGCCAAGTTGACCTTTACCACCATCAATCAGCAATAAATCAGGCAGCGGCTGCTTCTTATAACGCCGTGTCAGCACTTGCTTCATCGCGGCATAGTCATCGCCACCGACAATATCATGGATGGCATACTGACGATAATCACGGCGACGTGATCCACCTTGGTCAAAGACAACGCAGCTACCGATGGTCGCCTCACCCATCGTATGCGAGATATCAAAGCATTCAATTCTATCAATCGTTCGCTCAGTGACATCGGCCAATACGTCTTTCAATGCGCCAAATCGCGAATGCAGCTCTAAATAATCCCCCAACTTAGTCTTAAGCGCATTATTCGTGTTCAATTTTGCCAAATCTAACCATTCGGCACGATGTTCACGTACGTTGGTTTTGATGACGACTTTGCTACCAAAATGGCTGGCCAGCGCTTCACTCACTGCAACTTGATCAGGTAGCTCATGAGTTAACATAATTTCTGCTGGCAAGTCATCCGTCACCTGAAAGTAGAACGAGGTAATAAAGGCAGATAAATTATCAGCAAGCGGCTCGCTACTATCGACGTCAGGAAAATAGTTCTTACCGCCAAGCACACGCCCGCCACGGACGGTCAGTACGTTGACACAGGTCATGCCTGCCTGACTGGCAATAGCAATCACATCGGCCTCGCCCTGCACAGTATAAACGGCTTGCTTAGCTTGGACTTCACGCAGCATAGACAGCTGGTCACGATAAAAGACCGCCTTTTCAAAGTCTAATTCTTCGGCGGCACCTTCCATCTTTTCAATCAAAGCACTATGAATGTCGCTAGAGTCGCCTTTGAGAAAGCGAATGGTGTTATTCACATCCTCTGCATATTCTTCTGGCGATACCAAGCCCACGCAGGGCGCACGGCAACGCTTAATCTGATACTCAAGACAAGGGCGCTTACGTTGCTTGAAAAAGGTATTGGTACATTGGCGCATCTGAAACATTTTTTGCATCAAAACCAATGTCTCTTTTGCCGCGTGAGCAGAGGGAAAAGGCCCAAAGAAGCGACCTTTTTGGTGATTGCCCTTACCGCGTCCATACGCCAGCCGTGGATAAGGCTTATCCGCTGAAATAAACACATACAGATAAGATTTGTCATCACGCAGTAGCACGTTATAAGGTGGACGGTACTCTTTAATCAGGTTTTGCTCGAGTAGTAGCGCTTCGGTCTCACTACGGGTAATAATGGTCTCTATATTATGTATCCGCGCCACCAATGCCCGTGTTTTTGGGTGGTCAATCGTCTTAGCGAAGTAGCTGTTGACGCGGCTTTTAAGCGATTTGGCTTTACCGACATATAAAATATCGCCATTCTTACCCAGCATTTTATAAACACCTGGCAAATTTGGCAGGCGCTGAATCAAATGCTTTAGACGAGCTTTTTTATCATCGACGGGACTTGTTTCTGAGACGGTTACCATAGAATTTATTGTTCTCAAGATACTGATATATAGCTGTTTATGGGGCGATAGCGAAAGTTTTGCAAGGCAACTATCAGTGTAACGTCAGACAGAAAAAAAGCCAGCACCAAGCTGACTTTTTCTATAGTTTAAAATGCTACTTGTATTTTATAAAGCGCTGCTAGTGGCGAAAATTAGACACTAGCGCTGGAATACCCGGTAACATACCGACAATAGCCATCACGCCAGTCAATATCACAAAAGTAATCACAGGAATAATCCAACGGCTCATCTTTGATAAATTCGCACTACGTTCTTTAGAACCAATTAACCCTAGATTATCAAGCACAAGGGTAATCGACCAACCAAAGGCAGGATTCACCAGTGCCGATGCAAAGACGACAATCGCAGCAGACTGCGTGGTTTTTCCTTCGCGTGTCATCTCCATACCTGCCTCAAGTAACGGAATAAAAACGCCGACAATCAGTGCCACACACATCACGGGCTCCCAAATAGCCAAGTCCATTGGATAGCCCCAGATACCTGCGATAACACAGAACAACCCTGTCAATACGGCACCTGCAGGAATAGGACGCTTAGCAATCGCTGCTGGCACAATATATGTACCCCATGATGAGGCAAAGTTTGCACCGCCCAATACTGAGCCTGCCACCTGACGAATAGAGGCACTGGTCATCGTATCATCGATATCCATTAACACACGCTCAGTGCGTTTTGGATAGCTGATTTTTTGGAACACCTGATGCCCTAAAAAATCTGGCGACCACATCGCCACTGCTAATACTGCAAACGGTAGCACCACGATAAAGCTTTCAACGGTTGGCAGACCAAGCATCCAACCTGTATCTTCACCCCACCAATACATTGGGCTCATATTTGGTAAGCCTGGCCCTGTTTCAAAAGCAAAGGGTGCGCCCATGGCAAAAGCTACTCCACCACCTAACAAGCAGCTAAGTGGCACTGCCAGCCAACGCTTTTGGAAGTTCTCTAACACCGCATACAGTATAATGGTCAATAAAATCACTACGAAGGCAATATGCGCCATGCCGATGCCTTCTGCCCAAGCAAAGAGGTTTTTGACTTGTGAGGTAGTACCAATAAAGCCTAGATAAAGCAATAAACCACCGCACACACCTTTACTGGTCAAGTTTGCCAGTAGACTCCCCCCTTTGCTAATCGCCAGTAATAAGCCAAAAGCACCGATGAGCAGACCAAAAGCCATCGGATGCCCACCAGCGGCAACCACGATAGGGATGAGCGGAATCAGTGGACCATGCGTACCAGCAAGGTTGGCGGTCGGTAGCAGAAATCCTGAGAATAAAATAACGAAGAACGAGACAATCAATAGCTCATAACGGACGTTTTCTAGGACAAAAGCATCGCTTAACCCAAGTGGCCCTGCAAAAGTGGCGGCAATAGCGCCCACCATAACCACTTTACCAATGGTCGCTGCCATCGCCGGAATGGTATCTTCATACTCAAAACGATAATCACGGAACGGCAAGTTCATGCGCCAGCGTTTTGGCTGCATAATCTGTAGTTCATGATTGAGATAATCATCACGGCTATCAAAGCTTGAGCTTGGCTTATGCAAATCAACATAGCTGCCTGATAGGTCGTTGTGGTGATCGGACGAATTTGGCGGTTGCGCATCGGACCCTGAAACGGGAATCTGGAGGTCACTCATCACACTTCCTTATGTCGACTGATAGGTTTATGCCCTACCGATTTATTTGGCTAGTGCCTGATAAATCCAATCGGTCAAAGCAAATTTGCGGGTATTGTAAGTCATCGACCGCCATAATGCGAGTTTTTATTGTTTAAAAGAGACCATTTGTATCATTATTAATGGCATATGATGATGAACATAACCATGTGATGAAGAGATAAAATAAAAAAGTATGATATTGTGTAACGAACGTACTAATAGAAAATAATCGAGTAC
>NZ_PJBY01000093.1:0-23247 GCF_002836005.1 Psychrobacter sp. Sarcosine-3u-12
AGTAATAAATAATACATAATAAATAATAAAGAGACCAGCACATTAACAAACCATCAAATGATCAGTATGCCTTTTAATTTTCTTAGTCATGCTCTACTTACTTTCTATGGTGGATTGACTATAGATAGGCCAACTCTTGCATTAGCTTATCATAGGCGAATTTTTCTTGCACATTTTGTTGTAGCGCAATTTTGGTCTGTTGTAGGCTAGTCGCAAAGCCCTCTAAACCACTGTCAGTAGGTTGATAAGCCTCTAATGCTGCCAAGAGACTGATGTCTTTTTGCAGCTCGCTCAGTCCTAGACAGACACGGCGCATGTCAAGCAGCATTAGCTCAGACAGCTGGATAAACTCTGCGATACTCAGCTGGGTTTGCCAATAATCGCTGGCTGCGATACTACTTCGTTTGCCACTACGTAACGCTTGCCATGTTGTCAGCCATAACGCGCGCTTACTGTACCAAGGTGCTTGCGCCAGCGCTATGGCGGCTAAAGGCGCACCGTTTGCCAATTGGATAAGCTGCTCAATCGCCGCCGTAGCGACCGCTTCACGATTAACCGTGGACCCAAGCGCTTGGGTCACGTAGTCAACAGCGCTAGCAGGCTCAATAGTTTGCAGGGCTAGCTGCTGAACCCGACTTTTGATAGTGGGTAATAGCTGCGCTGGCGTGTCACTGATTAAGAATAAATGGACTTGCGCTTGCGGCTCTTCCAACGTCTTAAGTAGCGCATTGGCAGCAGCAACGGTCATTTGCTCGGCATGATCTAACACGCAGATGCGCATCCCCTGCCCGCCTTGATAAATAAAAGGCTGCAACGCACGAATATCATCAACTTTTATTTTAAGAGCACTGTTGCTGGCGGTTTTGGCAGATTTTTTGTCCTTAGCGCTACTATTGGCAGTTTCTCTATTGCTTATATTTTCTGCACTGACTGGCATACTGACGAGAGGAAGCACTTGTAGGCTTGGATGGGTACCGGATCTGAGCCACTGACAGCTCTCGCATTCTGCGCAAGCGCCAGATGGATGAGTATCGCGCTTGCGGCACAATAACCAAGCGACTAAGCGCCATACAAACGCGCGCTTACCCATGCCTTGCATCCCTGCTGCGAGCAGGGCATGAGGCAAAGACTGCTGCGACGTTGATACCCGATTGGTCAACTGCGACCACAGACTTTGCTGCCACGGCAGTAACGGTGCAAAATAAATGCCATCTGAGGTATCTAATGCACCTGTATTTTCTGTGAGGTCACTCATAAATTTTGCTCGATAGCGATGCTTGATGACTGTGTTTCACGATCATATTCCACGGCCGTATTTAACAACTGCGTTTGATGAATTGGTAAATAGCGCGATTAGTAGATAGTGCGATTGCTAGGCGTCACAATAATATTGCTTGGCAAAAATCATATTTTTACTTAGGCTATTTAGCCATAGGATTCTGAAAATCTGCCAAACTCATGCTATTTAAACGGTCTAAATCTTCTTGCGTATCGACACCTGCTGGTAGCTGACTAGCGGCTGTGGCAATAGCAATATGACCGCCATTCTCTAAAACGCGTAATTGCTCTAAGCTCTCGAGCATTTCAAGCGCTGTTTGCGGCCAATGCACAAACTGCTGCAATAGGCTGACGCGATAAGCATATAACCCTAAATGACGATAAGCATTTTTGGGCGGCTGTTTCTGGCTTTCATTAGCCAATAAGACATCGCGATCGCAAGGAATCGGTGCTCGACTAAAATATAGCGCTCGCTGCAAATCATTAGCATGCTGACTGACAACCTTTACCACTGATGGACGCATAAAAGTCTCGTGGTCATCAATAGGCTCACATAAAGTAGCCATCACGCTGTCATTGTCTGCTACCAACAGCGCCTTCACCTGCTCTAATAATAGCGGCGGTACCAACGGTTCATCACCTTGCATATTGACCACAATATCATGCTCAGCCCAGCCTTTAATCGCAGCAACTTCTGCCAAACGGTCAGTCCCCGAAGCATGCTCTGCGCTGGTCATCACCACATCAAAACCTGCATCCATACATACTTTGGCAATACGCTCATCATCGGTCGCAACACACATATCATCAGCGAAGTGGGCTGCCTGTGCCTTTTCAGCGACCCAAAGAATCATCGGCTTGCCATGAATGTTTAATAATGGCTTGCCGGGTAATCGCGTACTCTTAAAACGAGCAGGAACGACAATATGCGTTTTGGCGGGCGTAATGGTGGGCGACATAGTTTATTCCTACAAAATCATTTAAATTCTAAGATTTACAGCTTTTCACTATTAGGGCGTGTTTTAATTTCAAAAATGGTGATAAAAATGAGATAAATTGCCGTCAAATAAGAAAAATAGCGTAGATAATATCGGGATATTTACCAGCTATTTGACGATGTTTGGCAAGATTTAGCCATTTTTAGCCCATTGAGATTACTATCGAGTGAATTGAAGACGCGCCCTAGACATATCAATATTTAAAACTTTTAATTGCTGCTGTAAATTATCATAACAACTATCCGACAATACTGCGGTCACCGGCAATACCCAAAGTCTACTTATGAGGGCTTTATACTCAGCACTTAGTGGTTGTTGAGCAGTTAGTTGCAATAGTAAGGCTCTTAGTTTTACCGCATCTTTAGTGGTTACCACGATGGGATATTCGCGATATTGCAGCAGCTCAGCCATACTAAACTCATAATGGTCAGGATAAGGGTGACCAATGACCTCAAAACCAAGCGCGTGTAAAGTATCAAAAAACCGCTGCGGATAGCCAATACCGCTTACAGCGTGGACTTTGCTGCCCTTTTCAGGTGCTTTGTTATTTACTTCAAAGCCAGTTAATTGAAAATCACTAACTTGAGAGTCAAAGACTTGCAAATCAGTTGTTCGAGCGTCAGCTAATACAGGTTGCCATAATAATTTCATGTCGTCTGCTTGCAGGTGCATAGACAGATGCTCAGCTTGTGACTGTTGCTCGGTGTTTTTACTATGAGGCGCTGCACTATTATTTGGCCCTTCATGATAAATAACAGTAGCACCTTCTAACCGTGACATTGGCTCACGTAAAAACCCGGTTGGCAATAACTGCTCATTACCAAAGCCCCGTGCTGCATCAACCACAATCCATTCAATATCACGTTGCAACGCATAATGCTGCAAACCATCATCAGCAATGATTAATTGCAGGTCTGGATGAGCAGCCAATAAAGTAGTAATCGCTTGCTTACGATTGGGGCAGACCGCCATTGGTACACCCGTCATATTGACAATTAAACAAGGCTCATCCCCTACCATGCTCGGTAGACTGGCAGCATCGACCAAGGCTGGCATCTGACTGCTATCGCCACCGTAACCACGACTGATTACCCCTACTTTAATACCTTGAGCTTGTAGATAGTCGACCAGAGCAATAATTAATGGCGTTTTGCCGCTACCGCCCACGCTGATATTACCAATCACCATTACAGGAACGGGGGCGCGGTAACTGGCTAGTAATCCAAACTTATAAGCTTGATGGCGCAGCACAGTAATGAGCCCATACAACCAGCTAATCGGCAATAATAGCCATAACCAAGCGGCTTGACGTTGCCATGCACGCGTCACTGTCGTCTCAATGCTCATTCGTATTGGTCACTTTTCCATTAGCCTAATGCTCGTTTAGCAGCCCCATCGTTTAAACCTTGTTATTCAAACCTCATCGTTCAAACCTCATCGTTCAAACCTCATCGTTCAAACCTCATCGTTCAAACCTCATCGTTCAAACCTTAGTAAAACCCTTCACACTCTTACTCAAAATCGCGCTCATACATTTGTGCGTAATGACCTTGCAATCTTATCAATTCGTCGTGTGTCCCTAACTCAACGATCTGACCGCCATCCATCACTGCAATACGATCAGCCGACTCAATAGTGGTTAATCGATGGGCAATAACTAGCGTGGTACGGTCTTTCATCACGTTATCGAGCGCTTGCTGAATGTAATACTCAGATTCGTTATCCAAAGCGCTGGTTGCTTCATCCAATATTAAAATCGGCGCGTCTTTTAATAGCGCACGGGCAATCGATAAACGTTGACGTTGACCGCCAGATAACTGCAGACCTTCAGCACCAATCTCACTTTGATAACCATTTGGCATCTTCACAATAAAGTCATGGGCAAAGGCATCTTTTGCGGCCCGCTCAACTTGAGCTTGGGTTTTATTGGCCAAGCCACCATAGGCAATATTATTAAATACTGTGGTATTAAATAGCACCACTTGCTGATTGACCATGGCAATCTGGGCGCGCAAGCTCTCTAAGGTAATATCTTCTATCGGCATACCATCTAAGGTAATTTGCCCAGAAGAAGTCGATAAGGTACGCGTTAGTAAGTTCACTAAGGACGACTTACCCGCGCCACTTCGTCCTACAAGTGCAACCGTTTCACCTGCTCGGATATCCAACGTAAAGTCACGTAGGGCCACCGTCGAGTCAGGATAAACCAAGCTGACATTATCTAAGCGAATCTCACCAGATAGTGCTGGGTTTAACACGCCAGTATCTTCTTCTTCTGGCTCATCCAGTAAAGCAAAGATAGACACCCCTGCTGCGATACCCTTTTGCAATTTCTGATTGACATCAGTTAGTGAACGTACCGGCTTACTCAATAACCCAGCGGCAGCGATATAAGAAATGAACTCACCAGCTGAAATATTATCTATCACTGCAGGACGCAGCGCGAGCCACACCACGACCGACATGGCCATCGCCATCAGTAACTGTACCGCTGGTGTGTTAATACTGTTAGTGATGACAACTTTCATGCCTTGGCGTAAGTTCTTTTTTGAAGTCAGATCAAACCGCTTGGATTCGTACGCTTGTCCACCGTAGTTTTTGACCACTTGATAGCCACCGATGACTTCATTGGTGATATGACTGACATCACCCATCGTCTGTTGAATACCTTTAGAAAGCTTAAGGTAACGCTTGGAGGCGATACGAATCAGCCATAATATCGGCGGCAAAACGACAAACAGAATCAAGGTTAAACGCCAATTACTGTATAGCAAAAAGCCAATCAATCCTATGACCGTCAAACCATCGCGCAATACCGTTTTCATCGAATCAGTGCTGGCAGCGGTGACCTGCTCAACATCAAAGATGAGCTTTGACGAGATGGTGCCAGCTGGGTTGGCCAGATAAAACGAGCTTGGCAAGCGCAGTAGTTTATTAAAGACTTCCACTCGCAGCTCATATACCAAATTACGAGAGACCAAAGCAGAGTAATAATTACCTAAAAAGCTACCAATACCGCGCACAAAGAATAGCCCGACAATCAAAAGCGGAAATAAATCTTGCTTGCTTTGATCGTTTTGATTGATGGCATCAGTGATATATTGCAGTAACTTGGCAATCCAAATCTCTGTCGCGGCGTTAATCGAAAAACCCAAAACTGTTAGTAACAGCGCCCACCAATAGGGTTTTAGATAACTGAGTAGACGCAATAATGTTTTGCGCTTAGGCGTGTTGGCTGGCGACACTAATGTGCTCTTAGTAGAAGTTTTTGTAGAGTCAGGTTGATAAGCTTGGCTCATAAAAGCCTCAATTTGGGTGTTATGACATGAATGGACTGTGCTGATGGCACAATTTTATAGGATTTTGATGTTATACAACAGCGGTGCAAAGCTGACATTTTTTAAATCGTACAATTAGAAATTATGGTGCAAAAACAAAGGCTATTGTGGTAAAAGCTATTGCGATAAAAGTTATTGTGGCAAAGGCTGACCGAGTGGTACGACGGTACTAATATTTAGGTTTAAAAAACCCAGCTTACCCGCAATATCCATGACCCGCACCACTGATTGATGGGTAGCATTGGCATCCGCTGCAATAACAAATAGCATGTCACGATTACTGCCCGCCTCTTGCTGTAACATACTGGTCAACTCAGCCTCATTGCTGCTGGCAAGAGTAATACCATTAACCAAATAACTGCCATCCTCTTGTACCGCCACCTCGATACTGTTTTTCTCTTCTGTCAGTGCCACACCTTCTGCTTCAGGCAAAATGATATTTAAGCGACTAAAATGATTAAACGACGTCGCCAGTAGCAAGAACACAATTAAGAATAATAAGCAGTCAATCATTGGCGTTAGATTAATTTCGAGCGGCTCAACCGTTGGTTTTCTAAAGCGCATATCACTCTCTTTAATTGACTTAATACTTATTTTCTTAATGAACGACTGTTCATATTATTGCGAATACGACTCATACCATTGTTAATACGATGACGTTGCTGCCGTACTATTATCTAAACTTAGCGCATCCACTACATGCTTATTGTCTTCATTTTCGGCAGGTGATGCACCCTGTATTGGCTTCTTCAAATGAGTATTATAAGTATTTTCAAGCAATTGATAATCATACAACTCTTGAATCATCAGACCTGCTTGGGTCTCAAACTGGGCGTTGATATCAATGATACGACGCTGAAAATAACGATAGGCAACCAACGCTGGTATAGCTACAATCATGCCCGCTGCTGTAGTGATTAGTGCTTGGGACACGCCAGCGGCGAGCATCGTTGGGTCTTGCATCGCGCCATCAGTAATCGCTAAGAACGACGAGATAATCCCCAATACCGTCCCCAATAATCCGAGTAGCGGCGCAATCGCTCCTATGGTACCGAGCATATTGATGTTCTTTTCTAACTGATGTACCTGCACACTGGCACGATTCTGCATATGCATGGTCATCGAGTCCAAACCATACTGACGATAGAGCAAACCAGTGGCTAAAATATCACCCAAGGGTGTCTTTTCTTTAACATTCATCAACTGGGTACGACCAATATCGCCGTTTTCGCGTAGGCGGGTGATTAGCTGTTCGCGCAATCTGCCCGGTACAATTTTATTAAACTGTAAGGTATGGCTACGCTCGATGATGATGACTAATGCCAGTATTGAACACACCACAATCGGCGTCATTAACCAACCGCCCGCCTTTACCAACTCCCACATACTGACTCTCTTCTATATACTTACAAAATGGTTGTTACAAGGATAGCTCTATATCTAAGCATTTAAGCCGTAGTCGCACTTATGCAGCGTCTTAAGCTTGCGCTTCTATATGCTTTATCAAGGCGGCTAACTGATCTTGGCTATGGAAGAATATCTCGACACTTCCTTGCCCATCTTTCTTATGTTTCAATTTGACTTCAGCACCTAGCATGTCGGTCAAACGCTGTGTCAAACGCTCTGCATCACGAGAGTGTGCTTTTTCCGTACGGTTGGTTTTGGGGGCGGGCTGTAAGATCGATTTGACCAGTTTTTCAGCGTCGCGTACGGTCATGCCGCCATCGATAATTTTTTGCGCGATAATCGGCTGTTGTTCTGAGGATAGTGCCAAAAGCGTGCGCGCATGCCCCATATCTAGGGCGCTGTTGGCTAAATGGTCTTTTACCGTATCGTGCAGCTGATTCAAACGCAGCAGGTTCGATACCGTCGTGCGGGCTTTGCCAACGACTTCGGCAATCATCGCATGACTCATGCCAAATTCTGTATGAAAGCGCTGTAGTGCAGCGGCTTGCTCAATCACTGATAAATCTTCACGTTGGATATTTTCAATCAATGCCAGCGCAATGGCCAGCTCATCTGATAGGGCACGCTCAATGGCAGGAATGACAGACTTGCCCGCCATTTTTGCTGCACGCCAGCGCCGCTCACCTGCGATGATTTCGTGGGTGACGAATGCCTCGCTTTTGTCTTCGTTGGCTAATAGTGGACGGATAACAATGGGCTGCATCACGCCATGCTGCTCGATAGAAGAGGCCAATTCCATTAGGGCAGTCTCGCTCATATCACGGCGCGGTTGATATTTACCCGCTTGTAGACGTGTCACATCGATTTGCACCAAGCTGATTTGGTCTTCTGCTCCATTATTGTCTGTGCTAGCTGCACGAGACTTATTGGCAGGTATTTTGCTTGCCGTACGCGGCGAGCGGGCGGTACGACTACCATCAGTCGCGACAGACGCTGTAGTTTTTGCAGCCGGTTTTTCACTGGCTTTGGCGCGAGCAGTTTTAGCAGGCGCACTGGCTTCTTCGCTATCAGCTTCTAGCGCTTCAGCTGGCACAGTGTTGTCACGCGCAGCCATATCATCTTGCAAGGCAGAGGCGGTAATTTGCTTTTCTTTTTTGATTGACCCTAACAAGGCATCCAAGCCTCGATTAGCAGCCAATCCTCTTTTCTTCGCCATGATTACCTATCCTCTAACGCTAAAATAAAAGCCAAATAATTGTTACTGCGGCTTACTCATTGCTACAGCCTGCCCACTATAAATCACTACAGACTCAACCCCGCTGACCATACTAATGTATCGCTAGCACTCAGTTGTCTTGTATTGATATTATTTTGGACTGACGATAATAAATACGATGTTTAATACTATTTTCTGTTTGGTCATTTTCCATTATGACTAGTTTTTGGTGCTTATACACACAAAACTATTGGCTTTTTTATTACTGTTTCATCACTTCAGCAGCCAATTTTTGATAAGCACGCGCCCCTTTTGACCAGCGCTCGTACGCGATAACTGGCAAGCCATGTGCGGGTGCTTCTGCCAAGCGGATGTTTCTTGGAATATGTGTCTTGTACATGATATCGCCAAAGTGCGCTTCTAATTCAGCAGAGACATCGCGAGCCAATGTATTGCGCGCATCGAATAACGTTCTGACGACGCCGCGAATATATAGCTTCGGATTGAGCTCTGTTAGACGTTCAATCGTTTGCGACAAGTCCGCTAAGCCTTCTAATGCATAATACTCACACTGCATAGGAATAATAACCCCGTCGGTGGCGACCAAGGCATTAATCGTCAGCAAGTTTAAGCTTGGGGCACAATCTATAATCACATAATCATAAGCAGGTTTGTTAGCCGCGATCTGATCATTGACCAACGCTGCCATCGCTGTCTTAAACAGCTCATGACTGTTGGTTTTACTCATTAAGGTGATATCCATACCAGCCAAATCACGATTGGCCCCGATCACATCGAACCCTGCTGGGCTGTTAACAATAGCATCAGATAGCGAGACACCATCCAGCAACACATCGGCTATCGTCAGCGCTAAGTCGTTTTTGTCCACACCAGTACCACTGGTCGCATTGCCTTGTGGGTCTAGGTCAATCAGCAGTACGTGCTTGCGCTTAGCAGCCAAGCTGGCGGTCAAATTTACTGCCGTTGTGGTTTTACCCACGCCGCCTTTTTGATTCGCAATTGCTATGATTTCCATACACTCACTCAATTTAATTAGGGTCTTTACTGTATTTTACCGACTGTCTGTACTATGTATCTGTGACTGCCTACTTTTAATAATTGCCTGTTATTAATAGTCATTTTAGCAATCGCAATCTTTGGCGTTCAGCTTCTTATCACTATAATACACATGATACTTATAATATAAATGGCTCGCTTTGCATAAGGCTTTTTTAGATATTATGCTATTTAAATATCAAGGTAAACGATGTTTCACGACTACAAGGTGCTCATAGCTTAGACATTTTTAGCAGACAATTCAATTAAATGACGACTGTCATGCAGACGTGGCACGTTAAGCTTAATGGTCTTAATATGCCAGTCGTTATCTAGCGCTTGTAACTCTTCATCACTTGGCGCTTTACCCTTCATCGCACATAAATAACCATTATCCGCCAGTCTTGGCTGCGCGGCCTCAACAAAATCGATTAGACTGGCAAAGGCTCTAGAGGTGACCACGTCATAGCTGGCCTCATGCGCTTCAATACGAGAGGCGATAGGCTGCATATTGCTCAAGCCCAGCTCGCTACTGATTTGCTTAATAAAACGAATCTTTTTTTGATTGCTATCAAGCGCCGTACACTGCCGCTCAGGCTGACAAATCGCAATTATTACGGCGGGCAAGCCAGCCCCTGTACCGATATCTAGCAGTGACCCCGACGGCAAATGCGTTATAATAGCCAAGCAATCAATCACATGCTTAATCAGCGCCTCTTCTGGATCGGTGATAGCGGTCAGATTATACGCTTTATTCCACAATAAAAGCTGGTCTAAGTACAATAATAACGTGCGCTGCTGCGTCTCACTTAACGGTAGACTTAGCTCATTAATCGCTTGTGCCAAGGTATTAGCTAGCGCTGGCAATTGCGCGCCAAGCTTTACAAAGCCAGTCGGGTCGATATGGATATTACCCATGTTGGCAGGCGATGAAGTTTTTTTAGCGGAAGCTGACATACAACGAGTTATCCAGTTTTGACATGTGAACCGTCTATTTTATCATGCAGTCTGCCTATTGAATAGTTGCAGATTGCGCCAATGTGAGACATCTTATACTATCTGCGCGGCTATTGAGGCGTTATTCTGCTTTGATGGCATTAAACTGACCCTCTATCTGTTGCTCTTTTATTGATTATTTTCAGTGACGCATCCAATTATGATACAAATCTGCGTTTAATGACTTATTTAAAACACCGCCATATCTTGTAAGATGTCTTATTACCAATTAAAAAATTACTCATTAAAAATTAAGCATAAAGAAACTGTGTAAAAAAATTAATACCTACTCTACCCTTTAAAAACAATTCATTTTTTAAGACGACACACCATACGCCTATGACCGAACAGAAACATGCCCCTATGTCCAAAACATCAAATGACGCTAATATAAAAGACACGACTAATATGGTAACACCCATTGCTGAATTGACCGACCAAACGACAGACGGCACGCAAACAACACTAGATACGCCGCATCCCCTCTTTACTGAGGTAAAACAGCACTGCCTTGTCAGCGCTGAGCAATTAAAGCGCTATAGCAATGCCGATGAGCTGCCGACGGACACACGTACCGCGCCAGATTTGGACGTGGGCTTTGGTCAACAGCGTGCGTTAAAAGCGTTGCAGACGGCTTTGGATATCAAAGCCAGTGGCTATCATGTGTTTGCGGCTGGTGAAAATGGCTTGGGCAAACGCACCGTTATCAGCCGCTTACTGACCCGTATCGCTGCCGATGCGCCGACCCCTGATGACTGGGTTTATGTACATAATTTCACCGATCCACGCACACCGCTCGCCTTGCGCCTTCCTGCTGGTCAAGCCTCGCTACTGCAGCAGCAAGTTAATAGTCTATGGCAACAGGCCAAAAAACGCCTGAGCCAGCGCTTTCGTAGCGACCAGTATCAAAGCAAGATTGAAGCCATCAAAAACGACACGCATCAAAAAGAAAGTCAGGCTTATGATGTGCTCAATGCTGAGGGTAAGCAATATGATTTGGCATTGACGTTTCGCTCCTTTGATAACAAACCCGTGTTTGTCCATCCAAGCCAACTGACAACAGAAACCGATCAAGTCGCGACTGAAAACAATAATGCTGATAATAAAGATGCCAAAACATCTATCAACAGTCAAAACACATCAGTAATCGGAGAAAGTAAGAAAACGACTATTTCTAGCAAAAATGCTACTGACGGTAACGACAACGAATATGGCAATAGTGAATACGAAGCTGAGCTAAGTAACTTCGTGCAAAAGAACCATATGCAAAAACGCTTGAGTCAGCTGACCATCGCCTTAGAGCAGTTAGAAGACGAAGCCAATGACGCCATAGAAGCATTACATCGCAATATTGCACGTCGTGCACTGCAACCTTTGTTTACCCCTATTTATGAGCAGTTTGCCAGTCATCCGCTGGTCGTTGATTATCTCAAAGCGGTATTTGCCGACATGGTTACGCATGTCGAGCGCATCGTCAATGGCGATGATGAAGAGTTTGTGACGGCAGTTCTGGCGACGACTCCGAGCCGTTACGCGGTCAATGTCATTGTCAGTCACACGCCAGACAGCGGCGCACCCGTTGTCTTTGAAGATTTGCCGACGCATTTGAACTTATTGGGTCATGTTGAGCAAATCACCCAACTGGGCACGGTGACCACCGATGTCAGTATGATTCGAGCGGGCGCCCTGCATCGTGCCAATGGCGGCTATTTATTGTTAGAAGCCAGTCATTTACTTGAGCATCCTTATGCATGGCAGGGTCTTAAGCGCGCACTACAATCGCGTAAAATCAAACTCTCAAGTCTTGAGCAAATGCTAACCTTAACAGGAAGCTTATCATTAGCACCTGCGCCCATTGACCTTGATATTAAGGTGATTTTGCTTGGCGAAGCAGACTTGTATTATGAGCTATTAGAGCTTGAGCCTGAGTTTGATGCGGTATTTAAAGTACGTGCTGACTTTCATGATGATGTGCCTCGCAGCAGTGAGCACGAGTTGGCACTGGTCGCAAAAATGGCCGACATTATTGATTATGCCGACCTCTACCCGTTTGATCGTAGTGCACAAGCCGCCCTACTCGAGCATTTAAGCCTGCAAGCAGAAGACCAAGATCGCTTAAGTTTGCACAGTGATTTACTGATTAAGCTATTGCATGAGTCCAACCGTCATGCACGTTTGAGCGGTAACAACATTGTCAATGCTCATCATGTCACGCAAGCCATCGATGATATGGACGAGCGCTCAGGATACCTGCGTGACCTCTATTGGGATGAGCTCAAAAACGGTCAACAGCTTATCCAAACCACAGGCAGCGCTGTCGGACAAGTCAATGCGCTGACAGTGGTCAGCTATGCCGATAGTGAGTTTGGCATGCCCGCCCGCCTGACTGCCGTTATTCAACCAAATATCGGTACGGGTGAGATTCTCGACATTGAGCGCGACGTGGATTTGGGTGGTAGCTTACACGCCAAAGGCATGCTGATTATGACCAGCTATTTGCGCGCGTTATTTAGCCAACATCATGCGCTCAACTTTAGTGCCTCACTTGCTTTTGAGCAAAGCTACGCGCATATCGATGGTGACAGTGCCACCGTCAGCGAAGGCTGTGCGCTATTGTCCGCTTTAGCAAATGTACCGATTGATCAATCATTTGCCATTACTGGCTCTATGAACCAATTGGGCGAGGTTCAAGCGGTTGGTGGTATCAACTCTAAAATTGCCGGATTCTTTGATGCATGCCGCGAGCAAGAATTGACTGGGCAGCAAGGCGTGGTCATTCCGATGGCCAATGTTAAACAGCTCATGCTGCGCGACGATATCATTGCCGCTGTCAAAGCAGGCGAATTTCATATTTATGGTGTCCATACTCTAAGTGAAGCACTGACGTTAATGACTGGTCTACCTATCGATACCGTGAATAAAAAAGGTCGCTATCGTAAAGAGACATTGTTTGGCAAAGTCCTAAGCCGTCTGATGTTATGGGATGAAAATCAAGATAACAATGACGATGACATTGACGAAAAAAAATCCAAAAAGAAAGATAAAAAGCAGCAGAAAGCAAAACGTCAGAAAAAAGCAGACAAGAGAAAAAAAGAGAAACGTAAAGACAAGAAAGACAATAATGAAGCTGTGATGGATGACGACTCTAGTATCAATCAAAGCATCGATCAGAGTGTGGATACTAATGATACCAAAATGTCCATTAATGCCATATAGGCTGATGTATAGCGAAATTTAGCCATTTAAAACCACTTAATGAATCAATAGGCTAATTGATAGGATGCCCTAGACGCTACGATGCTTTTCTGCGATGATAAACGGCTAGTGACTCGATAAAGATACCTAAAAACTGACTCGTGACTTCATAAAGGTTATCGCTTAATGACTGTACATCCTGCTAATGCCGACCTACTCCAAACTCAAACAGATGCTATTGAGCAAGCCAATAGCGTAGCGGCTGCGGGCAACAATGTCTCAGAAGACAGCAGCGATAATCGCCACGGTGCAGCAACGACGGCGCGGCAGTGGCAAGTGTTATCACAACTACAGCGCAATCGCTGGGTGGGTACCACGCATATTTATGAGCAGTTGATGATGGCAGGCTTTGATATTAGCCTGCGCACGGTACAGCGCGACCTAAATGCGCTGGCGAAACGTTTCCCTATCGAAAAAAACAATGCCAATCCGCAAGGCTGGCGCTGGCGTGATGATGCACCATTACAAAGCTTACCGCACATGAATCTCTCACAAGCGGTTGCCTTTAATATGGTTGAGGCCAATCTGACCCAGCTATTACCGCCTGTTATTTTAGATGAGTTATTTCCGTGGTTTGACCTAGCACGGCGGCAGCTAAAAAACAGCAAAGTCACCCATTCATGGATAGACAGAGTGCGCATCGAGCCTGCCACTCAGCCATTAATCGCCCCACATATTGACTTGGATAGCAAAGACAATATTTACCACGCGCTGTTTTATCAATTACAAATTAAAGCCTGCTATACCCGTAGCAATAAATCGCAAGCCGGTGAATACATCCTAAATCCCATCGCTATCATTCAACGCGGCGTCATCATTTACCTACTGGCAACTCGCACGGATGATCCAGAGACTGTCATTCGCACATTTGCCTTGCATCGATTTGCCAGCGTCGAGATTTTAGAAACTGCCGCAAAGACTCCCGATAATTTTCACCTTGACAGTTATTTGGACGCCGGTGGTATGGGCTTTAGCCATCCATTATTTCGTGAGCTGTCCGATCATGGCAAAAATATGCCTATTGAGCTACAATTCACCAAACAAGCGGGCAAGAGCCTAACTGAAAGCAAGCTTAGCGATGATCAAACGGTTACCTTGAATGACGATGACACACTGACCATTCAGGCAACGGTGAATTTGACCTCCCAGCTGGTCTGGTGGTTGCGCGGTTTTGGCAATGGTCTCTTAAATGCCAAACCTGAGCTGCTATATCAAGCTGTCTTGGATAAAGCCTTGGATAATCAATGACGCGGATAAAGCACACTTTTTAATTTGAACCTTCTTTATTTTGAGTTCTCTTTATCCGGAGCAATACTCAGTCAATATCAAATCATTTAAATCATCAAAAAATAACAAGGAACATTATGTCGACCACTGCCCCGTCACCACTACTATCAGACAGTTTAAAAGGATTAGGTTTGGATGCGGGCACGTTATTTTTTGCGCTCAACTACGAGTTTACCAAGACTGAACCCAAAGGTATGTTGAAGCGTTTTAAAAAGAATGAAGGGGCGATTGATATCGACTTAGCGTGCGCCTTGTATGACGATAACTGTACTATTAGCGATATCGTCTGGTTCAAACAGCTACGCGATAAGGCCGAATCAGTACGCCATCAAGGGGACAGTCTGAACGGCAAAGACCGTGGCGACCAAGCAATGTACCTAGCCCCACTTGACCAAGAGCAAATCAGACTCTACTTGGACAAGATTCCAGCACATATCACCCATATTGCCTTGCTTGCTAACTCTTACCACGGTCATGCTTTTTTTAGAGTCAAAAAAGGTGAGAT
Source organism: Psychrobacter sp. Sarcosine-3u-12 (assembly GCF_002836005.1). NCBI lineage: Bacteria > Pseudomonadati > Pseudomonadota > Gammaproteobacteria > Moraxellales > Moraxellaceae > Psychrobacter > Psychrobacter sp. Sarcosine-3u-12. The sequence goes on from NZ_PJBY01000093.1 coordinate 15,337, forward strand.
TCATTTAAGTGATGATGAAGGCAACCGCTGTTTTGAGGTTAATCTAAAGCAACTGCCGCGAGATTGCTCTACGCTTTGGGTCGCCCATTTGCGCCGAGAAGTAGATGATTGGCATCTGACATTGCAAAACCTACCGCTTGCCGCCGAAGACTTAGCCACAGCAGCGCAGCAAGTCGCTCATGAATTGGCACGTGCGCTGCCTATTCCACAAGGCGTGTAACATCAAATCAGGTATAATGGACACAATCTCATGTGATAAAAAAGGGTGCGACGTTCTCTAAACGTTGCACCCTTTTTGTAAACTCTGATTTTTGCAAATTCAAAATAATTACTACGAATATAGTGAGTGAAAAGTAATATCAATATATCACGCACTGCTGATATCCATTTTTCTTACTTGCTATGCCTGAGCAGACAGAGGCTACAAAAAATTGATATCAGCAATACCGTCACATTTTTAAGATATCCTAACTATATTACTTACAAAGCCTCACCGCAATGCGGACAAAAATTCTTTTGCCGCTCATCGACTTCATTTTCACGGCGTTCCAGTTCTTTTTCGCGCAATACCTGTAGTACGATGTTTTGCGCCTGCTCCTTATCTAGCCCAAGCTCACGACGTATTTTCTCTACCATCATCTGGTTCTGTATCAAATCAAAATCGCTATCGACCAGTTGCTCACGAAAGTGCTGCTCTAGCTCTTCACGGCGCTGGTTCAGCTCATTTGCCAAACCCGTGGCTAGAATACCTGCAGGCAATGCGGCCAGACCGACACCCAGTATCGTAATGATCGCGCCCAATATTTTACCGGCATTGGTAATAGGTGTCACATCACCATAACCCACTGTCGTCAGCGTCACTACCGCCCACCACATGGCTTTAGGGATAGACTCAAACTCTTCTGGCTGGGCATGGTTCTCCACCAGATAAATACCACTAGAAGCGGTCACAATCATGATGATTAGAATAAAAATAACGGCTTGAAATGAGCCTTTCTCTTTACTGATTACCACCAATAAAATACGCATCGACGCAAAATAACGCGTTAGTTTAAGAATACGGAAGAGGCGCAAAATACGTAAGAAGCGTAAATCAATTGTGACAAAGAAGTTCAAGAACGCCGGCACAATAGCAACCAAATCAATCAATGCCGAGGGGCTTTTTAGCCATTGCCAACGCTGACGCCAAGTGGTGTGATCGGGCTTCGCTTCGGCAACACTCCACAAACGTAGCAGATACTCAATAGAGAACACTACGATGGAGAAGTTTTCAAACCATGTAAAATAATCTTGATAAGGGTAGTACCAACTGTCTACAGACTCCGCAATCACGGCTGCCACGTTGGTCATGATTAGAAATATCAGAAAATAATCGACGTAGCGGCTAAAAAGCGTGTCATGCTCATCATTTTGCAAAATGTTATAAACGAAAGTACGCAAGCGCCGTATATGTTGGAATTGCATGCGGTCCCTATACGGTGTAACACCGATCTTATGATAATGAAATAAAAGTATTAAAGCCTGATTATCGCGCTAAATGACATAATGAAAAGCAGTATCATTATACAAAATTTACGTAATAAATGTAGACGCAAGCCAGCAACATTAACCCCGTCGTAAGAAAGGTGTATTGTAAAAATCGCTCATCGGCACGTAATTGACGACTGAGATTTTGAGCAGGCAATAAAAAAACACCGCATTCTGGGCAACAAGAATCCACTTGGTTTAATAAAGTCATTGAACGTGCTTGTCCGCAGCGCAGCGGCGAGTTACTACAGTAGCCCAGCATAATACACCCTATCCGTCGTCGTTAATTGTCCCTTTATATTAATTTATACCAGCCGTATAAAACTGACTACTAACTTACAGTAACGAGAACTGTTTAACAAATATGTTTTGATGAACCTGTCATTTACACCATAACCTTTCATTCCCTTAAAATTATTAAGGGTTTTTTAGTTAAAAACCTTACTGTTAAAATGGTTTTAATGCTACAATAGCGTTACAATGTTACAAGGCAATCTATAATGATAACATTGTGTATCAGCACTTAATGCCATCCCTCATTAAATGCTTATCGATAACCTATTATTGCGTTGAGGAATCAAACGATGAAACTACAATCCCTAGTTTTAGCTGCTACAACTTTTTTAGCCATGACCACTGCTTTTGCCGTACCTGCGGGCACATGGTCTGTGGCTGCTGGCGCTCATATGGTCGACCCTAAAAGCAATAACGGCACACTTGCAGATGGTACACTTTCTGTAGAAGTTGATGATGATATCCGTCCAACTATCAGCGGTGAGTACTTCTTTGCTGATAACGTCGGTGTCGAACTGCTAGCGGCGATTCCATTCCATCACGACATCACTCTAACCGATGCTGATGGCAATAAAATTGATGCAAAAACTCAGCATCTCCCACCTACTTTATCTATACAATACCACTTTGATGGCTATAACATGCCAATGAACGTCAAGCCGTTCGTTGGTGTTGGTGTGAACTATACGACTTTTTTCAAAGAAAAAATCTATAGCGACGCTTTTGAGAACTTGAAGCTTGATGACAGCGTGGGCATTGCAGGCCATATTGGTCTTGATATCCCGTTTGCCCCAACTGAATACTTCCGTATTGATGCTCGTTATATGGACATCAAAACAGACGCAAGTGTTGAGTCTAATGGTAATACTGTTGAGCTTGGCGAGGTCGACATCAGCCCTTGGGTATATGGCGTCGCTTTCATTAAACAGTTTTAATTTATAGTCAAAATATCGCCAATAAAAAAGCCAGATTAATCGCTGGTTTTTTTATGCTTAAAATTTAAGCACAAAAAAAGACCATCCGTAGACAGTCTTTTTATTGTTTATACAGGTTAAAAACCAAAAATCTCTACAGTAAAATACGGCGTGGATCAGCAAGCAAGGTCGCAATATATCGGGTGAATACTGCTGCATCTGCACCATTAATCACGCGGTGATCATAAGATAAAGATAATGGCAGCATGAGGCGTGGCTCAAAGCTCTGGCTACTCTCATTCCAACGTGGCTGCATACTGGCTTCAGACACACCCAAGATACCTACTTGTGGCCAATTTACCAATGGTGTAAATGCCGTCCCACCTAAATTACCTTGGCTTGATATGGTAAAGCTTGCGCCTTGTAAATCTTTGGTGCTCAGTTTTTTATCACGGGCTTTGACTGCCAGCTCGCCAATTTCAATCGCGATTTGCTTCAGACCTTTGTCTTGCACATTTTTAATAACGGGAACGATTAAGCCATCATCAGTCGCTACCGCAATGCCCATATTCACACTTTTACGCAGGATAATTTGGCTATTGTCATCGCTTAAGTGACTATTGAAGCGAGGATGCTGGGTCAAGGCATAGGCGGTTGCTTTTACCACAAATGCCAAGATAGTGAAGCCGATACCTTCCGCCTTCATACCGCCTTTTAGCTCACCGCGTAGCTTTTCTGTCTCAGTGATATCGGACAAGTCAAACTGCGTCACTTGTGGTAGATAGGTATTGTAATTGAGCTGCGGTATCGAGACTTTTTGTAGACGGCTCAGATCCTGCACTTCTGTCTCGCCCCAGATTTCTGCATTACTCATATCAGGTAAGCTTGGTAGGCTTGCTCTGGACGCAGTGCCACTACTAGCAGGTGCAGCTTGCTTATTGGTCAGGCTTTGCTTCACATGGGCAAATAAGTCTTCTTTTAAGATACGTTCATTGATTGCAGAACCCGTCACTTGACTGATATCTACACCTAGCTGCCTTGCCAACTTACGCACGGCAGGACCAGCATAAACATCGACCAACTTCTCATTCACCTGAGTTTCAGTCAGCTTGTTGTCCGCTGATTGAGTCGGTGTACTGGTTGACGTCTCTTTTACAGATGCTTGCTTTGGCTCAGCCGCCGCCTGCTTTTGGTCATTTGAGCTGGTTTGTTTGTCGGTTTTTGATTCATTTGCTGATTTATTGGCACTATCCGCCTCTGAGCCACTACTACTAATGACGATAAAATCTTGACCATTGGCAACCATATCACCAGCTTCGACCAGTATTTTCTCAATTTTCCCTGCTTCTGGTGCCGGTACTTCAACCGATGCCTTATCAGACTCAATCAGCAAAATAGATTGGTCAGCGCTAACCATGTCACCGACACTCACCATGATCTCAGAAACTTGCGCTTCATCCACACCTAAATCAGGCAGTGCATGAGTGGTCGCTTTCCCTGAGCTTGGCGCAGAGTCAGCAGCGCTATCGGAGACAGAAGATGCTTGCTCGTCTTCCTGTGCTTTTTCTTTATCGTCGTTTTCGGCATCTACACTATCCGCACTTGCCGCATTATTTTCAGGAGCTTGCTGATCGTCTGCCTCAGCATCATTGCTCTCATTACCGCTGTCTTCACTATCAGTGCCAGTATCACTATCTAACTCAATCAGTACCATGCCTTCACTGACTTGATCGCCAACTGCAACGCTGATTTTAGTGACTGTACCAGCGGCAGAGCTAGGTACTTCGACTGAGGCTTTGTCAGATTCTAATAAAATAATGTTGTCGTCTTTTTCGATGACGTCGCCAACTTCTACCATAATTTCGCTGACTTCGGCGCTATCAACACCCAAATCGGGGGCTTTAATGTCCATGATTTATCTCCTTGTCTTATGGTTATTATTCTTTGACATCACCATCATTGAGTAAAGTCGCATCGGCTTGATCTTCAGAACGGCCTTCACTACTGATTTCGTCATCCTCTTCCCCAACGAACTCAGGAACAGGATGCGGGTTGACATTATCAGGCGCTGGCGCATCTGGGAAATGATCATAATGAGGCTGTTGCTGCCATGCAGGTGGATGATCTACATCGATACCGAAGCTAGAAATGGCATCTTTGACCAAGCGCATTTCGACTTCACCTTCATCAGCCAAGCGTTTTAGCGTCGCTACCACAATGTGAGCGGCATCGACGTTAAAGAAGCTGCGCAATTTCTCACGTGAGTCTGAACGACCATAACCATCTGTTCCTAGCGTGGTATAAGGACGACTGTCAGGTAACCAACCACGAATCTGCTCCGAATAGTTACGCATATAGTCCGTCGCTGCCACTACGATACCTTCGTGCTGGGCCAATTGCTCAGTGACCCAAGGCACCTTTTCTTCATCCATTGGATGCAAGCGATTATAATCATCACAAGCCATACCATCACGAGTTAGCTCGTTAAAGCTGGTCACACTCCAGACGTTGGAGGTGATATTAAACTCATCTTTTAGAATCTGTGCTGCTTTTTGCACTTCACGTAAGATAACGCCCGAACCCAAGAGCTGAACCTGACTTGAGCCATTGTCTTCTAGCAAATACATACCGCGTTTGATACCTTCTTCCACCCCTTCTGGCATGGCAGGCTGCTCATAGTTTTCGTTCATAAGCGTCAAGTAATAATAGACGCGCTCGCCTTCTGCGTACATGCGGCGCAAGCCATCATGCATGATAACGGCCAGCTCATAACCAAAGCAGGGGTCATAGCTGACGCAGTTTGGTACGACGTTGAACAATATCTGCGAATGACCGTCTTGATGCTGCAAGCCTTCGCCATTCAGTGTCGTACGACCAGCGGTCGCACCCAACAAGAAGCCTTGTGCTTGGCAATCCCCTGCCGCCCAAGCCAAATCGCCCACACGTTGGAAACCAAACATAGAATAATAGATATATAGCGGAATCATCGGTAAGGCGTTGATCGAATAACTGGTCGCGAGCGCAATCCAAGCACTCATCGCCCCAGCTTCGTTGATGCCTTCTTCTAGCATGTGACCGTCTTTGGCTTCTTTATAGCCCATCAATGCTTCGCTATCTTCTGGCGTATAGGTTTGACCGATAGCAGAATAAATACCCAACTGACGGAACATACCTTCTAGACCAAAAGTACGTGCTTCGTCAGGGACAATGGGTACTACTCGATCTTGGATGTCTTTGTTTTTTAGCATGGCTGCCAGCAGGCGTACGAACACCATCGTCGTCGATTGCTCTTTGCCATTACTACCTTTTAATACGCGGTCAAAAATGGACAACTCAGGGATATTTAAGGGGATATGCCCACTGCGGCGATTGGGTAAATGACCGCCCAAGGCTTCGCGGCGTCCTTTTAGATATTTCATCTCTGCTGAGTTTTCTTCTGGACGATAAAACGGTAGCGTCTCTAACTGCTCATCCGTAAACGGCAAATCAAAGCGGTCACGAAAATACATCAAGCCATCTTGATCCAGCTTTTTGATCTGATGCGATTTGTTGACCGCTTGTGCTTGATCTGATAAGCCATAGCCTTTTACAGTTTTGGCTAAAATTACCGTTGGCTGACCCTTGGTTTTCATCGCTTCACTAAAGGCAGCATAGACCTTCACTGGGTCATGCCCACCACGGTTTAGGCGTGCGATATCATCATCAGACAATGATTTACCGACTTCTTCTAACTCAGGGTATTTACCAAAAAACTCTGTACGCACAAACTCAGGATCACGGGCTTCATACAGCTGATACTCCCCATCAACCACTTCTTCCATGCGGTATTTGAGCGCGCCAGAGTCATCATTGGCTAGCAAGGTATCCCAGTTGCCACCCCAAACGACTTTAATAACTCGCCAGCCAGCACCGCGGAACACAGATTCTAACTCTTGAATAATCTTGCCATTACCACGCACTGGCCCATCTAGACGCTGCAAGTTACAGTTGACCACCCAAATGAGGTTATCAAGTTTTTCGCGACCGGCAAGAGAGATAGCCCCTAGGCTTTCTGGCTCATCTGTCTCGCCATCGCCTAAGAAAGTCCAGATTTTACGACCTTCATCTTCGAGCAAGCCGCGATTGATCAGATAGTTATGCACGTGCGCATGGTAGATCGACATGATCGGGCCAAGTCCCATTGATACCGTAGGGAATTGCCAATAGTCCGGCATCAAATAAGGATGCGGATAGCTTGATAAACCTTTGCCACCGACTTCACGACGGAAGTTCTCAAGCTGATCCTCTGTCAAGCGACCTTCTAAAAATGAGCGAGCATAAATACCGGGTGCAGAGTGACCTTGGTAGTAGATCATATCACCACCGAAGTGATCGCTTGCCGCTCGGAAGAAGTGGTTAAAGCCCGTTTCATATAGCGTGGCACTAGAGGCAAATGTCGCTAAGTGACCACCCAAGTCGTCGTCATTCTTATTAGCGCGCATGACCATTGCCAAAGCATTGTAGCGAATCAAGGCGCGAATTTTGCGCTCCATACCCAAGTCCCCTGGGTACATTGGCTCGTCTTCGACGGCAATACTATTGATATAAGCCGTATCTAGTCGATTGAATGGCAGTCCTTCTTGTACCGCCATATTGTATAACGCTTTTAGCAAAAATTGGGCACGATCCTTGTCTGCGTGTTTGATGACAGACTCAAAGGCGTCCAGCCACTCTTGGGTTTCGGTGCTATCAGCATCCTTATAATAACTCATCTTTATTCATCCTTTTTTATCAGTCAGCCCTGTACCATGACAGGGTGTTGTTAAATCAACGTGGTACTCAATACGGTAATGCGTGAATGCTTTACTCAATGACTTCCTTGTTAAATATGACAGGCTGTAGTCATTCGCTACACTCTATATTGCAGTCATATAAGGCTCAAGTCACAACATAGTGCAACTGCCCTTTGGTATATTGAGAAAGAAGAAATATAGTAAAATGAAAACTCGCGTTCTACACTCAGTTATCAAACGATAATCACTCTTTATTATAGGCGCTTATTAAGGGGTTGTTTATAGCGATAGAAAAATGACGATATGACATGTATTTCTTAAATAAATAGTGATTATTTTTTTGAAAAAATTTTCAGTTAATACCTAGCCTATAAGTTGTTTTTTATAAATTACCGCTGTAACTG
>NZ_PJBY01000001.1:0-21931 GCF_002836005.1 Psychrobacter sp. Sarcosine-3u-12
TGAATCTTTATAATCAAAGATCGGTAAATAGCTGTTTGACGGCTCATGATACATACAAAACCATCAAACCGTTGACGCTATGGTTTATCTACTAAAAACTGCTTTATTGTCTTACTCTTAACTGCTTTAGTGCAATATAAACGCCATACTTTTATATGTAGGCATTATACTTGCTTTTCAATCTTTAACTTTTTTAGCTCTCGAATATTAAACTGTATTATGTGAGCGTGTTCGTACTGCATTGCTTCATCAATATAATTGATTGAGAAATTGACAGCACTAAAAGGCAACACCTCAGTGTCACCCTTAAATTTTTATTTGCTATACTGATTTTTTATCGTTTTCAATATTCTATAGTTTCGATATCGATATAAAGCTGTGTATTAAAATAGCAAAGCAAACGCAAAAAGCTGGAATAATAAATGGAGCTCATATCGAGAATTGAACTCGAGACCTCTCCCTTACCAAGGGAGTGCTCTACCGCTGAGCTATATGAGCATGCTTTTAACAACTACAGTAGCCAACCAGTGGGTTGCACTAAAAAAAATATCACGATACAGCAATAATATACTGACTGTCGTGATGAATTATTGGTAGTCTTTGCGATTGTGACTATATGGAGCGGGTGGCGGGAATCGAACCCGCGTCATTAGCTTGGAAGGCTAAGGTGTTACCATTATACCACACCCGCATTTACTCTTCTGTAAGCTCACTCTTATAAAGAGTGGTTATATATTGAGTATGCTTGGCGCTATAACAAACTTAGAAAATATGGTGGTGGGAGAAGGATTCGAACCTTCGAAGCTTTCGCGACAGATTTACAGTCTGTTGGGTTTGACCGCTCCCCAATCCCACCTTAGTTTGCTTTGAACAAAGATGACTTAATCTAAGACAAATTCATAAAAAGCGACTTTGAAAGAGATGGTGCCGACTGCCGGGATCGAACTGGCGACCTACTGATTACAAGTCAGTTGCTCTACCAACTGAGCTAAGTCGGCTTGTTCTCTCAAAGTGGTGGCTATTCTATCAAATATTTAGACAGACGCAAGCTCTTTTTGAGTTTTTTTACACTTATTTTAATAATAAACGTCAAGCAACTGATTATATTGATATTTTTTATCAGACAAAATAGCGCTTTTTATCCGGATTGTTCGAATAGTTATTAACATGCTTATGAAAACGATAACTTGCATGGTGAGGACTAGCAACTTTAATGAAACTTTTGCCAAGCACTTCCATCAAACATCTAGCGAATACGCAAGCCATTACAGGCCATTTTGACCGCTTTAATGAGCGCCAACGCTTTTTTATTGGTCTCGTCCCACTCTGCTTCTGGAATAGAATCAGCGATTACCCCAGCACTGGCTTGGATATGGATTTTGCCGCGCCGCATCACAGCGGTACGAATAGCAATGGCGCTATCCATATTACCGTGCCAACCCAGATAACCAATGGCGCCACCAAATACAGTGCGGCGTAACGGCTCCAGCTCATCAATAATTTGCATCGCACGAATCTTAGGCGCGCCTGTTAACGTGCCTGCGGGGAAAGTCGCACAAAAGACATCAAGCGCATCTTTATCAGGCAATATATCGCCCTCAACGTTAGAGGCAATATGCATGACTTGCGAATAGCGCTCGATAAACATCTTTTCGGTGACATTGACACTATCACATTCACAAACACGGCCAATGTCGTTGCGACCCGACTCAATCAGCATTAAATGCTTAGCAATCTCTTTTTCGTCACTCAGCAGCTCCTGCTCAAGCACCAAATCTTCCGCTGCGTTTTGACCACGTTTACGGGTGCCCGCCAGTGGACGCACGGTGACTCTGCCATTTTCGATACGTGATAAGGTTTCTGGAGAAGCACCGATAATGTCGAAACGCTTATGATCATCAAGCGTGTAACCATGAACCAAGAATAAATAAGGCGATGGGTTTAAAAACCGTAAGGCGCGATAGACAGCAAGCGAGTCGCCAGTATAGTCAGCGGTCAAACGCTGGGCAGGCACCACCTGCATCACCTCTCCTGCTGAGATATAGTCTTTAATGTTCTTAACGTCGCGACAGTATTTCTCCATCCCTGTTTGTGATTCAAACTTTGGGGTTGGCATAATCGGCGCGCTTAAATCTGCCATTTCTGCCAACTTACCCTCAATTTGCTCTAGCTCACGAATGGCATGACCATAACCGTCTTCAGCGGTGCAGTCCGCATAAACAATAATGGACAACGTATTCTCTAAATTATCAAAAACAATGACACTCATCGACAGCATCAGCCACATATCCGGCAGTGACATCGGATCGGGGGCGTCAGACAGTCCCACACTGGGTTCAATAACTCGCACCATATCATAACCAAAATAACCAACGAGACCACCGCTAAAGCTCGGCAAGGTAATAATATCTTCGGCAGTTGGCATCTTATACTGCGCCATCAACTGACGAATATAGTCAAAAGGATCATCAACTGCATCCACGGTGGTCTGATCATTTTTTTTGACCGTCATATTACCGTCTACATATTGCAAAATCAGATCACTACCTAGACCAATCATCGAATAGCGCGCCCAACGCTCGCCGCCTACGACGGACTCAAACAAATACGCTGAGCCATTTAAGTCACGTACTTTAGAGAATACCGAGACTGGAGTCTGCGCATCCATCAAGCGTTTTTTTACCAGTGGCGCATGACTAAAGCCACGATTTTTAAAGGCGTCATACTCTTCAAAGGTCATCATAGTAGCTTTCTCTTAACACAGGGTTGGCAAAGCGCCTTAAACTTAGAAGCAATCTCAAAACAATGATAAAAATACAATACAAAGATAGCGTCAACACTCCAACGAACGCTGACGCTATTTTTAAGAATAATGGAACTAACCTTAACTCATTAATTTATCTTATCGATATAACAAAGCTAGGGTCGTACACCTTTTATATACCGCCCATATTGAACAGCCATAGCGCAAGGCCAATGATAAGGATGACGGCAAATACCCATATGAACCAACCACCACTAGGCTTTTTCTCTACGTATCCAGCATTTGCGGGGTTATCGACAGCTTGGTCCATGGCATTGTTGCCTTCGGTACCAAGGTCGTGAGCCTGCCCTAAATTGGCCGTACCCGAAAACTGAGCAGTTGCTGCTTGTTTGGCACGCAACACATCTGGATCAGCTTCTTCCTGTAGTTCGGTTTTGGTGGTTTTGTCGTGGTCTGCATTGTCTAAGGACTGTTGCTCGACAGCGGGCTGTTCAACTAATGCTTTTTCATTTTCAGTAGCTACTGGCTCTTCAGTAACAGGCGTCTCAGTTATTGTTTCTTTAGGCACGACCTCTTTATGCACGACATTTTCCTGTTCAGTAGTCGGTGTCTGCTCGTCTAAGGCAGCTGCGGCAACTGGAGCCGCTTGCACAGATGTGGTATCCACAGTATCTTTGGCCGCCAATACCTCTTCGATGATCGTTTCTTTAACAACTGGAGCATCAGCCTCATTAGTCTTATCAATCTTGCTTTCAGTAATATCAGCTTGTTGAACAGGAGTGGTATCTGAGTCATTAGCTGACGGCAACACGTCTGTAACCATCGTTTCTTTGACAACTGGCTTAACCTCTGCAGTTGGCTCAGAATTTACGTCTGGTGCATCAATCACCATTTCGGGTTTGTCAGCATCCGTATCAACCGTAGATTCGCGCTCAACCATCAGCTCTTCAGCGAAGACTGGCTGCTCTACAGCTTCATCCACTGCAACAGTCACCGGCGTTACAGTGAAGGCAAAACTGGCAAAGCCAAGCGTATCATTGGCTTCAAGATGCTTAGACTTATTACCGTCAATACGTTGCTCATTAATAAACGTACCGTTAGAGGAGTCCAAATCTTTCACGTACAGCTTGCCATTCAGTACGCTCAGTACCGCGTGATTGCGTGATACCTCCTTACTGCCAAGTACCACGTCATTATCACTGCCACGTCCCACAGATAGGCTGTCGCTGACAGTCAAAGTCAGATCACCCAGCGCAGCGGTTAGAGCATTGAGGCGCCAAGTATCTGCGACTGTTGCTTGGGTTGTCGCTGCTGTGTTGTCTATATTGCTCGTCATAACATCACTCCTTAATTTATTATTAAATGTTCAATCATTCTCTGAAATTTATTACAACTATTCTCTTAGGATAAAACGATTATTTGGGAATAAAACGCGGCTTGATCACACCGCCAAGCTTACTATAAGGGATGCTTAGGACAGGCATACCATAAGCATAAGGGCCAATAGAATAGTGCTGGTAGCGAATATCAACGCCTTTACCAGTCAATGTGACGTTATCGCTGAGGGTAAATGGCCAGTTTTTCTCATAGCTGCTTAAGTCGTTATCGACCGTTTTTACCCACTGTTTATATGCCTCATAAGCCAACGCCTCAAAACGGGGTTTTTTGCCCGTCTGTAATATGTCTGTCAGTTGCAGTTGTTTTTTACTGCTTGTATCGAATATTAAATATTCACTATAAGGCATGCCATGCGCGCCGCCCGTAAACACATAGGAGCTTATTTCAAACAATTCAAAATCATTCACATGACCCAAATATTCAGGCTTCACTGTCAGATTATACGACCATGAACTGTCGTCTGGCATATCTATAAATTGTGAGCTTGCGAAGTCATCAATAGCCGCCTTAACCATAGTCGGCGTCGCCTTAGTATTGATAGGTGCGGATTCAGTCTGTTTACTATTGACGACAAGATGATTGATACGGGCATTGGTGATATCGTTTATCCAATCCTGATTGGTTTTGAGATACCTAACCTCAATCTCTGGACAATGCTGTCGTTCGGCACATATCTCTTGCACACTTTTGGGCAGCTCATAATCAAGATAATCGGTACTGCTAATGAGATTGTCCGCATTAGCGGACATTGCTATTGTTCCAAACAGCAGGCCTGTCACTAACGTACCAACTCGGCGCAAGTTACCACTGCTCGGCATTAACGGCGGATTAATAGGTGGTGTGGCGCTCGTAAATCGAGACATTATTATCATAATTTTTCCATAAATACATAATGGTTAATATTATTCTACCGTAACCACTGTGATGTATTGTTGAAACACTGTTTGTGTTTTTGAGGGGTTACTATTTTTGAAGTATCAGTGCTTTTGAGTCATCAGTATTTTTGAGATGTCAGTGTTTATGAAAAATCGGTTTAATAACGGTCTAAACGACGGGCAATAAAAAAGACACGGCTAGCGTGTCTTTTAAAAAACAGAAAATAGGTTTCAACCATTTACTCATACTTAAATAACAGATATTAATGCTCGCGAGTGTTGCTGAAAGTCACTTCTGGATAACGATCTTGCATCAGCTGCAAGTTAACTCGTGATGGCGCAAGATAGGTCAGATAGCCACCACCATCAAGTGATAGCTGGTCATGGGCTTTTTTCTTAAACTTAGCCAAGGCCACTTCATCATCGCAGTGAATCCAGCGCACGGTCGCAATTGAAACTGGCTCAAAGGTACACTGTACTTTGTACTCTTCTTTTAGGCGATGCGCGACCACTTCGAACTGTAGTACACCCACCGCGCCCAAGATTAAATCATTATTAATCTGCGGCATAAATACCTGCGTTGCGCCCTCTTCACTGAGCTGCTGCAAGCCTTTTTGTAGCGCTTTAGACTTGAGCGGGTCTCGGAGCACCACGCGGCGAAACAATTCAGGGGCAAAATGCGGAATACCGGTAAAGTTCAGCTCTTCGCCTTCGGTAAAGCTATCACCGATAGAAATCGTCCCATGATTATGCAGACCGATAATATCACCCGGATACGCTTCTTCTAAGGCTTCACGGTCGCCGGCGAGAAAGGTCAGCGCATCGGCAATGCGCACGTCTTTACCCAGACGTACGTGCTTCATCTTCATGCCTTTTTCATACTTACCCGAGCACACGCGCAAGAAAGCAATGCGGTCACGGTGACGCGGATCCATATTGGCCTGAATCTTAAAGACAAAACCCGTAAAGTCCGTCTCAGTTGCAGAGACTTGACGCTCAGTAGTCGGGTGCGCTTTTGGTGGCGGTGCATATTTCACAAGGGTATCGAGCACCATGTTGACACCGAAGTTACCCAACGCTGTACCGAACAATACTGGCGTCATCTCACCCGCCAAGAATGCCTCTTCGCTAAAGTCTTCTAACGCCATTTGTACCAGCTCAAGCGACTCTTCAAAAGCATTAAACATCAGCTTCCCAAGGCGCTCGCGTATGTCCGGATAATCATAGCCGTCGCGGGTCTCAGAGACGGTCATCTTGCCGCCATTACCTTTTTCATAAAGGTAAGTCTTATTTTCGGTCAAATGATAGACGCCAACGAAATCCTGCCCCATACCAATGGGCCACGTCAACGGAATACATTTAATCTTAAGCACCGTCTCAATCTCACTCAGCAGCTCAAGCGGCTCGCGAATCTGACGATCCAACTTGTTCACAAACGAGATAATCGGAGTATCACGCATGCGACACACTTCCATCAATTTGATGGTACGTTCCTCGACGCCTTTTGCGCCATCAACCATCATCAGCGCGCTGTCGACAGCGGTCAACGTACGATAAGTATCTTCACTAAAGTCGGCGTGACCCGGGGTGTCTAGTAGATTGACCATATGGTCTTGATAAGGAAATTGCATAACCGAAGTAGTGATAGAGATACCACGCTCCTGCTCCATGCTCATCCAATCCGATGTCGCATGACGGTCGGTTTTGCGGCCTTTAACTTCACCAACCACCTGAATCGCTTGCCCCCATAGCAGCAGCTTTTCAGTCATGGTGGTCTTACCCGCATCGGGATGCGAGATAATAGCAAAGGTACGGCGCTTGGCCACTTCTTTGTTTAATTTCTTTGGATCTACGCTCATAATTTTTGGCTTCAACCTTGACTTCCAAAAGGCTGTCTTTTAGACAGTAACTTTCTTTTGGGCATTAATTTCAATAAATAGTATAAATAATGGGCGTATTGTAGCGGATTTAGCGTCAGGTTGCAGAATTAGCGCATAAAAAAACACGCTCTACTGGTCAAATAGAGCGTGTTTAATTAGAAAACACTTAACTAGAAAGTGCTTAATATTTTTTGAATTTAATAATAGCGTGTGATTTGCGCTGCTAAGAAGTCCCCTGCCACCTCATTGACTATCGTGCAGTCAACGACACCGCGCACACTGTTGGTATTCGGGTCAGTGCTGCCTTGCACCACAGAGTCGGCTTCATAAATATCATTATCATATTCAACGCCATTGTATTGATAAGCAGGCTGGTTTCTAAACTCAAAAAACGTCACTTGCGCAGCTTTTTGGTCATTGCCCAAACCCACACCAAAGCGTGAGGTGCTAAAATCTCTATCGTCGTTAAAACGTTCTTCGGCCGCCTCAATCCATCTGTCCAGCGTACTATAGCCGGTTTTATTTTTTTCATTAAAGGCTAAAAACGAGCGCTCGCTAGTGACCACTGGAATATAACAAACCGAGCCCGCTGGGAACGTCACATTGGTTGGGATATCAGGATAGTTATTTAAATCGGTAATGATACCACGGCTATTGCCTATGGTAGTGCCCGGACTATAACTACCAGCGTTCAAACCTGCGAGATTCAGGGTTTTATAGGTAATCTCATAGTTCAATTGCTTGTTGCTGTTTGTCTCATAAATAGGACGTTTGACGGTGCGGCCATTTACTTCAATATCCTTATTTTCCAGCCTTCCTTCAAAATCAGCTGCCAGCACGGTTCTGTCTAAGCTATTAAGACTTTGGTTGTTATAACTGTTCACCAGATTTTTTATCTTAATTTCGCGCCCGCCAGTGCGGTATGTCTGATCAATTCGCGCAATAGCACTCGCGTTGGCTCGGTTGTCATAGCTATTGCCAAAGCTCGTCAGCGTGATTTTATTGTCGCCTGAACCGTAGACACCATCATCTTCTCCGCCACATCCTACGAGTGCCATCGCGAGTAAGGATAGGGTCATAGGCAAAAATACTGTTGCTTTCATAAAAGGCGTCCTTACGGTTAGGATTTTTTATAGGGCTATGCTGATAGTGTGTGAAAAACCATGTGACTAGTTTACATCAATGTCGCCATGACTTATATATTTAAAGCCATTAATTGTTTAGCAATGCTTATTGGTGAATGTGAAGCACATTATCGTTATTCACATAAATGCTCACTTACAAAGTCATTGTATATGGTTACTACTGAGCTATAGAGCGTAGCGTCCAGTTTGTTATGCTTGATGGCTAATTGGATTAAATAATTATATAAATAAACCAACAACAAAGGATATGTTATGAACACGTTATATTCTACTCAAGCAACCGTCACTGGCGGTCGTTCTGGTAAAGCTAGTCTACAAGATAGTGATTTGACGATTAACATGGTCGCACCGGGTTCAAGTAAAGATGGTAATAATCCAGAGCAATTATTTGCTATGGGTTATGCGGCTTGCTTCGATGGCGCACTTGCGGCAGTCAAAGGCGAAGAAAAAGCAAAATTTGACTCGACCACTCAAGTATCGGTAGATTTACGTAAAGGTGAAGGTCTAGACTTTCAACTGGCGGTGAAAATTCATGTTACTGGCGAAAATACAGAACTTTCAGCCGATGAATTTCAAAAGCTGGTCGAGAAAGCCAATAAAGTTTGCCCATACTCGAAAGCCACACGCGGTAATATCGATAGCGAAGTGACCTCAGAAGTAAAATAATGCCTGAACAATGACAGTATCAGTAATAGATACAAAAGAGCTCAGTTAACGCTGGGTTCTTTTTTTCCTTAAATTTTGGCCAAAAAATAATAACGCTATAGTGAGTGAAAAGTAGTATCGAACCATCACCCATTGCTGATATCAATTTTTCTTGCTTGCCGTACCTGCGCAGACAGAGGTGACGAAAAATAGATATCAGCGATACCATCGCGTTTTTAGAATATTTTGACTATAGAACATATCATAACTTTTAAGCAGTTCGGCACACGTCATTTTTATCGTTATAATAAGCACATATTTCTATCTAATAGCTGATAAGTGACCTTTATGACTGATCCTATGACCGACTCCATGACCGACAGTGACCACAACTCCCATCAAGCGATTGATCCTGCAGTCTTGCCAAACTTTGAGACTATGCCCAATGTGGCGACCATGGACACCAGTCATGTGGACAGCAATCAGCCGCCTTTTATTTTGGTTGATGGCTCTTACTATCTGTTTCGCACTTATCATGCCTTACCGAAGACCATGCAAAACTCGCAAGGCCTGATCACCAATGCCATCCGTGGCACGCTCAATGCGTTACTCAAGCTGATGCGTCGTTATCACCCTACTCATATGGCGGTTTGCTTTGATACCAAGTCACCGACTTTTCGCCACCATATGTCTGCTGATTACAAGGCCGCTCGTCCGCCCATCGACATAGAGCTGGTAGAGCAGATTCCTTATATTCATCGCTTGGTGACCGCATTAGGTATTCCACTGTTACGCATCGAGGGTGCAGAAGCCGATGATATCATCGGGACACTGGCGCATCGTGCGGTTGAACAAGGCCATCACGTCGTCATATCCACCGGCGATAAAGACATGATGCAGCTGGTTAATGACTGCGTAATATTGGAAGACAGCTTTACTGGCAAAGTCACGGACACTCAAGCGGTCGTAGACAAGCTTGGTATTATGCCAAATCAAATGATTGATTTTTTGACCTTGATGGGCGATGCCTCAGACGGTATAAAAGGCGTGCCTGGTATCGGTAAAAAAACGGCAAAAGACCTACTCGTTGAGTATGGCGACATCGGCAATATGTTAAAGCATATTGGTTTTATCAAAGGTCGAGGTGCCAAAGGTTTGATTGAACATGCTGATGATATTCCGTTTAATAGGAAGCTTGCCACCATCGTGACAGACTTAGCTATCGGTCAAGACTGGAACGATCTAAAAATCAATACCGATCCATGTGCCCATATAGATGAATTACGCGAATTGTATAATGAGCTTGAGTTTAGAAACGAGCTAGCGTCTCTTGACCACCCAAACCATCCAGCCAACGGCTCGCAAAGTGTCGCTAACAGTCAAGCCGATGCCGAGTCACAAGCGCAAATAGCTAAGTCGCTACAATCAAGCACTATTGAGAATATCACTGACAGCAAAAATCCTGATAGAGCATGGCATACGATTTTAGACGAGCCTGCCTTTGACAGCTTGGTTAAATTGTTAGAGGCTGCACCGCACTTCGTTATTGATACCGAAACGACCAGCGTCTATTGGCGTCAAGCCGAAATCGTCGGGCTGTCTTTTGCCCTGCGAGCGCATGAAGCCTATTATATTCCGCTGACTCATCGTCTGGAAGGTGATGAGCTGACTGCAAAGCAACTTGATCGTGATACGGTATTAGCGAAACTTAAACCTGTTTTGGAAAATTCAAAAATAGGCAAAATCGGTCAACATCTAAAATATGACGCGCATATTCTCAGTCATTATGGTATTGATTTAGTAGGCGCTATCCATGCCAGCCCTAATAACTGGGCAATGGATACCATGCTTGCCAGCTATGTCATCAATGCGGCAGCTACTCGTCACGGCATGGATGATTTGGCGCGCCATTATTTGCACACCCAGACCATCAGCTTTGAGGACGTCGCAGGCAAAGGCGCCAAGCAAGTCACCTTTGATCAAGTCGCCATCGATATCGCCAGTGACTATGCTTGCGAAGATGCCGACATCACTTATCAGTTGTTTGATTTGTTTAGTGAAAAGCTTGCTGATGATAAAAATAATGCCAAGCTCTTACATGAGCTAGAGATTCCAACTGCCGAGATACTCTGCCAAATGGAAGCAAATGGCATTTTAATCAAGCGCTCATTTTTAAACGAGCTATCAAAACGCTTCGATGAAGAAATCATCACGCTAGAAAAACGCGCGTATGAAGTCGCCGGTGAAGAATTTAACTTAGGCTCACCAAAGCAACTGGGTGAGATGCTGTTTGAAAAACTGGGCGTGCCGGGTGGCAAGAAAACCAAATCTGGTCAATACTCGACTGGCGAAGCGGTATTATCAAAGATTGACCACCCATTGGTCGATATCACATTGGAATATCGCGGACTGTCCAAGCTCAAAAGCACCTATACCGATGCGCTCGATAATGTCGCAGATGCGGAGACGGATCGCGTGCATACCAGCTACCATCAAGCATTGACCAGCACCGGTCGTTTATCATCCACTGATCCTAACTTGCAGAATATTCCGATTCGTACCGCCACTGGTCGCCTGATTCGCCAAGCATTTATCGCACCAGAAGGTCGCGTTATTTTGGCTGCGGATTATTCACAAATTGAGCTGCGTCTGATGGCGCATTTCTCAGGCGATGAAAACTTGACCCGTGCCTTTAATGAAGGATTGGATATTCATACTGCAACGGCTGCTGAAGTATTAGGTAAAGCTGTTGAAGAGGTCAGCGCCACTGAGCGCCGCAATGCTAAAGCCATTAACTTTGGTCTGCTCTACGGCATGAGTGCCTTTGGACTTGCCAAGCAGTTGCAAATGAGCCGCAATGAGGCGCAAGATTATATCGATATGTATTTTGAGCGCTATCCAAGCGTCAAAGACTACATGATCAATACGCGTGCCAGCGCTTATGAAAAAGGCTATGTCGAGACGATATTAGGTCGTAAGCTTTATACGCCAGATATCAATCATAGCAATCGTATGGTTAAGCAAGGGGCAGAACGCGCAGCGATTAACGCGCCGCTACAAGGCTCTGCCGCCGACCTAATTAAGCTTGCCATGATTGCCGTCGATAAAGTACTGCCAAAAGAGCAAGCCAAAATGCTGCTACAAGTCCACGATGAGCTGGTGTTCGAAGTGGATAGCGACAAGGTTGATGAAATTAGCCAGTTGATTACCGATGCCATGCAAGACGTCTTAAGGACGACAGCCGTGGAAAAAGGTTGGCATATAGACTTCGCGGTACCGTTATTGGTGGAGACCGATAGTGGTCAAAACTGGGATGAGGCGCATTGATTATGTAGTATTAACAATGAGATATGACTGATTAGTTAAATTACATAATGGCATGATAAGGCATTTCGCTGTATAATAGCAGTACATTAAATTATCTGGTCTTATGAGACAATTTACGGTTTGAAGTGGGCCCAAGGGCTCACTTTTTTATTTCAAAAAAAAGCAGGAGTGCCTTATTTTGGCGACAGATGGCTTCATTGAAATTCCCAGTATTATCCTATTAATAGCTTGCTTGCTACGCTGCGCGCAGTACGTAGCACAGAGTCATGTCAAACAAATTAAAGCCTTTTGGTTGGCCTCAGTTCTCGTATTCGTCGCGGTCATTCGTCGTGAGTTAAACTATTTACCAGAATTATTTATCCCAAGTAATTTTTCGCTTCTCAGCCATTCTTATGACTGGTGGGAGGACGCTGTGCTTTTAGTAATCTACCTGATGAGCGTTGGCTTATTGATTTACTCATGGCGCTACCTTTGGGCAATACTAAAAGATGTAGACGTATCGCTCTATCTTGGTGTCGCCACTTTGGCCATATTACAATATATGGGAGAGAACGCTATTATGTTCCCCCACACTTTGGGTGGCATAGTCGAAGAGTTCGCGGAAACGATTATTTATGTGATCGCGTTGGTTTATTTATGGCGATTTAAATTAAGCGATTTTGAATCATGCCTATTGCGTAAATTAAACTTTGAATTGAGTCATATTAACCAATAGCCCCATAGTGGTGACTCAATAACTGTTAAGTAAATATAGACGTAGCGTTAGGTTGCCACTAGTAATTATCTTAAGCACAATCCTTGTCTATTAGTTTGTTATACTGAGTCTAAGCACGAGGGACGATAACGATTGTAATGGATGGTCTTGATCCTTACATTAAAACCGTAGCTGTGTGTAACTGTTTATCTACATATAGTCAGCTGGTAATGCACCTCGATTTAACTCATTGATAACTATAAAGCGAGCCATTATGAATATATTAATTACAGGTGCATCACGCGGTATCGGTCTGGCCGCTGCCAAAAGATTGGCCACCAAAGGTCACAACGTTGGATTATTTGCAACCAATACAACGACGCTTGAGCAGGCTATCGAAGACAAAGCCTTTAAAAAGGCCGTAAAAAAGAAACGCATCATTATTGGTCAGTTAGATGTCACTCAGCCTGATTCATGGGATGGCGCTATCGAGCAAATGATTAATAACTTTGGCGGCATCGATACGCTGATTAATAATGCGGGTGTGCTGGTTAGCGGAGCATTGCCAAAGACAGCATTAGAGGAGCAATTGTCGCTCATCGACGTCAACTGTAAGGGCGTGCTGATTGGTTGTCATAAGCTAGCGCCTTATTTGGCGGAGAGCAAAGATGGCAAAATCGTCAATGTGTCCTCGGCATCGGCTATCTATGGTCAGCCTGAGGTTGCCACTTATGCGGCCAGTAAGTTTTTTGTACGTGGTCTCACCGAAGGTCTCAATATTGAATATGAGAAACTCGGCATCAAAGTCATTGATGTGATGCCACTCTGGGTCAAGTCCGACATGACCAAAGACATCGAAGTCACCAGTATTGACCGTTTAGGTATTAACTTGACCGTCCATGATGTGGCCAAGACTTTATGCAAATTGAGCACCAGCCCCAACCGTAAGCTAAAAAGTACGCACTACTCTGTTGGTATACCGGCCAAAGTTTTTCAGACTCTCTCGCAGGTCACTCCTGATCCACTTATTCGCTGGATCAATACAAAAGTGGGCGCCCAATAACAGCAGCGCCTATCCGCTATCGTATCTATGAGCGATGATGCTTATCTAATGTAAATCACAATGACGGCTACTCAATATGAGTAGCCGTTTTGCTTGCTGGTCTAATATCAATAGCCTGCTCGATAGATTTATCGATAAAGGTATTATTGTCAATCCGCGTATCTTTGACTGCGCCTGCTGCGCTGTCTTCCCGAATCTCAGAACCAACAATAATAGGTAAGCGGACGTTTGCTGCAAACTTATTGCCCTTAATCAGCGTGCCGTCATCCTCTACGATAATGCCTTGCTCTACCTGCTCAAAACGGTTATTGATAATCTGATTGTCTTTAGCACTGTCCAAATGATAGCTGGCAAATGGCGTTTGCTTCACTAAATAAGCGCCGCATTCAAAACCTTTTAGATTGCGCGACTGCCTTGACGCTACCCAAACACCGACTGGCTCATCTTCAAAGGTATTGTTAACGATAATATTGTCACGGCTCGACTCAGTACGCTTAAAGTGATTGCTCCGCGCCGGATCGTCGGCATGCTCAAAACAATTGCGATAGAGCAATATACTGCCTGCGCCATTATGAATAAATTGATTGTTTTCGATACGATTGTTGCTCGACGAATCCACGGCAATCGCCTCACGATTGGGTTTAAAGGTACGAAAGCCATTACCGACGAAGACAGAGTTTTTAATCACGTTATCACGACTACCAAACTCTAAATAGAGCCCAACGGTGCCTGCGTTATGGATATGCACTGTATCAAAAGTAATGTCATGCGCATGATCTCCGACGAACATGCCGCTATTAATACTATTGCGACTACTGACATTAATGACGCGGATATTGCTTGGCGCAAGGGTGCGGTTGTCAGCAGGGTTGGTAAAGCCGCGCGCGTAACGCTGATTGGGGTTGCTATATTGGCGAATGTGCAGCGCATGACCATAGCCATCCACATGACAATTGGCCACAGCTATATTATCGATAGCTCTATCTGTTTTCGGCTTAATAGTAATGGCGCTGGCCTTTGATGGATCATCAGCCATAGTACTAAGCCGTGCGCCCCGACAGTCGAGTGAACTGTTTGACTCATTGAGCTCAAAGCGTAGCGACTTGCCTGTCAAATCACAGCTGTTACTGAGTGCGCTATGACCTTTTATCACCACCGTCTGCTTGGGTGTTAATTGTGCGCAATCAATCACCGTCGTAGCGGTCGGGAGTTTGCTATCAATCACCAGCGGCTGTTGTACCTTAACCTTTTCTCTAGTGCTATCAGCATTAACGAAAGGCAGTCGTTCGCAAGCCGTCAGACCTACCGTGGTACTGAGCAACGAGGCTGTTATTAACGAGAATGTGATTAAACCCTTCTTACTGGCGACCATTAAGCACCTCTTATTTATGATTCATCTTACATTTTTTGAACATCCTGTCACACCTTACTACTATCAGTCGTCATCATAACGCGTCACACTCATTGTTATAAGCAAAATCAACCATAACCATTTCTAACCATCAATAATAACCATTAATAACAACGAACAAGGAAACCCTTATGGACCATTCAAAAACACCCCTACCAGAAGAGATGGATCATATTCAAGGTGATACCGACATCAATGATAACAGCCAAGAAGTTGATTTAGACAATCCCATGCTACATACCATCGATAATGATGATGTCATTGATAATAGCGCGGGCTTTGACAATTCGGAAGTCGGCACAGATGCAACGCAAGGATTGACGCCCATGCATCGTCAAAATATCGATGAATCGCGCGTCGATGAAGTATTGGTTCAAGACAATTTAGATGACAGTGATTATCCAGATGCGATGGATATCGCTGATAAAGAAGCCGCTGAACGTAGTAACGATGATGATTTTTAGGATAACTGTTTAGACAAAAAAATACCGAACACGATGTTCGGTATTTTTTTATGGTTTAATAAATACAATCGTTTAAGCCCAACCATCCAAAGTGCCTGCCCAACCTTTGACCAATGGCGCACTAATAGCTTCTAACAAATCTATGTGCGCCTCATCGGCATTCAGCGCTGGAATATAGTGATACTCTTGCCCGCCAGCATGAAGAAAGTTCTCACGGTTCTCAATCGCCAATTCTTCCAACGTTTCTAGACAATCCGCTGAGAACGCTGGACTGAGAATTTGTACTGACTTTACACCTGATTTAGCCCATTCATCGAGTATGACGTCGGTATAAGGCTTAACCCACTCTTGCTTACCAAAGCGTGACTGAAAACTAATAATCCATTCGTCATCTTTTAGACCAAGCTCGTGCGCGACTTGCGCTGCGGTACATTTACAACGTCTAGGATAAGGGTCGCCTTTATCCATATACGGCTGCGGAATACCGTGGAAGCTAAACATCAGCTTGTCAGGTTTGCCATGTACCGCTTGAAAGCGGCGAATACTATCCGCTAATGCTTTTATATATAAAGGATGCGCAAAGTAGTCTTTAACGATCGTAATATTAGGCAAGTTACGCTGCTTTAACGACCATTTAGTAATGGCATCGTACACTGCACCCGTTGAAGTCGCTGAATACTGTGGAAATACGGGTAACATCACAAAGTGGTCAACGCCTTCGCTACGCAGTTTGTCCATCACATCGGGCAAACCTGGATTGCCATAGCTCATTGCAGAATGGACAGAAACACGAAATGGTGCAACCTGCTCAGCCAAACGCGTATCTAACATCGCCACTTGTTGGTTCAGGATATTGCGCATTGGCGAGTCACCATCCCAAATACTGGCATAAGCTTCTGCCACCCGTTTAGGACGGCTTGGCAACACAAACAGATTTAGGATAATCGCCCACAGGAATTTTGGGATTTCAATCACCCGTGGGTCTGATAAGAATTGTTTGAGGTAGCGACGTACCGCAGGCGCTGTCGGCTCATCAGGCGTACCAAGGTTGACCAATAAAACGGCAATACGTGGGGGCAATTTAGGTTTCATAGAGTATTATTTATTATTAGGTTAATTAAAGAAGAATATGAGGTAAAAGATTATTAAGTCATTATTGAATGACTGCGTTATGAGTGTAGCATTTTATAGATCGATAGCGCGTGGTAAAAGCACACTAATACAATTTGATACGCACTGGATGGTCACTGCGCTCGAAAGACTCAACTCGAAGGTTGTGCTCATCCGCGCATCGCCATACAATAGGCAAGCATATTGCCATCCTATTTTTTTATTGATAATTGATAATTGTCGTCTTGCGAGGTAGCTTTGAACGCACGTCCTGATAGTACCAGTGACCACTCCCCAAAAGATCACGCTCATGTGGATAGCTCAGTCGATACCGTTGGCTCAGTTGGAATCGTCACACCACAGAACTTCCATTTTGCCGAACCCTTGACCTTGGAGTGCAACCGCACCCTGCCCTCATTTGACTTAATGGTAGAGACTTATGGCACTCTTAATAGCGACAAATCAAATGCCATATTAATCTGTCATGCCTTGTCCGGCAGCCATCACGCAGCAGGTTTGCACAGTGCCGATGATAAAAAGGCCGGCTGGTGGGACAATATGATTGGCCCCAATAAAGCCATCGATACCAACCGCTTTTATGTGGTATGCCTCAATAATATTGGCAGCTGTTTTGGCTCTACTGGTCCAACGACGATTAATCCTGACAGTGTCAATGCAAAACAAGCAGATAACACTAGCGAAGCAGAGGTCTATGGCCCTGACTTTCCGTTGGTTACCATCAAAGACTGGGTAAAAACCCAAGCCATGCTCTCAGATCGCTTGGGCATTGACGTCTGGCATGCCATCGTCGGTGGCTCCATGGGCGGTATGCAAGCACTACAATGGTCGGTCGACTATCCAAATCGTTTAAAACGCTGCGTGGTCATTGCCAGTACGCCCAAACTCTCTGCCCAGAATATTGCCTTTAATGAAGTCGCACGTCAGTCCATATTGTCTGACCCCGACTTTAAGGATGGACGCTATTTACAAGCTGGCACCTACCCTCGTCGCGGACTGATCCTCGCACGTATGGTTGGTCATATCACCTATTTGACCGATGATGCGATGAAGGCTAAATTTGGTCGTGATTTAAAATCTGGCAAA
The DNA here is from genome assembly GCF_002836005.1 of Psychrobacter sp. Sarcosine-3u-12. NCBI lineage: Bacteria > Pseudomonadati > Pseudomonadota > Gammaproteobacteria > Moraxellales > Moraxellaceae > Psychrobacter > Psychrobacter sp. Sarcosine-3u-12. The sequence goes on from NZ_PJBY01000001.1 coordinate 17,881, forward strand.
TTTATGTATGGCTATGATGTCGAGTTTCAGGTTGAAAGCTATCTTCGCTATCAAGGCGAACGCTTTAGCGAAAATTTCGATGCCAATACTTATTTGCTGATGACCAAAGCTTTGGATTATTTTGATCCAACGCGTGGCTATCTGTCAGGGCAGTCATCAACCCAGTCAACAGCACCATCAGTAGACTCTACAAATCCGTCGGAGTCTGGATCGCTACTTGACGACTCAATCGCGGCGTCTGTCGAAACGACTAAAAATGCGACCAAACAAGCGGCACAGCATGCGCTTGAAGCTACCTTAGCAACTGATAATTTAGCAACTGATAACTTAGCAACTGGCGATGAAACTGACAGCGAAACTCAAACTGACACTGAAAACGATCGTCAGCAAGAATTAGCGGCGCTCAAAGCGGCCTTTGCCCACACTCAGTGTCAGTACTTAGTGGTGTCGTTTACCACCGACTGGCGCTTTGCTCCTGAGCGCTCACAAGAGATTGTCGATGCCTTGATGGCGACTGGCAAACCTGTCAACTATATCAATGTCGATGCGCCACATGGTCATGACTCTTTCTTATTTGATATTCCCCGTTATATGGGCGCCGTTAGAGGATTTTTGACCGCGCCATTTATCACGGACAACCATGCTAAAAACCGCCAGACGAAAAACAGTCGTCAGCAAACAGGAGTGCGCTCATGAGAATGGATCATCAACTGGCCGAGCGCTGGATTGCCCCGCAGTCACATGTGCTGGACTTAGGCTGTGGCAATGGTGAGCTGCTTGCACACTTGCAGCAACATCGCGGCGTCACTGGCTATGGGCTTGAGATTGACGAAGAAAAAATCAATGATGGTATCGCCAAAGGTTTGTCTATCATTGAACAAGACCTGAATGACGGCCTTGCGCGCTTCGCTGATAATAGCTTCGATACCGTGGTCATGGCACGTGCCCTGCAAGCGGTGAAAGCGCCTGATGTGCTCTTGCTCGATATGCTGCGAGTTGCCCGCGAAGCAGTCATCACCTTCCCTAACTTTGCCCATTGGCAAAACCGACTTCATCTAGGGCTTAAAGGCATGATGCCCGTTTCAGAAGCGCTGCCTTATGAATGGTATAACACGCCAAATATTCATCTATGTACCTTTAAAGACTTTGAGCAGCTTTGTGCCAAGTATGACATTCATATCATCAACCGCTTTGCCGTTAGTGATTCGGAAAAAGGTCACACACCGCTCATGAAAGCCTTGATACGCCAAGCGCCAAATCTGCTGGCAGACGTCGCTATTTACCGTGTGACCAAACAAAAACCAGCACAATAATACCTACAACAATAAGGGTTTACGCCCCTTTGAAATTATCTAAAAATAGCCATTACGCACGTTTTTAGACCTTAATACATTGTTAACTCTTTATTATCTCTTAGTAACTCTATGATTTTATTAAGGACACTAAGGTAGTGATGAGGATTAAATCGTGTAATTAGTATTTGAGTTTCGTAAGTTTGGGTGTTAAGCTAGCGAAATAGTGTCAGTCACACCTCTATTTTAACCGTTTATCGGTCCGACTAAAGGTAACGGCTATACTCAACAACTATTTAAATTGCTAATAATTAGGTAAGTTCATATCGCAAGATTTCACCTAATTGTTATCACCGTCTAACTGTCTTTCGCGAGATAATGTTTAGCGGTACAACTCTTTTTGCTTATTAACTGCCTAATTTTGGAGCTGCTATGAAATTATTAAAAGCTGCGTTGTTCACTGCCTTGTTTTCTTGTGCCGGCCTTGCCAACGCTGAGTTAATATCAAACGTGCCACTTGATACCTCACGTTTTGAGCTAATGCCTGTCAGTGAACTGTCTAATCGTGCTGCCCAAGGCAACGATCACGCTCAGTTTTACTTAGCCAAACGTTTGCAAAAAGGTGAAGGGATTGCCCAAAACACTCAGCAAGCGATCCAGTGGTATACCAAAGCGGCTCAACAAGGTGTTGCCCCTGCTCAGTTGAATCTTGCCATCATGTACTTGCGCGGTGAAGGTGTCCAACCAAACCTACAACAAGCTCGTGTTTGGCTAGAAAAAGCGGCAATGCGCGGCGATAACCGTGCCAGCTATACGCTTGCTTTGCTAGATGAAAAGCAAAAGAACCTAGTTGATGCTTATAAATGGTACGATTTGGCTGCCCGTGACGGCATGCTTGATGAAAAAGTACGTAACAAAGCACGCGGTAAAATCGGTCAGTTGGCATTGAACTTATCAAGCTCAGACATCGCTAGCGCTCGTAGTAAAGCCGATACTTGGTTTCAGAGTAAATAAGTCTAGCAACATACAGCTTTAGTTTGAAAATAAAAATCCAGCCTTTGAGCTGGATTTTTTGTGTTTAGAGAATGATAAATGCTGACATTAACTGGCTTCGATAATGGCAATCTCAGCATCGGTTAAGTCATATAGCTTATAGACCATTTGATCTATCTCACGGTCGGTACGTTCAATTTCTGCTATCAATTGCTTTGCTTTAGTCTGTTCGGCTAAAAAATACTCTTCCCATTCCGCTTCATCACCCAAGCTCATTTTAATTTTCTTTTTTGCCAGCTCTTTGACGAACTCTGAATACGTTAGTTCATGCCAGTTTTCTAGCTTTTTACTCAGCTTGTCGATATCAAATTTTCGTTGCAAGGTGCGAATAAATTTACCTGTTAAGTCTTCCATTTGTAGTGTTAACTTAGATACCAATAACCCTTTATTCATTACTTCATCATCTTTTGGACTAATAATTGGAATAGCTGATATATTTTTCGCATTATATCTATAATAACCACCCAGTTTTTTTGGGCAAATTTGGTTGAGGTAAAATGAAATTAACTTTGAATTTAGTATTGATAATAGAGTCATTATTGAAATATTAGAGGAATCAGTTGGAATTAAAGCAGGCGTGTTAGCACCATTAAATGCTGTATTTGCACCCAACAAGCCAACTGTAAAATTAGTATCTACACCTTTTAGTATGAGTTTCTCGGGTGTAATATAATTGAAATTTCCAGCACGAAGATGTCTGTAAAAATTTTCTTCAAAAGCATATTTCTTACGACTATCCTTTCTTTCCATCAGATCATCTTTGAACTCAAGCAAATAATTGTAGCAATTAGGGAAAAGCTGGATAAAATCATTCATTTCAATTAATTTAGAATCTCCATTTTCATTATAATAGGGATATATAATTGATGCTGTAGGTTCTGTATTAGAATATTTAGAGACTTCCTGACCACGATAAGCATATGGATAGATAATCTCAGTTTCCAACTTATATCTCTCGATAATTTCCTGATTTACCACAAAAGCTGCATCCATTCCTGTTAGACAGCCGATATAGGCAGGAGCAAATCTTTCAAGAAGTTCATAATGTATGTTTTTGTCTTCTAGACTTTCTATTAAATCAAATGCAGAAAACTGCCATGCTTTTGATGATAGCTTATCAAATGTATAGTCTGTGGACGGACTATTTTTAACTCCAAAGAAGTTCAAATCTTTTTTATGTATCACCTTCTTATATTGAAAAAAATCATTTTCTTTGTTATTAAGAAAGAATATAGCTGGATACGTTTCTACATCTTCAAAAACAGGAAGAGAGCCAAAATCTATTATTTCGGAAAACTTATTTTCAGATAAAATTTTTCGAATATTTTCACCATAGTCTGTTTGCATCCATTGAGATGATGATATATAACCTGCAACTCCCTTATTGTTAATTAATTTAAAAACCTTTTCAAAAAATAATATCGACAAATCTAACTTACCCTTTGGACTTTGATATTTTTGGAAATAATAATCTACTAAATTATTTTCAATATTCTGCACCCTTACATAAGGTGGGTTACCAATCACCACATCGAAACCACCCTTTGCAAAGACTTGTGGAAACGCTGCTTGCCAATTAAAGGCTTTATCACCTGCGACTGCGGGATCATCAATCAGTGAATTACCACATTTGATATTATTATTGAGGTTATTCAACTTACGTCGCGGCTGCGCTGTGCGTAACCATAGTGACAGCTTGGCAATAT
>NZ_PJBY01000002.1:0-19509 GCF_002836005.1 Psychrobacter sp. Sarcosine-3u-12
AAATATTAATTTTACAGAGTGGGGGAAATAGAAAACAGCGGTGTTTTAAAAGCCTGAGTAATAAGTCACTCTATTGTTACGTAAAAATCCTGCTAATCCTAAGCCATAGCGCTCGGCGACACGTACAGCAGTACTAGTGGGCGCAGACATACCGACCAACCAAGGTATTTGGCTACGAATAGATTTTTGTACCAGCTCGATAGACAGACGAGAGGTCATCACCACGCAGTCGACATCTACTCTATGCCGTAGTTGCCAGCCAATGAGCTTATCAAGGGCATTATGACGACCCACATCTTCAAAGAGATGCAAGCGCTGTCCTTGCATGGTTGCTGCAGCATGAACAGCACCTGTCAATTGATGAGTATGCTGGGTCGCATCTACTTGTGCGCGTATTTGCAATAAATAGTCAAAACTTGGTATCGCACTTTTATTGCTAATACTGTCTCCGAGTTTGTTTTGACTTTCATCATAAAATTCACTCTCTGGGTCATCTTGCAAACCGTCTTGTGAATAGGTGTTTGAGACATAGGCGCTTGATTTATCACTGCTTGGTTTATAATGACTTAGGTTGGGAAGTGCTTGTGTCAAGCCAGTGATACCACACATACCACATCCTGTACGCCCCGCCAGCTGCCGCCGTTGGGCTTGAATACGCTGATGACTACGCTGATTTAACGTCAATTCCACCACATAAATATCGTAATCTTGCAGCTGTGCTAAGGTTTGCTCAAAGGAACCAGCCGTATCATTTTCATCCATTGAGTCTTGAGTAAATCTTTGATAGCTTGCCATATCTGTCAGCTGGGTCACTTCCCAGTCTAATAAGTCATGGCTGTGTTGAATCAAACCTTCGCTGAACAAAAAGCCTATCGCTAGATATTCTAGCTGATAAGGGCTTGCCATCAATACTGCATAATGAATGCCGTTAATGATAATAGAAATCGCTGCTTCTACGACCAAATTTGCTGATTGATCTTCAATATACGCTTGCTGGCTACCACCTGATTCTATAGGTGCATAGTAATATTTTTGTACCAAATGCGCGCGCGATAGTGGTGTCACAGTAGATTCTGCCGTCGCTTCAGACATATCGACAGCTGAAGCTTGAGTGTTTAATTTAGCCATTATAAGTGCTGACAGCCTTTTATCATTGTTGACATAACTCACCTTTCATCTTGCAAACTATCTTAGGCAGAAGCTGCCAACTCGCCTGCATTGACGCGCTCTAAGGCCACGGTAACAGACTTGTAGGCAGGGATATGAGAGTCTGGCGCATGCGTGTCCAAATCAAACAAGTCATTACATTCAGGATAATAGGTAGCCACAGCGTTGGCGGCGATATCCATGTCGGTAAGTATCAAAGGTCCCAATGTGCGTTGCTCACCATGACTGTCTTGACGTGAGATAATGACATTATCACCTTTTTGCCAACCCAACCGCGTCATTTCATCAGGATGCATAAATAAAACATCACGGCGATTGGTGTGGCGATAACGGTCTTTAAACCCGAATATCATGGTATTAAATTGATCGTGACTGCGCACACTGGTTAACTGCCATACTTTTTGTCCTGTGTTTTGACTGTCATCAATATTTTGTACATCATTTTTAAACGCTGTCGTTTTTTCTGCCATTTGACCTGCTACATAAGTAATCGGATACTTTGGCACTTCAAATTGTGCTTTGCCGCTATCGGTGTTCCACACGCGGTGACGCGCAGCATGATAAAGATGAAAACCACGTTCGCTCGCACGAATACGCTCGTTAAAGTTCTCAAACCCATCAATGGCTTGAGCGACATAATCACGAACGGTATCGAAGTCTTCGCTCATCGCTTGCCAAGGGATTAACGAATCAGAGCCAAATACATGAGTAGCAATATCGGCGACAATCTGAGCCTCGGACTTCAAAGTGTTGCTGACAGGTCTCAGATTACCTTGAGTCGGCACAATCTGACACATGGAGTCTTCAATAGTCGCAAATTGCTCACCTTTCGCAGTAATGATGCGCTCGGTACGACCCAAGCAAGGCAGAATGAGGTTGTTTGCACACGGATAGAGCATGGTCTCATTAAGCTTGGTACCCACAAAAATATTAAGCTGAGTCGTGGTTAAGGCTTGTTGAATCGCTTTGGTATCAGGCGCTGCAACCGCATAATTACCACCCATACCCATAAAGACTTTTAGCTTTCCAGCAATCAGCGCCTTTGCACCTGTAACCACATCAAAACCGTGTTCTTGTGGCATTGGGTGCTCGAACACACGTTCTAGGCTATCAAGTAAGCTTTGCTTGGGACGCTCATGAATACCCATGGTGCGATCGCCTTGCACATTGGAGTGACCCCGCACAGGTGACGCACCCGCACCGTCAATACCTATCATACCCATCAACAGTAGCAAATTGGTAATCATAGCGACATTGTCATCGCCCTGCACATGCTGGGTTATGCCCATACCCCAAGTGCAAATAGTCGCTGGACTGGCGGCCACCAGCTTAGCAAGATTAATAATTTCTGCTTGAGAAATACCACAACCAAGCTGAATATCTGCCCATGATTGTTCGGTCAACCACTGTTTCAATGGCTCAAAACCAGAGGTATGGGTTGTAATAAAGTCAGTATTAATTTTATCATTCTCAATCAGCCATTTAGCCAAACCCGTCAGTAGAGCCGCATCACCACCGATTTGAATTTGAACGACCTCATCGACCATGTCATCACTCTGTCCTGCCGCCATATGAGTTGGTTTTTGCGGGTTTCTAAACTTACTTAAGCCTTGTTCACGCATAGGATTTATCGAGATGATTCGACATCCTTGCTCGTGAGAGTGGGCAAGCATCTCAAGCATACGGGGATGGTTGGTTGCCGGGTTTTGTCCAAACATCAATATCAATTTGGCTAGCTCAAAATCCTCTAGTTTCACCGTCGCTTTACCGATGCCTAATTGCTTGCCAAGCATGACCGAGGTTGGTTCGTGACACATGTTAGAGCAGTCTGGTAGGTTGTTAGTACCAAAACAGCGGACGAATAACTGAAACATAAAGGCAGGCTCGTTAGTGACGCGACCTGAGGTATAGAACAGTGCTTCGTCAGGTGAATTAAGCTGTTCCAACTGCTCAGCGACATGCTCATAAGCGGCTTGCCAAGAGATGGGTAGATAATGATCTTGCGTGGCATCGTAGTATAGCGGTTCGGATAATCGACCGATATGTTCTAACTCATACCCTGACCAACCTTGTAGCTCTGTGACCGAGTGCTTGGCAAAAAACTGTGCATCTGCACGGGTAGACATGGTTTCACTTGCCAGCACCTTGATGCCTGTCTCACAGACATCTAGCGCTTTGTGTGACTTGTGATCTGGCCATGCGCAGCCTGGACAATCAAAGCCACCCTTGGGTTGATTGCTGTTTAATACGCTCAAGCTACCACGCAAAAAAGCCTTATAATCCATGAGTTTGCGAGTAGAGGCAATCAGAGCAGGCCAACCAGCAGCAGGATGAGTATAAACAGGGATTTTGCGCATGGCAGACCTCATAGATAAATAGCGATAAGAATAATAAGTAGGTTTTGATATAGGTATTGATATAGCAACTATATAATGACTGACCAAAACTTGGTAGGATCATTAACTATTGATAACAAAAAACGCCTGCTATTAAACAGGCGTTTTTATATTTAGCTCCAAAGTATTTGCTAAATTATTTAACTCAATATTAAGCTATCATCTTCAACTTTTTCGCCGCGTGTTTGCTCAAACATATCAAGTAAATCATGCACTGTCATATCTTTACGAATATCACCAGCGACATCTAGTACGACTTGCCCTTGGTGCAGCATGACGGTACGTGTGCCATGTGCCAATGCTTGCTGCATTGAGTGGGTGACCATCATGGTTGTGAGCTTATTGTCAGTCACAATCTTATCCGTTAACTCTAAAACAAAAGCAGCGGTTTTAGGGTCAAGGGCAGCAGTATGCTCATCTAGCAATAAAATCTTAGAAGGCTGTAAAGAGGCCATAAGCAGACTGACTGCTTGGCGCTGACCACCGGATAGTAGACCCATACGGTCGGTTAGACGGTTCTCTAAGCCCAATTTTAAAACAGCAAGTTTTTCGCGAAACAAATCACGGTTATTCTGATTTAGCGCAAAGCTCAGACCGCGTTTGCCACCACGTTTATAGGCCAATGCCATGTTTTCTTCAATGGTCAGAGCTTCACAAGTTCCAGCCATTGGGTCTTGAAAGACACGCGCGACCCAATGAGCGCGTTGATGGGCAGTTTTCTTAGTGACATCAATACCATTTAATAAAATTGACCCACTATCGACGCGCGTGGTGCCGCTTACAGCGTTCAAAAATGTCGATTTACCAGCACCATTGGTACCAATGACGGTCACAAATTCACCATCAGCGATGTTTAGATTAATACCACGCAGGGCAGGGTTTTCGATAGGCGTGCCCGGGTTAAAGGTCAACCGTAAATCAGTGGCTTGCATCATAATCGTTATTCCTTATTGTCTCTTCAAGCTTAATACGGTTATTTACCGTCTGTATTGGCTGTCATTGAACGCGAACTTTGCGTGATAAAAACTTGGTTTTCGCTTTTGGTAATACCAAAGCCAATACCACGAGTAGAGCGGTAATCAAGTTTAAATCTTGCGGGCCAAAACCAATACTACGCAGCGTGTCGCTCGATAGCGCGACCTGAATAAACAGCTTGTATAGTACCGCACCGACGATGACCGCAAAGGTAATGAGCCAGATACGTTTGGCAGGAATGATAGTCTCACCGATGATAACGGCTGCTAGACCAATGACAATAGTACCAATACCGATAGAGATATCTGCGCCACCTTGGGTCTGCACAAACAACGCCCCTGCAAGTGCAATTAGGCCGTTAGAGACGGCCATACCGATAATGGTCATCCAAGAGGTATTAATGCCTTGCGCTTGGGCCATACGGAGGTTTGAACCAGTTGCACGCATAGATAGGCCAGTTTCAGTGCTATAAAACCAATCTAAGAATAACTTGGCAAGCAGTATGACCACACCAATAATCAGACAGCGCATCCAATAGCCGTTGCCATCTGTCACTAAGGTACTAAATACCGTGGTTTCACCCAGTAGTGGCAAGTTCGGCGCACCCATGATGCGTAGGTTGACAGAATATAGAGCGACCATCACTAAGATACTGGCAAGTAGTTGCAGGATGCCAAGTTTGACGTGCAACCATGCAGTGACGATACCAGCGACTGAACCTGCTAGCATACCAAAAGCGCATGCCAACCATGGATTGACACCAGCGACGATAGAGATGCCCGCGACGGCGCCGCCTAATGGAAAGCTACCATCAGCGGTCAAGTCAGGAAAGTCGAGGGTGCGGAATGAGATCAGCACACCAAGTGCCACTAGGCCATAAATCAGACCACTTTCAAGCGCACCAAAAAAAGCAATTAAAGACATAAGAGATCAATAAGTCATAACCAAGCGTTCAGCAATGCATGTTCTGATCATTAATTCATAAAATAAATAGCGTATAAACGCGCACTTATCTATAAATCTAACAGTCAGCTTTCGCTAAACGGCTAAGCGGTGAATTTAACAGATTAAGCAATCTGCGGTTAGGGTAAACCAAAACATATCACGATGAAAAACTATCATAAGCTACCTTGGTTCAAAGCTTTTATTCATAAATATTAGAGACTTAGATACTGCACAATGACTGTATAAGCAAACACGACCTTATAAGCAATGCCTTAAATAAAAAGCCATTAAGCAACAACCAGTCAAACCAGCACTGCTTAAACAAGAAGCCCAGCCTACTGACTCATAGCTGGGTTTCTTGTTTAAACATTTGGCATCATAGCCTGACGTTAAGCGATAAAATTTGATTATATTATATAGTCAAATTATCGTTTACCTAGCAGCTGCTAATAAAAGCCAAGTATAAAGGTGCGCTATTCTACCACTTCTTTTGCTTTATCGATAACTGCTTGTGGCAAAGTAACGCCTTGTTCTTTGGCATGATTTGGACTGACGTACAAATCAAGCATTTGCGGCGTATAGACAGGGATAGCGCCCGCTTTTTCACCACTTAGGATGCGTACCACGATTTTACCAGTTTCGCGGCCAAGATCGTAATAGTTTACGCCTAAGGCAGCAATCGCGCCGCGTTCAACCGAGCTGGTATCAGACGCAATCAGTGGGATTTTGCTTTCTTTAGCGACTTGATATAGTGACTCATAGGCCGATACGACATTGTTATCGGTTGAGGTATAGATCATATCGACCTTACCTTCGAGGCTACGAGCGGCCATGGCAATATCAGTACTACGCTGAGCAGGCGCTTCGAGGACATTGATACCTAGTGGTGTCAGTTTCTCTTTTAAGTTTTTTAAGATAATTGTTGAGTTAACTTCGCCCGGACTATAAACATAGCCGACGTTCTTTAAGCTAGGAATGATTTGACGCATCAATTCGATTTGTGGCTCATAAGGCAGTGCATCAGAGCCGCCAGTGACATTGGTACCAGAGCCATCTAGTTTTGTGACTAGTTTGGCTGCGATTGGGTCAGTGACTGCCGAAAATACTAAAGGAATGGTGCTAGTCGCCGCAGCTACTGACTGCGCTGATGGCGTACCAATCGCGATGATAACATCTGAATTGTCTGCGACGAATTGCTTGGCAATCTGTCCTGCAGTCGCTGTATTGCCTTGGGCGCTTTGGAAGTTCACCGTTAAGTTTTCACCGTCCTTAAAGCCGGCCTCATTAAGCTCATCGATGACGCCTTTGCGCACATCATCAAGTGCTGGATGCTCAACGATAGCAGTGATAGCCACCGTCTTCATTTCTGTGGCAGTATCGCCATTGGCGGCAGCATCAGTGCCGCTAGCATCTTGCGCTGGTTGATTACAGCCAGTCAAGATAGCGGTACAAACGCCGCCTAGTAGTAGCGCCTTACTAAAATTAAAACGTCCAAAATTTTGATACAACATAGGTCTCACTCCTGAAAATAATAATGTGTCCGTACATTATTTAATAATTAATAATTAAAAATTAAGGGCAGCTGTCTATACAGATGGCTGACTGTTATTTGTCCGCACTCTGCGCTTTTTCGTCGACATTAATGGCATTTTTTAACAAGTCATCTGTCAAGCTCACCCCTTGCTCTGCCGCGTGTTTAGGGCTTGCGTACAAGGTTAAGGTATTCATCACTTCAGGCTTGATCGTATTGACTGCTTCGCCATTTAATACGCGATAGACCATTTTGCCCGTGGTACGGCCAAAGTCATAATCGTTGACACCTAGCGCCGCTGTCGCACCGCGTCTCACACTAAACTCGTCTGAGGCAATAACCGGAATATCAAGCTCATTGGCAGCACCAGCCATTGCTTCAAACCCTGACACAACGTTGTTATCTAATGAGGTATAAATGACATCGACGCGACCAGCAAGACTACGAGTCGCCATCGCAACGTCAGTTGGGCGATTGGCTGTCACATCTAAGATTTTCAGACCACGCGCTGGTGCGAGTTTTTTAAGTTGATTGAGTACCACTACAGAATTGATTTCACCTGGGCTATAGACGTAGCCAATGGTTTTTGCATTGGGCACAATCTTTAAAATATTGTCTAACTGCGGTTCAATCGGTAACTCGCTCGATAATCCAGTGACGTTGGATTGGATAGGCACATCATTTTCGTCAATGAGTTTCGCTGCGACAGGATCAGAGATGGCCGTATAAATAACTGGAACCGTTTTGGTTGACGCCACAATTGACTGAGCAGAGGGCGTCGAGATTGCCACGATGGCATCGGGATTGTCACCGGCGAACTGCTTGGCAATTTGCCCTGCTGTCGCAGTATTACCTTGCGCGCTTTGAAAGTTGACCGTTAGGTTTTGGCCTTCGACGTAGCCATTATCAGCCAGCTCATCAATGATACCGCGGCGCATCTCATCTAATGAAGGATGCTCGACGATTTGCGTGATGGCCAGTGTCTTGGCAGGCTTGTCGGCATCAGTAGTGGCAATCTCATCATTTTTGGCAGTATCGGTAGAGTTTGAGCAGCCGATTAATCCAAGGGTGGCGCTGATAGCAGCACCATAGAGGCTTAAGCGTAAAGTAGAAGCAATAGTCATTATTATAGTAACTCATCGGTTATATCAATCATAAAAACCACACCAACATTCTCGGATTCGTTAAAACTACTCAGGGTAGTGTTTGGATTCGTCTTCGCTGTGTTTGATTTTTAAGGATGGTATTGGAAAATGCAGGTTAGCCGAGTCAATGCTATGTTGATGCCAAGATAGCAGGCTAACAATAAGGTAATCGTTCCGTCGATCATTATGTTCATATTATGACAGTAATGTAAGTTATCGCAATAAAAAATTAAAGCGTATTCGTCACCCGTATTATTCAGCCATATAAGGATGGTTTTACTGAGCAGCTTCTGCATCTTTATGCTAGGGTCTGTTGAGCATTCAAATATGGTACTGGTAATCGCTTGCACTTGGTTTGCTTGTATCGAAATTATTGCCATTCCACTATCTATATAAATGACATAAAAAAAGACGCTACTTAGGGCGTCTTTTTTTATGTTTAATCTATCGCTTAACTGTCAATCAAAGACCCGCCATAAACTACGAAATAGCCAGCCAATCACATAAAGAGGAATCTCTAGTATGTCGATAAAGTACAACCAATCCCAGATACTCGAAGGCTCTGAACGACGGTTACGCCGTGACTGTTTGATATCTGTGGTGATAATAAACAACAACGCGCTGATAACACCACTAGCAATGGCTATAAATAGTACCGTTATATCTTCGGTAAAATACCAGTAAACCAGCAAGCCTACTGTTAAATAAAGGAGAATATCTGCTAACAGTCTCAGCAATACCACTATCATTCTCCAATATTTCGTGCATCAGCCATGTTAATTAAGCAAGCACATCACCAATGACGCAATCATCAGGCAAGGTAACGACCGTTAAGCCTGTCTTTGGATTGCCAGTCGATAACACCATGCCTTCTGAGAGTCCGAATTTCATCTTACGCGGCGCAAGATTGGTCACGCAAATGACCTTTTTATTCAGTAATTGCTCAGGCTCATAAAACTTACGGATACCGCTGAATACATTACGTGGCTTGTCTTCGCCAACGTCTAAGGTAAATTGTAGTAGCTTGTCCGCGCCTTCGACATGGTTACACTCTAAGACGTGCGCGACTTTCATCTCAACTTTGGCAAAGTCTTCGATACCGATATAGTCAGCCTGCTCATTATCACTACCAGTATTAGCCTCTTTCGCTGAGGGAGTGTTTTTCTTTGCTGACGTATTATCAGCATTAGCAACTGGAGTCGCAGTTTGAGCCAAAGATTCCTTTGACGCTTCAACCATCGCTGCGACGTCTTTTTCTTCGATACGCTGCATTAAAGGTTTAAACTTATTGATTTTATGACCAAGCAACCATTGGTTACGGCTGGCAAAGCTTAGATCGTCAATGTTCAAAAACGCTTTAGCGTTGGCGGTTAGCTCAGGCAATACTGGCGCAAGATAAACCATTAATTGACGGAAGATATTAATCGCGACCGAGCAAACATCTTGAACTTCTTGCTCTGCGCCTTCGACCTTAGCAAGCGCCCATGGTTTTTTCTCATCGATATATTCATTGGCTTTATCAGCACATTGCATAATCAAACGCATGGCACGCGAGAACTCACGGTTTTCGTACGCGGCGGCAATTTCATCACCCGTTTTGGTGATGTCTTCTAATAAGTCTGACTCTACGCAAACCTCCGACAGCATACCGTCGTATTTTTTCACTAAGAATCCAGCACTACGACTGGCAATATTGACCACTTTACCAACTAGATCAGAGTTAACCTTTTGCATGAAATCTTCTAAATCAAGGTTGATATCCTCGACTTTATCAGACAATTTACTAGCAAAATAATAACGCAAGTACTCAGGATGTAAGTGATCAGCATACGTTTCGGCTTTAATGAAAGTACCGCGCGACTTACTCATTTTTTCGCCATTGACCATCAAGAAGCCATGGGCAAAGACGCCGGTCGGCGTACGCAGCTCGCTACCCGCTAGCATCGCTGGCCAAAATAGCGCATGGAAGTAAACGATGTCTTTACCGATGAAATGATAAACCTCGGTCTTATGCTCGTTTTCTTGCATCCAATAACGATCAAAATCTAATTCGTTTTCAGTACCTTTGCGCTTATCACACAAGTTTTGAAAGCTCGCCATGTAACCGACCGGTGCATCGAGCCAAACATAGAAGTACTTGTCTGGCTCATCGCTTGGGGTATCTGGAATTTGGAAACCGAAATAAGGTGCATCACGTGAGATATCCCAGCTGGTCAGGCCAGCGTCAAACCATTCTTGCAATTTATTAGCGACCGATGTTTGCAAGCGATTGTCACTGCGCGTCCAATCTTTTAAGAATTGCTCAAATTCTGGCAAATCAAAGAAGTAATGTTTAGAGGTTTTTAGAATGGGTGTGGCATCAGACAACGTCGAGTACGGATCTTTCAGATCTGTCGCATCATAAGTGGTACCGCACACTTCACAGTTATCGCCATATTGATCCAGCGCACCGCATTCAGGGCAAGTACCTTTGACAAAACGATCCGCTAAAAACAACTGCTTTTCAGGATCAAATAATTGCTCAACGTCTTTAGTACTGATATGTCCAGCACTACTAAGACGACGATAAATCAGCTCAGAAAAATGCTTGTTTTCTTCTGAATGGGTGGTGTGATAATTGTCGAAGTCAATCAAAAACTTAGCAAAGTCCGCTTCATGCGAAGCTTTAACCGAGGCGATTTGCTCTTCGGGTGTTACACCATTGGCTTCTGCTTTGAGCATGATAGCCGTACCGTGTGCATCATCCGCGCAGACATAAGTGACCTGATGGCCTTGCGCTTTCATCGCACGCGCCCAAATGTCGGTCTGAATATATTCTACAAGATGCCCCAAATGGATATAGCCATTGGCGTAGGGCAGCGCACTGGTTACTAGAATCTCACGCACTTTTGTCACCTATATTTTTATATAAACGGGTTGGTTATCAAACGTCTTGAGCGCTTTATGGCGAGCGGACGCGATATTGTCAATACTAAAGCTTTTAAAATTTCTAAAAAAGGAAAAACCAAAAAAGTGTGCCTATGATACCGTAATTCGGCCAAATTTGTGACATTCCTCAGTAATTAATACGTTAATCAATATAATCATTGGCTCTATTATGCCGATAGATTTCTATGCATTTATCAGGTGTCAATAACCTATTTTATTTAAAGAACATAGTCGTAAAGCGGCGATAAAAAACCCACCAAGCAATCTGCCAAGTGGGTTTTGAGTTTGCACATTAAAACTCATCGATATTCAAAGCTCAAGAAATTGCTTGAAGCTTAAACGGTTTCTAAAATGAGCCAAACATCGTCCCTAGAATAATAACCGCGACTACCGCAATTAATGGAATAATCATCGTGACCATCGCAAGATTCAAGTAGGATTGCTTATGGGTCAAGCCACAAATCGCGAGTAGGGTGATGACCGCACCACTATGAGGGAGCGTATCCAAACCACCCGCTGCCATGACAGCAACACGGTGCATCAGTTCTGGATCAATACCAGCGGCAACCGCCATTCTTAAATAATCTTCACCCAACGTCGATAGGGCAATACTCAAACCACCAGAAGATGAGCCAGTAATACCAGCAAGGGTGGTCATCGCGACCGCTTCTGAGATAAGTGGGTTATCAGGCGTTAGGTTTAAGATGCTGTCACGAATAATAAGAAAGCCTGCCAATGAAGCAATGACCGCGCCGTAACCCACTTCTGAGGCGGTGTTAAAGATGGGCAACATCGAATCATAAGTACCACGGTTGATGGTTTTTTGTAGATTATTCCAATGACCGATACGCATGACTATCAATACGATAATAGCCACTACCAATGAGATAATAATAGACCACAGCCCCAGCGAACCGGCGATATTTAAATCCGGGAACTGAGCTTGTAAGCCGCTAAAGTCTAGTGAAGGGAACACTGCATAAGTTAATAAAGCGTTTAAAGCGATGACCAGCACCAATGGAATCATTGCGACCATAAATGAGGTGTGATGCGTATTTAGCACTTCGGCTTCTTTTTTGGCTGCACCAACGCCGCCTACATCCTCTTCGTCATGCTGACCGTAGCCTTCACCCGCTGCATTGGCTTTTCTGGCCCGTGACTGTAGCCATAACCAACCACAAATAAACATAATCGTACCGCCGATAATACCCAAAATAGGCGCGGCAAAGACGTTAGTATTATAATAAGGAATCGGAATGGCATTCTGAATGGCTGGCGTGCCCGGCAATGCGGTCATGGTAAAGGTAAATGAACCTAGCGCAATCGCTGCCGGAATCAAGCGCTTAGGAATATCTGCAGCTTTGAATAGGTCTTTGGCAATTGGATAGATAGCAAACGCCACGACAAATAACGACACGCCACCATAGGTCAAAATGGCACAAACCAAGATAACCGCTAGAATGGCTTTGCTGGCACCGAGTTTTTCGACCACGGTATTGGCAATCGCTGTCGCCGCGCCAGAGTCTGCCATTAAACGACCGAACAATGCGCCCAATAAGAAAATAGGGAAGAACTTAAGTAAAAACCCACTTAACGCGCCCATAAAAACATCGGTATACGCTGGGATACTGCTTAAAAAATCTCCTGATAAGAATACTGCTAAAGTCGCCATAATCGGTGCTAATATCAGCACTGAGTAACCGCGATAAGCAAAGAACATCAATAATAATAACGTAATGACAATAGCAAATGTGCTAAACATAATCGCCCTCCTTGGCAAAGTTCAATCAGCGAGTATGCAGGGCATGTTTATCTGGGTCAATAAAATTAATCAAAATATGTGATTTTTGATTTTTTATCAAACATTAATCTAGAAGAGTCTGATATTGACTTGCCTCATACCCCGCTACTGTGCTGTCTCGTTCGTTCTTACGGTTATTCTCTTCTCGCTATGAGAATTATATGTTAAGTTAGCACAAGTGTTTTAATGATGATATATCGATATAAAGTGTATTAATATAAATTTAAAACAGTCAATACTCTATTGATTGGCACAGTAAATAAATCATGATAGATAATGGACGTTAATAACAAAAAACAGACTTGCAAGGAGATAAGCATGAGTCGCTCAAAAGTATATAGCAGTGCCGAAGAGGCGCTAAAAGGTGTGGTAAGTGATGGACAAACACTTGCTATCGGCGGTTTTGGTCTGTGCGGTATTCCTGAAGCGTTAATCGAAGCATTGCGTGATAGCGGAGTTAAGGATTTGACCTGTATCAGTAACAACGCAGGTGTCGATGATTTTGGCTTAGGATTGCTATTACAAACCCGTCAAATTAAAAAAATGATTTCATCTTACGTCGGTGAAAATAAGGAATTTGAGCGTCAATACTTGGCCGGCGAGTTAGAGGTTGAGCTGACCCCGCAAGGGACGTTGGCAGAAAAATTGCGTTCGGGCGGCGCAGGTATTCCCGCGTTTTATACGGCGACTGGCGTTGGCACTATGGTCGCTGAAGGCAAAGAAATCCGTGATTTTGATGGTCGCACTTATGTGCTTGAGCATTCATTGCGTGCAGATGTGTCCTTGATTAAAGCGCAAAAAGCAGATAAAGCGGGGAACTTAATGTTCAATAAGACGGCCCGTAACTTCAATCCAGATTGCGCGATGGCAGGCAAAATCACCATCGTCGAAGTTGAAGAAATCGTAGAGACGGGTACCTTTGACCCTGATGAAGTACACCTGCCTGGTATTTTTGTGCAGCGTATCGTCTTAAATAGTAACCCTGAAAAACGTATCGAAAAAACCACCACTAAAGCCGTTGAGAGTGCTTAGTGAGTGGTTTTATCCAAACCTTTTAAAGATGACGTTAATAATAGAATATTGTAATACCACTTCTAAAAATTGAGCAGCAAGTAAGATAACCCTAAGTGCTACATTTTGTAGACTAAGCGAGTTTGATGCCGCTAATCATATTTCTTGGAGTGGTTATGAAAATAAGGAAATCACCATGGCATGGACAAGAGAGCAGATGGCACAGCGTGCCGCAAAAGAGCTAGAAGACGGCTATTATGTAAACTTGGGCATTGGACTACCGACGCTAGTGGCTAACTATATTCCTGATGATGTGGATGTTTGGCTACAGTCTGAAAACGGCCTATTAGGTATTGGCGAGTTTCCAACGGCGGAGAATGTCGATGCAGATTTGATTAACGCGGGCAAGCAAACGGTAACCGCAGAACCGGG
Source organism: Psychrobacter sp. Sarcosine-3u-12 (assembly GCF_002836005.1). Lineage (NCBI taxonomy): Bacteria > Pseudomonadati > Pseudomonadota > Gammaproteobacteria > Moraxellales > Moraxellaceae > Psychrobacter > Psychrobacter sp. Sarcosine-3u-12. The sequence continues at coordinate 14,332 of NZ_PJBY01000002.1, forward strand.
TGCCAGTTACTTTGGCAGCTCAGAGTCGTTTGCGATGATTCGTGGCGGTCATATCAATCTGGCAATATTAGGCGCGATGGAAGTGTCAGAAAAAGGGGATTTGGCCAACTGGATGATTCCCAAAAAAATGGTCAAAGGCATGGGCGGTGCGATGGATTTGGTGGCCGGTGTGCAGCGGGTTATTGTGCTGATGGAGCAAGTCAATAAGCATGGCGAGCCAAAAATACTTGCCAATTGTGAGCTGCCACTGACAGGTAAAGGCGTGGTCGACCGTATTATCACCGAGCTTGCTGTATTAGACGTGACTGAAAATGGTTTGAAGTTGGTTGAGCTGGCAGAAGGTGTCAGCTTTGATGAGCTACAAGAGAAAACGCCAGTGCGTATTGCGCAATAAGCTTGTTGCATCAATATGTCTAGCACAGACATCCAAACAACCTATTTATTAATGGACTATAAAATATGGCGACCCAATTACAACAAGATTTGACCGGTAAAGTGGCCTTAGTCACAGGCGCTGCAAGTGGTATCGGACGTGACATCGCTGAAACCTACGCGAAGGCTGGCGCTGCAGTTGGTATTGCTGATATCAATCTTGAATCAGCACAACACACAGTCGATGCTATCGAAGCAGCTGGCGGTCGGGCACTTGCTATTGAAATGGATGTCACATCAGAAGCTGCAGTAAATGATGGTGTACAGCGATTGGTCGAGCGCTTCGGTGGTATTGATATTCTTGTCTCCAACGCCGGCATTCAGATTATTGACCCGATTAATAAGATGGCATTTGATGATTGGAAAAAAATGCTCGCTATCCATTTAGATGGGGCGTTTTTAACCACCAAAGCGGCCATACAGCATATGTATAAAGACGATAAAGGCGGTACGGTCATCTATATGGGCTCGGTACACTCGCACGAAGCTTCACTATACAAAGCGCCTTACGTCACTGCCAAGCATGGTCTATTGGGGCTGTGTCGTGTGCTAGCAAAAGAAGGCGCTGAGCACAACGTACGCTCGCATGTGATTTGCCCTGGCTTTGTCAAAACACCGTTGGTCGAAAAACAAATCCCGCAGCAAGCAGCTGAAAAAGGCATCAGCGAAGAGTCAGTGGTGAATGACATCATGTTGGTCAATACCGTCGACAAAGAGTTTACGACGGTTGATGATATTGCGCAGTTAGCGCTATTTTTGGCAGCCTTCCCAAGCGATGTATTCACTGGTCAATCTATCGTTGCCAGTCATGGTTGGTTTATGAACTAGGACGTGTCCTCAATTCCAGCGATTGTATCTAAACGGGCTAAAAGTGGCTAAATTTTGCCAAACATCGTCAAATAGCTGATTAATATCCTGATATTATTTCCGCTATTTTCCTCACTTGACTGCAATTTATCTCATTTTTATGAGCATTTTTAAAATGAGGACACGCCTTAGCTGAATGACGGATTAATAGGTTTGTGCGGGCGCTTTGATTGGTTTAAGAATCATTGGCTTGCTAATAAAAGCCCATTGCCTTAGCATCTTGTTTATATTAATTGGAGCCAATTAGATTGGCTCTTTTTTGTGAGTATTTGCTGCACCGTTTTGGGTTGCACGGAGTAACATGATGAATAATAAAGACCTTGCAGAGACTTTTGCAACCAAACTAAGCCGTGCCATCGAGCAGCAGCAATTCGAGCAAGCGATTAATCAAGTGCAAGAGTTGCGCCCCATTGATATCGCGGATGTGCTTACGCTCATGGCATCTAAACTTGCTTGGCAGCTGCTAGAACGTTTGCCCAATCGTTCTACGGTATTTGCTTATTTAGAGCCTAATATTCAAGTCGCTATGGCGTATGAGTTTCCTCGCGAAAGTATGGTAATACTAGTGGGCGAGATGCCCGCAGATGAACGCACTGATTTATACAAACATCTAAATCAGGATCAGCGTGATGCCTTATTGCCAGCATTAGCACAGGCGCAGCGTGAAGATATTCGCAGGCTTTCTGCCTATGAAGAACGTACTGCTGGTGCACTGATGACATCTGACTATTCAACGTTAGCGGCGCATATGACCGTCACTGAAGCATTAGCGGCGCTACGATTAGAAGCACCTGATGCCGAGACCATTTATCATACTTATGTAATTGATGATGAGCGTAAGTTGTCAGGGGTAGTGTCATTACGAGCATTAATACTAGCCGCTCCTGAACAATTAATTAATGACATTATGCTGAGCACTGTGGTCTCTTGCAATGTCAATGACGATCAAGAAGATGTCGCCAAAGTTGTGGCTCGTTATGACTTGATTGCCCTGCCAATTACTGATGACCATGGCGCTTTGGTCGGTATCGTGACCCATGATGATGCCATGGACGTTGCCAGCGATGAGGCTACTGATGACTTTCACAAGTCGGGTGGTGTCACGACGATGGTTGGCAGGCTTAAAGATGTCAGCATTAAAGTGCTGTATCGTAAGCGCGTATTCTGGCTAGTGTTTTTGGTATTTGGAAACTTGCTCTCTGGCTTTAGCATTGCTAACTTTGAGGAGGTGATAGCAGCCAATCTAGTGCTGGTATTTTTCTTACCACTACTGGTAGATAGTGGCGGTAACGCCGGCTCTCAGTCTGCTACGTTGATGGTGCGTGCGCTAGCGACGGGCGATGTCGTCATGCGTGATTGGCTCTCGCTATTAGGACGAGAAGCCATCGTCGCCCTGATGCTGGGTGCGACGATGGCCGTTGCTATCTCTATCATCGGTTATGTGCGCGGCGATGCTATTGTGTCACTGGTGCTCGCGCTTAGTATGATGTCCGTAGTCATGATTGGCTGCGTGATTGGCATGAGCTTGCCTTTTGTATTGAACAAAATAGGACTTGACCCTGCCACTGCCAGTGCACCGCTGATTACCTCAGTGTGTGATGCTTCTGGCGTGCTGATTTATCTGTTTATTGCTTCACAGTTTTTGTCTATAGGATAGCGCACGACAAACGGTCGCAGTAGCGCAAATAGTAACACCTGATACCAAGCTCGGTCTTACTGGCGTTGTGGTTTTTTTATACTTGTAATTCAGCTACACTGTCACGATAAAAGGTTTGGCCAAAAAGCTTATGGGCTATAATATTTATCCTATGCGCTACAGTATTCACTGAGTTGTTTGACCATACCCACCCACTTGTATAGGCAGTAACGGTAGCTATGTTTAACTTTATGAAGAAAAAAACCACTCACAATGAAACCCCGCAGCAAAAAGCAGAACGCGATAGTGCCGTGGACAAGGTACTGCTCGGCTATGAAGTAGGCACTATCAGCATTGCCACTATGGTCACGGGTCTTGAGCGCGACGGCGATCAGCTCACTTTAGATTTGCGTCTACCTGTAAATAGTAATCCTGAAGCCATTCAACAAGAGCTTGGAAAGCTGCTCTATCCGCACGGTATCAAAGCGATCCATATGAACGTCCGTCTGCCAGCACCAGCGAAAGGGACAGGGTCAAGCTTACCGAAGGCCATGCCCAAGACCACCAATGCAATGGACGCCCAGAATCAGTCAGCATCAAAGCCTGATAGTGGCACTAAAACTGATACTGCTGCCGAACCGCCGATTACCAAAGCCGCGCCGACACAAGCATCATTGACAGCGCATCCGCGTATTCGCCATATTATCGTGGTGGCGTCGGGTAAAGGTGGTGTTGGTAAATCAACGACTACCGTGAATATCGCTTTGGCATTACAAAAGCTAGGCAACCGTGTTGGCGTGCTCGATGCTGATATTTATGGTCCTAGTATGCCAACCATGCTGGGCGTAGATAATGTCAGACCTGAGCTAGAAAATGAGCAGTTTATTCCTATCAATGCGCATGGCATGGCGATGTTATCGATTGGTAGCTTACTCGATGGTGACAATACGCCTGTCGCGTGGCGTGGACCAAAGGCTACTGGGGCGTTGATGCAGCTCTATAATCAAACCAATTGGCCGCAGTTAGATTACTTGGTCATTGATATGCCACCGGGTACCGGTGATATTCAGCTCACGCTAGCCCAGCGTATCCCCGTGACTGGTGCGGTGATTGTCACGACGCCGCAGCATATCGCCTTACTTGATGCGCAAAAAGGCATTGAGATGTTTAACAAGACTAATATTCCGGTACTTGGTGTGGTTGAAAACATGGCGCTGCATACCTGTAGTAATTGTAATCATACCGAAGCCATCTTTGGTACAGGTGGTGGTGAAAAAATCGCTGAGCAATACCATGTGCCGCTATTGGGACAACTGCCGCTTGCCAGTGGTATTCGTGCACAAGTAGATAAAGGTGAACCAAGTGTTTTGGCAGATGATGAGTTTGCGCCGTACTATCTAAACATTGCTAAAAATATCGAAGCCAATATTAGTAAGTTTGCAAAGCCTGTCGATGATAAGCGTATTTTTTAATGGTTTTCTAATGGCTCTTAATAGTGCTAATGGCTTTTATTAATAGCAAAATAGCCTAAGCATATAAAGTTTGAAAGGCTTGAATTTTAAACGGGGAATAGTATGAGCTTATTGATTTATCAACGTCATTTAGATGATACTCCAAAGCAATACAGGCTCTTAAAATTATTCCGCCCGCCGATATACGTGATTGAGCTCTCTAACAATCAAGCGAGTGCCGTTTGCTACTATAAAGATGGCAGTAGCAAACGCTATGAAGTCCATGCGGATTTCAGCAATCGCCGACTGGTGATTGCTGATTTTTTTAAAGCGGTACAAGCGATGACTGATCTACTGCTTAAATTTCCCAAACATCCATTTGGCATCAGTGCTTTTGCCATAGAAAATGTGACTGAGGAGCTGGCAGATGGATTGACGATGATAGAGATTAAAGCCATTAGAGAAACAGTTTGGGCAGCATCAGGACAGGCAAAAAGAAGGATTATAGGTACCACCGTCAGCTACCAAGGACAGGTAGTCTCTCAATGAACCATGGCTAGGATGCCTCAATCATGAATCAAAGTCGCAACGACCAAAACCAACAAGACTCATCAGCCAGCTCAAAACCAATGATACTTGATCAATTGATCCAAAACGGTCAGCCTATTTTTGGCATCTTTGCTCAAGTCAAAAGCATCAATTATCTGGATTATCACAGTTATCTTATTTCGCAAAAGTCCTTATCCAATTGGCGCAAAGAACTAAAAGCCAATCAATTCTGCTTTATTCAAA
>NZ_PJBY01000003.1:0-18471 GCF_002836005.1 Psychrobacter sp. Sarcosine-3u-12
TCATAAAAAATAGATAGAAAACTATACAAAGAAAAATCAAGGCTAACAATAACCACTGCACTCTTGGAGTGATCAGTTTAATTCTTTCCATTTCTATAGGCTCATAATGTATAGCGGAACGGCCTTCAGAGGCAAGTTGCACTAAATGCACCACTTCCACTTCATTCAAGATGGCATCTTTATATCTCATAGACCTTATGGGGTATTGTATAATTTTGCCTTGTTTAGGTTGAATCATTAATAGCCAAATTTCGTGGCGCTTGATGACTCGACAATCGATACCTATACACTCAATATCCTGCCACAACAAATATCTCTGTTGTGGTCGGCGCAAGACTTGTAAAATCGTTATCCCTTTATCTGTAATTTGAAAAACGGGCTTACCAGTAATAAAGGCAAATAATACCGTGAATACCGCAACAGCTATCAAAATTATTGATAACCACATCACTATAATGAAAAACCAACCTTCATCTTTTGCGATGGGTAGCCCATAATAATACAGCGGAAAAATTAACAAACCTAAAGCCAAAATCGACAGCATGTGTTTGTTCGATAAATACAAATCAATAGGATACTTTAGTACCTGACCTTTCTTTAGTTTTTGCATGCCGAGCCTTACTGTGGATTCATAAGTTGTTATATACTTCTTAATACTGCTCTATTATTACGTTGCCCCATCGCATTTTTTGCCGATTTGCGCTATTCTAGCGTATCTAATTTCTTATCAAAATATTCAATCTAGAGCCGACTATGAGCAATACTGTGACATCTGACCAATCAGAAAATAATTGTTATAACCCACAAGCTATTGAAGCCGCACAACAAGCCAAATGGGCAACGGATAAGCGCTTTGAAGTCAGCAATGAGCCAAGCGACAAGCCAAGTCGTTATATGCTGTCGATGTTCCCTTACCCAAGCGGCAAGCTGCACATGGGTCACGTGCGCAACTATACTATCTCAGATGTGCTGAGCCGTTACTATCGCCTTAAGGGCTATGAAGTCATGCAGCCAATGGGCTGGGACGGCTTTGGCCTGCCCGCTGAAAACGCTGCGATTGCCAATCAGACGCCACCTGCTAAATGGACGTTTGCTAATATTGACAGCATGCGCGCGCAGCTAAAATTGCTAGGTTTATCTATTGATTGGTCACGTGAATTTGCCACTTGTAGCCCCGAATATTATCAGTGGGAGCAATGGTTGTTTTTACAGTTATACAAAAAAGGCTTGGTTTATAAAAAGCTTGCCACCGTGAACTGGGATCCGATTGATAATACGGTTTTAGCCAATGAGCAAGTCATTGACGGTAAAGGTTGGCGTAGTGGCGCGGCGGTCGAAAAGCGCGACATTCCGATGTATTACTTTAACATCACCGATTATGCCGATGAGCTGCTTGACGATTTAGACCAACTAGAAGGTCACTGGCCATCTGAAGTACTGACCATGCAGCGCAATTGGATTGGTCGTAGTGCCGGTATGGAAGTGCATTTCCCTTATGAGCTTGCTGGCGAAACCAATACCCTAGATGTATTCACGACGCGTCCTGACACCTTGATGGGCGTCACTTATGTGGCGGTTGCCGCAGAGCATCCATTGGCACAATATGCCGCTGAGCATGATGAGGCGATTGCCCAGTTTAATGCGCTGTGTAAAAAAGGCTCAGTGGCAGAAGCCGATCTAGCCAAAGCTGAAAAAATCGGTATGGATACCGGTCTTACCGTGACGCATCCACTGACCGGCGAAGAAGTACCCGTATGGGTCGCCAACTATGTGCTCATGAGCTACGGCTCTGGCGCAGTTATGGCAGTACCGGCACATGACGAGCGCGATTATGAATTTGCCGTTAAGTACAAGCTACCAATTAAACAAGTTATCGATATCCCTGCTGGGTATTTTGATGAGTTAGAAGCAGACGCAAAGGCGAACGATGCTGAGATTAATCTTGCCTATACTGAGCGCAATATTTTGGTCAATTCAGGTGAATTTGATGGCTTAGACTTTGAGCAAGCGTTTGAGGCTATGTTAGCCAAACTTGAGCCACAAGAACTGGCTAAGAAAAAAATCCAATACCGTCTCCGTGATTGGGGTGTTTCTCGCCAGCGTTATTGGGGCTGCCCTATTCCAATGGTCAACTGTGAGCATTGCGGTACCGTACCTGTTGAAGAGCAAGATTTGCCCGTTGTCTTGCCGACTGACGTCGTTCCTGATGGTCGCGGTAATCCACTCAAAAACATTCCAGAGTTTGTGAATACCACTTGCCCGAAATGTGGCAACCCTGCTGAACGTGAGACTGACACCTTTGATACCTTTGTAGAGTCAAGCTGGTACTATGCGCGTTTTGCCAGTCCGAATGATGCACAGAACATGGTCAACAAGTCTGCCGCCAATAAATGGCTACCTGTCGATCAATATGTTGGCGGTGTAGAGCACGCCGTCATGCATCTGCTTTATGCACGCTTCTTCCATAAGCTTATGCGCGATGAGTCACTGGTGTCAGGCGATGAACCATTTGCCAATCTTATGACCCAAGGTATGGTGCTTGCCGGTACTTTTTACCGTCTTAATGCCGATGGCAGCACGACGTATTACTTCGCAGAAGACATCGATATCGACTACAACGAGCGTGGTCAACCGATTAAAGCGATTTTAAAAGCTGATGGACAGCCAGTCACGATTGGCAAAATCGAAAAAATGTCTAAGTCCAAAAACAACGGTGTCGATCCACAAATCACTATTGATAAATACGGCGCTGATACCGTTCGTCTCTATACCCTATTTACCGCGCCTGCCGATCAGACGCTAGAATGGTCGGATGACGCGCTAAAAGGCCCTTATAATTTTGTTAAAAAAGTATGGCGTATTGCTACTGAGCATATGCAAGCGCTTACTGAAGCAAACCTAAGCCTTGAGACACTCAATAATGTCGCCTTGAAAACTGATGGCTTAAGCAAAGAAGCGAAAAATTTACGCCGTAAAACTCATGAGACCATTGCCAAGATCGATAGTGACTTGGGTGATCGTCTGGCGCTAAACACGCCTGTATCAAGTTTGATGGAGCTTGCCAACGAGCTGACTGGCTTTAAAGCAAATAGTGAGCAAGACCTACAAGTGCAGCATGAAGCGTTGATTGATCTGCTTATTATGCTATCAGTCTACGCGCCACACGCGGGCGAGCACTTACTTGAGCAGTTAGGGCTGGATACCCTTACCCTGAGCTACCCAGCCGTCGATGAAAGTGCCTTAGTACAAGACATGATCACGATGGTGGTACAGGTCAACGGCAAAATGCGCGGTAAGATGGATGTCGCGCCGAACAGCGACCCTGAACAGCTAAAGGCGCAAGCGCGTGCGATAGAAAGCGTGGCGAAATTCCTAACGGGTGACATCAAAAAAGAAATCGTCGTGCCGAATAAACTGGTCAATATCGTGGTGGCAGGCTAAACTTTTTTAAACGTAGTGTTTTAAGCCTTTTTATCAACATAAGGATAGCGATTATGTCTTGTAAGCAGCGAGCTGTGCAGTCATCTCAAACGAAATCAAGCAAGCCAAGTGGACAATGCAATATGGCAAAAAAGTCTAATGCACAGAAGCTAGCGACAGCATTACTCGCAAGCTTGCCACTGCTTTCTGTACTGGGAGCCACAGCGGCTCTTAGTGGCTGCGGCTTTCAGCTAAGAGGTTATGGCACACCGATGCTATTTGATGTGGCCAAAACAGCCATCATCATCGAAGACAATCGCACCTCCTTTCCACTAAAGTTACCGTTGTCACGACGCCTAGAAGCCTTGGGCGTCGATGTAATCGATAATATGACCTTGGTCGATATTACCAATAACAATAAAAACGCGACGGCGGAACCCATTGCTGCGATTAGCGTCAAAAATATGCGCTTTAAGCGTTATGAATTGGTCGGTGTTTTAACAGAAATCCGCTTAGTATTGTCAGCAGATGTCAGCTACCAAACCCTACAAAATGGCAAAGTGGTGACACTAACCAACCCTATCCAAGTCGAGCGCAGTTACCAGTATAATGAGGCATCGGTCAGTACCGATGACCAACAAGGCGATCAAATTCGTGACTGGCTCTATGACAGTTTGGCACGCCGTATCACTGATCAATATGTTGCCATTGCATTGCCTAGAGTCACCCCTGCCAATGCCAATAAAACGGCACAAACAGGCTCAGCGTCTACGGCTGTTATCGTTCCAAGCACACCAACCCCTTAATGGTTAGCGTAAGGTATTCTGTCCATCCATTCTCATAAACCTGTGTCCTCATTAGTCTATGCAAGAGTCTTTTATACAAGCCTATCCCAAACTACTACAGTCATCCGTGGCCGTAGCTGGTTTGTGGCTGGCACATGGAGATGAGACGTTATTGAGTCAGTGGCTGATCGATGCCTTGCGTCCGCATTGGCGTGCGCAGAATTACGCGATTAAACGTATAGAGCTGGTGTCGGTTAAGAGCTGGCAAGAAGTACTCTCAGAGCTTGGTAGCCAGTCTTTATTTGATGATGCCAGCGCCTTGATCGTAACCGGTAATCATAAACCGGATAAAGCCGTTATCGCTGAGCTTGAGCGCTTTGCTGTCGAGGCACAAACAGGGGCGCACAGTCATAGCTTATTATGGTTAACGCCCAAGCAAGACAAACGCGCGCAAAGCAGCAAGTGGTTTGCGCCATTTGCGCAATACGGTCACATCATTGACTGCAATTTATACAACGAACAGCAACGTCAGCAGCTGTTGCAGATTCAAGCCCAGCAATTTGGACTCAGGCTGTCACAAGAAGCGTGGCAACTGCTCATGTCGCACACCGAGCATCACCTGCTAAGTGCTTATCAAACCTTGTGGCGGCTGTCTTATCTATTTGCACCGCAGTTGGATGCTAGTAGTCATGACGCAACTCACGAAGGCAATAATCAGTCTACAACGACCGCGCCAAACGTAGCATTAGACATCAAAGATCTTCAGGCCGCCTTGGTCAGCGACGCTCAATTCAGCGTCTTTGATTTATCTGATGCAATGCTGGCAGGCAATAGCGCACAAGTGGCGAAAATCATTTTTCAGCTGAAAGCCACTGATGAGCCGACGACCTTGGTACTGTGGGCAATCAGCAAAGACATGCGCCAAATTATACAATTAATGGATGGGCAAGATCCGCAAGCATTGGGTATTTGGCGTAGCAAACAAGGTCTATATCAACAAGCGTGCCGCCGCCCAGCGCAAACGGCTGAATGGCCTGCCCTGCTATATCGTTGTGACCAAGCGATTAAAGGTCTCATTCGTCAGCCAGCGTGGGAGTTGTTATTGCAGGCCGCGCTTGAATTAACAGGTAAGCGCTTGTTTGCTGCACGATAAATTTCAGTCACTATTGTTATTGATGTGATGCAGCCATTCCCTGTCAAAAACAGCGTCAGTAATGACTTCTCACAAATCTTCGATACCCTCTGATGCCCTCTATAGTTTTCAGATATATCTACTTTTGCAATTCCCCTCCTATTTTTTCTCTATTCCCACCATGTTCAAAAACTACCTTAACCTTTCTTAAACTAATTCCCATTCCATTTTGACCATGAAGTCTCTACTATAGCTACACTTGATTTAATTGTAATTGGATTGTTGTCATGCGCAAAATAAGCAAAAAGTCTGCTATCAAATGGGGTGTTATTGCCTTAATTATCATCGCATTGGGAGCTTTGGCCTATAGCTTTTTTAAACCGAAAGAAACCACCCCCAACTATTTAACAGCCATCGCTGAAATGGGCGATATTGAAAATAATGTCATGGCCTCTGGTAAGGTCAAAGCGCTTAATACCGTTGATGTAGGGGCACAGGTATCTGGTGAAGTCACTCGCCTATTCGTTGAAGTCGGTGACGAGGTAAAAAAAGGCGATTTGATTGCGCAGATTGATCAAGTAACGCAAAAAAACAACCTGAGTAATGAACAAGCCAGCCTTGAGCAAAGTGAAGCAGCCTTACAAAGTGCGCGGGCAGAATCTTTGAGTCGGCAGGCGGCGTTAAAAAGTGCCTATGCAGATCTTGCCAGCCGTCAGTCGGAATTAAAACAAGCGCAATCCGATTTTATGCGTTTACAGTCTTTAGTGGCTATCGATGCCATTTCACAGCAAGAGTACGATACGCAAGCTACCAGTGTTGAGACAGCAAAAGCGGCCGTAGCCAATGCCCGTGCTGCGATTGAAACGGCAAAAGCTGCCATTGCGACCACAGAGGCCAATATTAACAGCCAGCAAGCGGCACTACGCAAATCGCAAACCAACGTCAGTACTGCCCAAGAAGATCTGAGCTATACCACTATCCGTGCCCCAATGGCAGGTACTGTGGTATCGGTCACTACCGAGCAAGGTACGACTGTTAATGCCAATCAAACGGCACCAACAATTGTGACTTTGGCAGATTTATCCACGGTTCGTATTAACGCGCAAATCTCTGAAGCGGACGTTATTAATGTCCAAGCGGGTTTGCCCGTCTACTTTAATATCATTGGTAATCCTGATCAAAAATTTGACTCTGTCCTCAAGGCGATTGAACCCGCCCCTGAGAGTATCAGTGACACCAGCTCAACGGACGCGGCTATTTATTATGTCGGTTATATTGAAGTGCCCAATACCGATCGCCGTTTCCGTATCGACATGACCGCGCAGGTTTATATCGTTATTGATCAAGCAAAAAATACGCTACTTATCCCCTCTGCGGCCCTGCAACCTGCTGGCGATACTAAAAATACCAAAAGCAGAAATGAGGATCCGAACGTAAAAACATCCAAGGTTCGCGTGCTAAAAGCGGATGGTCAAGTCGTCGAGCAAATAGTGAAGACTGGTATTAACAACCGCGTGAATGTTCAGATTTTGAGTGGTCTTAATAAAGGCGATGAAGTCATCTTAAGCGAAGAAGGTCCCGCAAAAGCAAATGCCCGAGGCGGACGTCCGTTTTAATGCCTAGCACTAAAATTGGCGTACCATCTGCACAGATACATCGCTCAGCAAACATCGCCCAGCAGATAAGTTTTTGAAATTGATTCATATTAGCAGTATTGATATAGGTAGCATTCTAGATGAATAGTGGCAACCCCAACCCTAATATCGCAGCAGACGTCCCATTGATGCAGGTCAAAGGGCTGATAAAAGAGTTTAAAGCGGGTGAACAAACCATTCGTGTGCTTCATGATATCGATCTGACTATCAATCAAGGTGAGATGGTGGCCATCATTGGTCAATCGGGTTCGGGTAAGTCGACCCTGATGAACATCTTAGGCTGCTTGGATCAAGCCAGTGCTGGCGAATACAAAATATTTGGCAAACCCGTTGACCGCCTAGAAGCCGATGAGTTGGCCAAACTGCGCCGCGAGCACTTTGGCTTTATTTTTCAACGTTATCATTTACTCGGCGATATCAGCGCGCGCGATAACGTCTCGGTGCCTGCAGTATATGCAGGGATGGATGGGCAAGCCCGTAACGAGCGAGCTGAAAAACTGCTAACGGACTTGGGATTGGCAGACAAGGTCAATAACCGTCCCAATCAGCTGTCAGGCGGCCAACAGCAGCGTGTTTCTATCGCTCGGGCACTGATGAATGGCGGCGACATTATTTTAGCGGATGAGCCAACTGGGGCACTCGATAGTAAGTCTGGCGACGATGTGATGCAGATATTGTATGAGTTAAATGCCCAAGGTCATACTATTATCATGGTCACGCATGATCCCAACCTTGCGGCACAAGCCGAGCGGGTAATTGAGCTCAAAGACGGTTATGTGATTGCTGACTACGAAAATGAGCGCTACCAGCGAACAGAGGTAAAACCTGAGCCTATTTTAGACAAACATCGAAAGAGTACCTTTAGCAGCTTTATCGACCGTATATTTGAAGCGTTTAAGATGTCATTACTGGCCATGCGTGCTCATAAAATGCGCACCTTACTGACGATGCTAGGCATTATTATTGGTATCGCCTCAGTCGTATCAGTCGTCGGTCTCGGTAAAGGCTCACAGGCGCAGATCCTCTCCAATATTAGCTCTCTTGGCACCAATACTATTACCGTCTCTGACGGCTATCCTTATGGCGATCCCAGACGGCAATACAATGATGACAATTTAACGCCAGAAGACGCCCAAGCGGTCGCTGATCAGCCCTATGTCGTTAGTGTGAGCCCGCAGCTCGATACCAATATTAATGTGCGTTATCGCAGCGTCCAGGAGGCGGCTAGCGTTAGTGGTGTGGGTAAAGACTATCTTGATGTCAGTGGCGAAACACTGGTTCAGGGTCAAGGTTTTGATGAGGACAGCATCTTACGCCGTACTCAAGACATTATCATCGACAACAACGCCAAAAATACCTTTTTTCCGGACAACCCCAACCCCATCGGTGAAGTCATGCTGATAGGTAGCGTACCAGGGCGAGTCATTGGCGTCTTAGCCCCCAACTCTAGCGGCTTCGGCAGAGGTTCTGTCGATACGCCTACGCTATATATGCCCTATACCACGATGATGTCGCGACTTATCGGTAGTGCCTATATTGAAAATTTTGTCGCCCTCATTGATGATAATATCTCATCGGCCGCTGCAGAATCAGCCATTTCCGAACTGATGGAAAGTCGCCATGGTACCGATGACTTTCGCATACGCAACTCAGACTCGATTCGCCAAACCATCGAATCGACCACCACTGCCATGACCTTACTGATTTCATCAATCGCTATTATTTCACTAGTTGTTGGTGGTATCGGGGTGATGAATATCATGCTGGTGTCGGTCACTGAACGCACCAATGAGATTGGGGTACGTATGGCGGTCGGTGCTCGTCAAAACGACATTATGCAGCAGTTTTTAATCGAGGCCGTACTGGTCTGTATTCTAGGCGGACTACTTGGTATTGGGCTGGCATTTGCGATTGGTGAGGTCATTAACCGCGTTGGTGGCGATAGCTTTAAAGTCATTTATTCATCCACCTCTATCATTGCCGCCTTTTTGTGCTCGACGCTGATTGGTGTTATCTTCGGTTTCTTGCCTGCACGCAATGCGGCCAGACTGGATCCTGTAGAAGCGCTGTCTAGAGATTAAACGGATAGATAATTGCTAAATAGTGAACGAACGATTAAATCAGACGCTACCTTATAGTCGTTCCACTATAGAATAAACACAGTGCTACTGGGATGGATTTTTCATAGCATCGAAACTGCGCAGGCACAGCAAGCAAAGAAAATTTATACCAGTAGCACGCTATAATACTTGTACTCATCTTATTTGGGACTAACTGTATTTATTCAGTCAGTTATCTTAGCTAACTGACCTTCTAAAATTGCCCTTCTAAAATTGCATTTACTCGTGAATATAATAAAAATACCCATTGTTTTGCCTCAATTACACTTTTTTTGTTCTACGGGGTTGTAATTGTCTTAATAATATATATAATGTGCTCTCACGTTTAGAGATACAAATAATCTAAACGAGTAAACGAGCTTATTGTCTCTTTTGATATTGATTCAAGAATAGATAAAGAAGTTAAGCTTATAGATATTTTTAATGTCTAGTTTTAATAAATATCCCTTTAAGGGAATTTATCTTGCAGTAAATGCAAACCTAGTTTGGATACTGAGTTTTTAGAACTTACGAAAATGTAAATTCTCTTGCGCTCAGACGAAGCAGTGTTTCGTGTTATCCTCGCTCAGGGCCGATAGCTCAGTTGGTAGAGCAGTTGACTTTTAATCAATTGGTCCCGCGTTCGAGTCGCGGTCGGCCCACCATCTTTAGTATGATTCTTATCATGTATGCTACCCTATTCGGTAGTAGCGTTATAAGTTTAAAGACATTGTTTTTGATGTCTAGTTTTAATAAATTTCCCTTTAAGGAAATTTATCTTGCGAAGCTAAAATTGTCATGCAATTTTTTAACGCTTCTCAGGGCCGATAGCTCAGTTGGTAGAGCAGTTGACTTTTAATCAATTGGTCCCGCGTTCGAGTCGCGGTCGGCCCACCATATTCTAAAAGCCCAGCCATTATTTATAATGGCTGGGCTTTTTTTGTCTTAAATTTGGTTTTAATAAAGAATAGTGTATATAACTGAAATATCCTAAAAACGCGACGATATTACTTTCACTGACTATATCGATATAATTTGGATATAGGGAAAGCGAATGAGAGTACTGCAAATAGTAGACTAAGCGAGCCTGACATCGTATCTGATTTATAGAGGACTACCTATAGAAGCTATTCTACTTTAGTAATCCTTGACCTTTGTTTTTCCACCTTTTAATTTATGCTTAATGGTGTCGGTTATAGTACGAGGCTTTTTGGGAGCTTGTGCGATAAGCATGTCAAAAGTTGCCGCGTCAATAGGCAGCTCGCAGCCATGCGCCATCATAACGTTAGAAGGACGTAAGTCTTTTATTTTTTGAAGAGATTGAACATAAGCTTTTGGATAATGAACTGGAAAAGGAGCGACAAACTTATGGCGTAGCTTTATAATTAAGTCAGCCGTATATACTTGCCTAGTTGAAAGGTGAAACAAAGACAAATCCCGATCGGTATGACCCGGTGTTTCCAGTACCTGCCACTCCTCAAAGCTAGGAATACAATCACCCTCCTTAACGGTAATATCAGGGCGCAGATGTGTTGGGTACCATAGGTTTGCATAAGGACGTTGTGTACGACGAGCAACATAATGAGCCAGCGCAATATCCGTTAAATACATAGCTTTTCCACTAATACCTGCATACCACGGCTTCGGTTTATCTGCGGAAACAATAAGGCAGCCTGTCGCTTTTCTGAGCGCACTAGCACCTCCTGCATGATCTGGATGCATATGCGTCACGACAACGACCTTCAAGTCTGTTATAGGACGTTGCAGCGTTTTTTGAATGTAACTAAGAACCATAGAGACGTCAGCACGGCAACAGCCATCTAGCAACATCAATTTATCGGGATATACTGCTAAATAGGTGCTTTGTATATAACCATCAAGACGTACAATCTCACATAAACTCATTATCTAACCCTAAGCCTGATCGTATCAGACTACTTTTATTAGGGTCTGTTGAACATTCAAATGTGGCATTGGCAGTGGCTAAAACCACCCAAAACGTCGTTATAAACCTAGCTAAGGTCTCGACATTATCGTCGGTTTACGCCTGATTTAATAAAAGGTTTGGTGCAATTTTAGCGATCAGCAGTCCTAATATTTGAATGTTCAACAGACCTTAATTAATATAATTTTCTTTATTATAACCTTCGTTATCTAATAGTCAGTGACATTCAGTGAACGCTTGTGGCTATCTTTCTAAGTGAATAATAATTGTAGGGTTATAAAAGCAAAAAACCCAGCACTTAGGCTGGATTCTTTGTATAGTAAAACAGGTTTAATTAAGCAAGGTCACGTACCTTTGGTTCACGCTCCCACAGACGAGATTTTGCATTATCAATAAAGATATCCAAATCAGCCAATGGCGTGACAAAAGCATCTTTTTGGACGGGCAGTTTACTTAATATAAACTCATCCGTCGCCCCGCAATAAGCAATGGCCTTACAATGCACGTAAGCATCGGTGAACCAATCTAATGCTGAGCTATCCATGGCTAGCTTCTTAGCTTGGTCAGGCATAATGATACTGACTACCGCATCAAACAATACTGAAGGGCCACCAGCCAAACGCTCGTCGGCTTGGATACGTGTGCCGTCATCCAACTCTACTTCTTTGTTAGGAGCAACGATTTTTACCATGCCGCCCTCTTTATTGACCGCTTCTTCAAACTTCTGAATTTCACTATGCTTTGACCCTTTAGCTACTAGAATACCGACTAAGCGACCATTCAAAGTTTTAGGCGTTCGACCGATAGTTTGTAGAGGTTTTGAAGTCGCCATATCTACTACTGGGGCTGCGGCATCAGCAGGTTCAGGCAATTCCATTCCCAAGGCTTTCGCAACTCGATTGGCCAAGTCTTCATCGATATGCGGCAAGTGACTTAGCATACGAGTACGAACGTGTGCGGTGTCTACTTTACCTAGCTCGAACGCATAAGCTGAAGCGATATGTGCTTGCTCTGTAGGCGTTTGGCTACGATAGAACATACGCGGCTGACTATAATGGTCAGCGAAGCTCTCAGCGCGTACGCGGCCTTTTACACCGTCATCTAACTGCTCATGGAACGACTCAAAGCCACGCTTGACACTTTCACGTGGACGAGTGGCATCTAAGCTTTGTGGCTCATAAAGGGTGCGAGTTTTCGGCACTTGCATCTGCATATGACCGTCTTGCTGATTGTTGGCAAACGGACACTTTGGCGCATTAATAGGAATCTGGGCAAAGTTAGGCGAGCCTAAGCGCGATAGCTGGGTGTCGAGATAGCTGAACAGGCGACCTTGTAATAATGGGTCGTTACTGAAGTCAACACCAGGTGGCAAATGCGAGGGACAAAAGGCTACTTGCTCAGTTTCTGCGAAGAAATTGTCTACATTACGGTTCAACACCATTTTGCCAATGATTTTTACTGGTACCATTTCTTCCGGAATCAATTTGGTCGCATCTAAATGATCGAATGGAAACTCATTGGCTTCTTCTTCCGTGAACAGCTGAACACCAAACTCCCATTCTGGATACGCTTCATTATCGATGGCTTCATATAGATCACGGCGATGATAATCAGGATCTGCGCCAGAGATTTTTACCGCTTCATCCCATGTCGTTGATTGGACACCAAGTACGGGCTTCCAGTGGAAACGTACAAAGGTACTTTTGCCGTCTTTATTGAGTAGGCGATAACTGTGAATACCAAAACCTTCCATCATACGTAGGCTACGCGGCAGCGCGCGATCACTCATTAGCCAGATTAGGTTGTGCATGGTTTCAGGGCTTAGCGAGACAAAATCCCAAAAAGTATCATGGGCAGACGCTGCTTGTGGGAATCCGCGATCAGGCTCTGGTTTCACCGCATGAATCAAATCTGGAAATTTAATGGCATCTTGAATAAAGAAAATCGGCATATTGTTACCGACAATATCCCAATTACCCTCTTCAGTATAAATTTTTACAGAAAACCCTCGGACATCACGTGGCGTATCCTTGGAGCCTTTATTACCGGCAACCGTAGAAAAACGCGTAAATAAAGGTGTCTGCTTACCTGTTTCAGTCAGAATTTTAGCGGTGGTGTATTCTTCTAACGACTCTGTTAGCTCAAAATAACCATGCGCCGCACTACCACGAGCATGGACGATACGCTCTGGAATGCGCTCATGGTCGAAGTGATTGATTTTTTCACGTAAGACGAAATCTTCTAACAAGGCCGGACCACGTGCGCCGGCTTTTAACGAGTTTTGGTTGTCTGAAATTGCGACGCCTTGTTGCGTGGTTAACACCTTGCCATCGTCACTAGCACGCTGATGAGTCTCGCCACCATTACCACGCGCAGGGTTCATATCTTTGGCGGGGTCGTTATGATCAATATTCTTTTTCATAAAATATCCTAGCTTATAAGTGAAATGGACTCTAATGAGAACGAAAAAAGCACCTACACAGTTCTAATATCCGTAGAGATAATAATGACTTCAACTGTCGTTTAATGGTCTGGGTTTTAGCAATGCTGATTGTTAAAAAGATAAAGAAATTATAGGCTTGCGACTTATCTTAGCGAAAAATTCAAAGTTACACGTCATATAAATAGTTAAGCTTGTTGATATTTGGTTAATAATACTGGGAATTGACAGTAAAAATGAGGTGCATTTTATTATTGATAGCCATACTTGTCATGAGCAGGTTCTATAAGGTACTCTCTAAAGTATGCCTTGCTAAAATATGCTTCATCAAACTATAGCTTGCTTGCGAGCCACATCTTATGAATAAAAAGAGAGCTCAGCCAAGCATTTACCCTGATCATTCATAAATAAAGGACTACTTATGTTATCGAACGTCATTCACCCCGCTAAGCGTTTGTGCCAATCTCTGCTCTTTACCACGTCATTGGGCGTAATGGCACTGACCGTTAGTCAAACAGCAGCAGCTATTACGACTAAAAATATCACTTATACGGTAGACAATCAAAATTATGAAGGCTATTACGCCAAAGCCGATAAGGCCAATGCGCCTTTTATTTTGCTCATTCATGATTGGGATGGGTTGACTGATTACGAAAAAAAACGAGCTGATATGCTGGCGACTGAGGGCTATAATGTCCTAGCTGCTGATATGTTTGGCACGGGTATTCGCCCGACTGAGTTAGCAGACAAAAAGCGTCTGACTTCTGAGCTTTATAAGAATCGCAGTAAGATGCGCCGTATTCTGACGGCGGCGTTAAATACTGGACAAGCCCAAGGTAATAATGTCCGCGAAGGCGTGACGATGGGTTATTGCTTCGGTGGTGGTGTCGCGCTAGAGCTGGCACGTTCAGGATTTGAGCAAAAAGCCTTTGTCCCTTTTCACGGTGGCTTGGAGACGCCAACAGGTCAAAGCTATAGCAATACTAAAGGCGAGATATTGGTGTTTCATGGCTCAGCCGATGAAGCCGTACCGTTCGAAGATTTTGCCGCGCTTAACAAAACGCTAGAAGCAGCTAAAGTACCGCATGAAATGATTACTTATAGTGGTGCAGTGCATGCTTTTACGGACTTCAATAATAAAGATAGATATGATGCTCGCGCAGATGAACGCTCTTGGAATCGTTATCTAAACTTTTTAGAGAATACTTACAAATGAGTTGCTACTCAAGTTGTTAAATGACATTTTTATAAATGCTATTATTTTGCACCACTTTAGCTATCAGCAGTGCTTTCTTGTGAATGTTCAACACGCACTAAACTGACTCTATCTTTTTGAAAACAAGTAGCTGATTGTTGGCTGGCATCGGATAAAATTTAACCAATGTCAGCCAATTTTTTTCAGCCAACGCTACAACATCTTCTTTATCGCGTATACCGCTATTAGCATCACGTTGTCGTAGTGCTTTATCAAACTGACGATTGCTGTTACTCGTATAAAGCCCATTGTCATTGAAAGGGCCATACACTATAAATTTACCACTATCAGGTAACATCTCTCCCACTGACTCAAAAAGTCTTTCGACCAAAGACCACGAAATAATATGTAAAGTGTTGGCCGTAAATACTGCATCATAAGGCTTGTCGTTAGCACTTATAGAAGACTCATTATTAAGGCGTCTAGGTCGCGAGTCAGTAGTCAAGTCAAAAGCCAAAGGTTTATATAAATTAGAGGCAGGGTAAGCCTCATGCCAAGCTTTTATAGCAGCGTGATTGGCGACAACATCGCTAGTTTGCCAATTGAGATGAGTTAGGTTTAGTGCAAAGTACACGCTGTGCTGACCCGTTCCTGATCCTACTTCTAATACTTGCGAATATCCTACTAACTCTTTTTGCAAAACAGACAGAATGGGTCGCTTATTGTTCTCACAAGCTTGCGAAAACGGTAGCTTACTTTGATTATTGATACCGGTGTTGCCTAATTTTTTATTATTCATAACAACCTTTTAAACCCCCTAGATTCAGAATTAGAAACTAGTAAATACCCGCTTCTACTCCAGCCGCCAGCGTCATTGCTAATTCTTCAACTTGCTCAGTGAATTCCTCTTGCCAATCACCTTGCAAAATCAGCGCCTCTTGAATCCATGACCAGCGCAAACCAGTCGTAATCGTCTTCATAGCAAGCTTAGTGCCCGTACCATCATGTCCTGCGCGAATATAAAGCGCAAACGGCATACCCTGCTTTTCTTCTAGCACTGGATAGTAGCAACGATCAAAAAAATCTTTGGTCAGTCCTGCCATATAAGCCAAGTTCTCAGTCGTCCCCAATAACAGCGCATCAGCAGCCAGCACATCTTCAGGCTGGGTATCTTGCGGTGATTTTAATATGACATTAATATCGATATCAGGATGGTTCGCACCATCGTAAGCCGCTTGTGCCAATTTTTTGGTATTAGGCGACGGCACATGCGCGACGATAAGTAAGGTTTTGCTAGCCATATCAATCACCCTTATAGAGGTTACTAGTCTTTAGAATTCGTAATTCTTTAAATCAATAATTCTTAGAATTAGTCGCTTTTAGAATTGATAGTTACCTTTTGAATGATATCAGGATGGATGCTTTTCGCAACCGGACAAGTCAGCGCAGTGTTATAGAATATTTTTTGTGTTTTTTCATCGAGCTGCTGATTAAAAGAGATAGCAACATGTATTTCACTGACGCGCCTTGGATCAGCTGTCATCACTTTGGTCACCTCAGCACTAGTACCTGCAATATCGATTTCCATATCACGGGCTTTAATACCAATGATGGTTAGCATACAGCTGGCTAAGCTTGTCGCTAATAGATCAGTCGGTGAAAAAGCTTCACCCTTGCCTTGATTATCAGTCGGTGCATCGGTAATAATTTCATTGTTTGATTGCAAATGGATGGCGGTGGTGCGCAAGTCGCCTTGGTAGGTTACTTTTGAAGTTGTCATGGGGCTCCTTCTGATTTAATAGTATTTTGAATGATAGGCAGTGTTATGACTATTTAATAAATGCTAAGATTACGACACTTATGCAAACATTAGTACTGTAAATGGTTCAAAGGAATTATGATATGCACGTATATGAGCTCTCAGAGTATCAAATCTATCAATTAAAATCGATAGATCCAGCTTTAAGTACTAATTGGAAAACAATCATTGCCAATATTTTGCCACAGCTTGACCCTGCTAGTCGTAAAAGTGTGTACGAAAAAATATTGTCAAAGAGAAATATTAGCGCAAATTTTACTTATATCATTCCAGAAAACCTTAGAAGTGTATTATCTAACACCGCAGTACGCAATAAAGAGTTGCAAGCGATTAGCGTACAGATGCTAAAGTTGGTCGAATCCCAACCGCAAACCTGCGATGCTATTGATCTTGCAGATAAAGTAGAAGCTATGATCGACTATATTAATCGAATTGATATAGGCGATCATCATTTAGACCAACAGAGTCGAAAGAGTATAAAGCGTGCTTTTTTATACGATTTAGCGACTTGGATTGATAATGTAAATCTGATAGTACAACCTGGCATTAGACAGCTTAATATTGACGTTGTAAAAACGTATTTTAAAGAAGTTTTTATCAAACAAAAGATTCAAGAACGTGACTTTCGTGCTTGGGACTCGACTGATATTGATTTTCAAGAACAAGAAAACTTACCTAGTATTATCAGAGAAGAAGCTAAGCATAAAAAGTTCTTTGTAATCGAAAGTGAAAAGTATTGGTATTTGATTGGTATCGCTGATAAGCCTAGACAAAATCCTTACTCCTTCAAACGCTTTTTGCATGAAGACAGTATGCAAAATGAACTATACGTATATTTAACTCATGTAGTTCTCAGAAAAAACCTTTTAGATAATGAGCGCTACCTTGAGCACGTTACTTATTGCATGAGTCGACTCTATACTTTGGATGCTGGCGTATCAGATACGATTATCAAGTTTATTGAAGATGCACAATATAAATGTAAGACGCAAATTGAACCGTTACTTAAAAACCCCCTTGAAAAAGACGGTGAAGAAACAGAATTTCATATTCAAAAGCGTATGAATGAGTATGAACAACAAATCACTGTATTGATACTCAATAAGCTAAACAACCTCATCAAACACGCTATCAGCGACAAGGACGATCGAGACTATCTATTTTATTACTTAAGTAAAATTTTTAATAGAATGATTGATAGTATTCAGAACTTTCAATTACTACCTATTGCAACTTACTCTTATAACGTAGAGATTATGGTTGCCAGACTAATTAGCTTTAGACACTTATTAGATATGATCTACGATTCGTTAGAGAATAAAAACTATAATGCAAAAGGACTTACTGAAGCCTCCAAAGAGATCATAGATATAATCAAAGAAGAGTTCGATGATGTGGAAAGCAATCTCAAACAGATATCGCGTCTAGAACAAAAGCTAAAGCTTTATCATGAGACCAAGGAAAAAGGAAATCTTTGGCAAAGACTAATAGTAGGATGGCAACCAAGATATGATTTCGAAGATATTGAACACTCAAAGAATCAATTAAAGAATGAGTTTTTCTTATCGATCGTTAGATTGGCAAAAAGTCATACTGATAATATTATTTATTTAGAGTTTGACTGTGATGAGACCATTAATGAATATTATAGACACTATGCTATCGCCAATGACAAAATGGTTATCACACGTTTGCCTAAAGTATTAAGACTTCCTGAAGATAAAGAAACGTTCGATGTGCAGAAAATTAATGAAGCTATTCATCATAATGTTTTTATTTTCCGTAAGTCATCTGTTCTATAGCTCTTGATAAAAACCGTAAGGGTTAGAGATAATTCTTACAGGTAAGGCAAAACCAATAAAAGAATAGCAAACAAAGAAAAGCCCCAACATACTAAAGTATGTTGGGGCTTTTCTAGGAATAAGGAGCTGACGATGACCTGAGAACCGTTAAGGCAAAGCACTGCTAACTGCGAGCACAG
>NZ_PJBY01000004.1:0-17115 GCF_002836005.1 Psychrobacter sp. Sarcosine-3u-12
CTAGTGCTTACTTGCAGCTGCACTCCCAGTATACCGCGCTCCAACTTACGTAATTTTTCAACTTATTCATCGCCGTTTCTCCTTTTTAAGTATCTATACGTTCTAAGTATAGAAAACAACACTTTGACTTGTAGGTCAAAGGATAATAGATCCATGGGAATCAGTAAGAGAGCACTAAGTGTAAACCCAACCACTAGAGAAGTCGTTTGCTAATAAATTATACAAAAGCATTAGCATATGGCAATTATAGGCATTCGACCCAACCGTAGTCAAGAGTTAATAAATATTGAAATGATAGCAATCATTGATTAGTCTGTATTCAACATAGTACGAACCATTGAACTACTATCAAAAAAAGTGAATCTTAAAAAGGCGTCATTTAATGTTAAAACAAGCTTTAGTGCTATTTTCCATACTACCTTTAACGGCTATGGCTACTCCTGTAGTGGAAGGTGTCTATGTTAGCGGCACCAATAAACGAGTACATCTAAGCAGTTTTGATTATGAGGGCGCTAAACACTACGAGCTGTTTCTTGCCAATATGATTGGCGATTCTAGCTTTATTACTACTAGTAAAGCTAAGCCCATTCAAGACGGTAGCACTGTTGTTTTCACGGTACCAGAGAGTGGTTACCTTGACTATCAATCAAACTTAGGTTGCTCAGTCGAAGTTGATTTTTCATCTAATGAAATTCAACTAAAGAGCTTGACCAACTGCACGTCTACTGAAAGGGCGTTTAACGGTTCTTACGTCTATTCGAAAAAATCTAGCATTGTTCCTAAAAAGTACCAAGGCTCTTGGGGAGACTGCGATCTCCCTAAAGCAATTCGTGAGCCAGCATTTTTAAGTGATAGCAAAGGTTCTTCAAATGGCACTCAACGCTTCGATGTTATCAAAGTAGATCCTATATCTTCGAATGAATTGAATGTCACAGGCGCTTTTTATTATGAAGCTGATCCAGTCATACATACGATAAATTATAAATATTTACCGGATAAAAGTGTACGTGTTAAAGCTGATTGGAATGACAACTCATCACTTTACAAAAGATGTCGTGACTAGCTCCACGTTTTTTACGCAATACTAGTATGTTTAATCTTAACATCAACTTGACTTATTCTTGCTCATCACGCTGGTCTCTTAGCTTATGCCTAAGCAGATATTAGAGAGTAAGCGTATATTGATCGTTGAATATCAATATACATATAGAACTTGGTTGGTTTTTATATCTCACCTAAAAGGAAATTGGTAAATGGCTCAAGTTAATTTTGTGATGGTCAGAAGTCCTAAGCTTATTAAAAATAATCAGATTGGCTATGGTTGGGCGAGTGTTAATTTTTCTCAATTTGAGACAGTCAAAGATTTAATTGACAAAGGCTTCAAAGGCATCGATAGAGGACGACAAACCAACCAAATAAAGCGTTATTTTAATCTTAAGCAGGGCGACTATGTGATTGTTCCTTTTTCTGGCACGATCGCTATTGCTGAAGTGGTAGGGCACAAAAGCCACTATCCAATTACAGAAGGCCTTCAATATGGGGAAAATAGAATCGCCGTTAGCTATTTAAAGCATAAGGAAGGCTACTTTATTCCTAGAAGCAGTCTATCAACGGCATTGCAAAATCGGCTGAAAATTCGCACGACTATTTGTGATCTAAATGAATTTTCAGAAGAGCTGTATAAGCATATTGAGTCTATTAAAAATGACAAGCTATATACTTGGAATAACGAACAAGAGCTGAAACTACAAGAAAACACGGAGAAATTTAAAGCGCAGCTACTGATGAGATTACGTAATAATAAAGGCATTAATCTACAATCTGGTGGTATCGGTCTTGAGCAGCTGATTAAAGAGATTTTAGAAGCCAAAGGCTACAAAGCTCGCATACCTGCAAAAAATGAAAAGTCAGGCATACAAGACGTAGATATTATTGCCACACGTCTATCGGAGTTCTCAGATAAAACAGAAGGCATTTTTATCCAAGTAAAACATCATGAGGGTACAACAGGCAAACATGGTATCAGACAAGTATCAGAGTACGAGATTAATGAAGATGACTATACGCACATTGATAGAGTTCTCATCACAACGGCGGAATTTAAAAATACCGATTTTGCAGAGTTGCATGATGTAACGGTGCTAGCAGGCGCAGATTTTATCAACTGGATATTTGACAACCTTGAACATTTATCAGAACAAAGCCTCTTGGCACTCGGTATATCGAACTTACCTACCTTGCTATGACGCAAATTTATAATGTGTACGAAACTCACTTCATGCATATGTATTGATACTTACAGATATCGAGCGAAAGTATAGATACACGTCGCATCATCAACTTTTGACGGGCAAGACATGAGTCATGATTTATGAATAGGTGTTATATGTAGGCTAGATCCTAAACTTAGCTTATTGATACTGAGCGTTTTGATAAAAATGTATATAAATAACTTAATAAATACTTGAATGGAGATGAATATGAAACAAAATTTATTCGATAGATTAGAAACTGGAATGTCAGTTACATATCAAAAGATGGGAGCAAAAGAGCACAATTTTTATTTTGTTATATCTAAAATAAACTTTAGTAATGACACTGTCGATGTAGAAAGATATTCAAAATTGACAGGAAAAAAAGATGAAGAAAAGAGCATTTCTTATAAGGATGTCCCATTGTCCGATATAGAATTTATTGATGTAAAACACAAATTGATTGGATTAGATCCAAGTAAATTTTTTCCCAAATAGAAAGATGAATAACGCTTGTTTCTACGTATTGTGCTTTATTCAATATAGCTGCCTTGCTTCATACCCTTTGGGTAACGAGCAATCATGGCGGTTTTTTATTGCCTTTTTTAAAGCAAAAAAAGACGTCACGCTTCATTGTAGCGACAAACCGTAGCGCACTGCTATACTGACAAGGTATAAGGCTCTTTATAGATCGATCACATAAGAAAGCGACTGGATATACTCATGGACATAAAAAAACTCACGTTAAATAATCTAGGACGCTTTGAAAACCTTGAAATAGACTTTGCCCCAACTGAGAGTAATCAGTCGAATGTCACGGTATTCATTGGTAATAACGGTGCTGGTAAGACTTCCATACTAAACGCATTAGCAACTTCTTTAAGCTGGTTCGTTGCACGCTTGCGCACTGAAAAAGGTAATGGCACGACCATCGATGAGCTGAATATCATCGACAATGCGTCAGCTGCTGGTATTTCATTATATTTGTCTGATGATATTAAAACAGATAGTGAGATATCATTTTCATTGTACCAATGGACGCTCGTAAAAGTACGAAAAGGGCGTAAAAGTGAGAGGTCTAGCAATCTAAGTCAACTTTCTAAGCTGGTAGATAATTACCGTCAGAAGCTCACCGATAATGACAGTGCCAGCCTGCCACTGATCGCTTATTACCCTGTTGAACGCTCAGTCTTGGACATTCCGTTAAAGATAAGAAGCAAGCACAATTTTGATCAGATAGACGGCTATGACAGTGCGCTCAATCAAGGCGTAGACTTTCGGCGATTCTTTGAATGGTTCCGTGAGCGCGAAGATATTGAGAATGAGGAAGAGGCTAGAAGATATGAACTCATCTTGAATCAAAGCTCAGATATTTTTTCAAGAGCAGATAGTTTAGTGGGTACACTTGAGAAAGATATTGACAGCTTAGATAAAAAAGAAATTTTGCACAGATTTGAAAATATTAACAAGGCGGCAGCATATTTAAAAAAAATAGAAATGAGGCACCATGACAAACAACTAAACGCCGTTAGAGAAGCTATCACAGCTTTTATGCCTAACCTAAGTAACATTCGCGTTCAGCGTAAGCCGCGCCTGCATATGGCGGTCGATAAAGATGGCAGGTCACTCAATGTCATGCAGCTCTCACAAGGAGAGAAGTCGTTGATGGCATTGGTAGGCGATATTGCCCGTCGTTTAGCGATGATGAATCCTGCTCTTGACGATCCACTACAAGGTGATGGCATTATCTTGATCGATGAAGTGGACATGCATTTGCACCCCAGTTGGCAGCGTAATCTTGTGCCGCGCTTTACGGCTACTTTCCCCAATTGTCAGATCATACTAAGCACCCATTCGCCTTTGGTCATTAGTGATCAAAAAGGCATATTGGTCTATCTGCTAAGTGATGGTGAGATTGGCGCATTGCCGCCTTTATATGGTGCGGACGTTAACACCGTATTGCTAGAGGCAATGGACACGGACGTCCGTAACCCTGATATTAATGATAAGCTCAATGACTTATTAGATGCCATTCATGACGGTGATGTCAATAATGCCAAGATGCTAATGCAAGCACTAGGTCGTGAGCTGCCTGCCGGTAATATGGAGCTTGCCAAAGCAAGATTGCTGCTTCGTAAAAAGGAGCTGCAGCTTGCGAAAAATAAGTAAAAAAGCAGGTTTCGAGCCAGCAAGTTTAAGTCATTTTAAACGTCGCAATAAGCAAGGCAACTATAGTGATTTGACGGTTGAAACAAGACAAGATATCCGTTTGGCATGTACCATAGAGCAGTTTTATTTATGTGCTTACTGCTGCAAACGAATCTCAGGCAGCAGCGACGATACGATGAATGAGCATGTCATAGCAAGAAAGACAGCTCCTCATAAAAGCCTTGATTACACCAATATCGTTGCCAGTTGTACAACAGCCAATCAGTGCGATGATGCGCATGGGTCACAGACATTACTCTTAACGCCTTTTGACGTTGAATGTGAAACAGATTTAGATTTTAAGCTCAGTGGTAGAGTGGTGGGTTTAACCGATGACGCTCAAAAAACCATCGATGTATTAAATTTAGACAATAGGTCTCTGACTGAGCAAAGAAAAATATTTATCGATACTATACTTTTCACATATGGTGAGGATGCTATAGAGGATGACTATCTGATAAATATAATGATAGACGAATTAGCGCAACTAGAAGAAGGTAAACTTGAAGCATTTGTGCCTGTGGTTATCAATGTATTACGAGGATGGGTTAGATGACTAACAGTATCAATTTCGCCGAAGAATTCAGCTCAAAGATTCCCGCCTTAACCTTACTCACCACGCTGGGTTATGAGTTTATTCCGCCAAGTCAATGCAATGCCATGCGCGCAAAAGTGGCTGTAAGTAAAGCCAATAATAAAGCCACCAATCAGGTGATGCTCCTGCCCGTTATGCGTGCGTTTTTAGCCAAGCAAACTTTTACGTTTGAAGGTCAGACGCATCCTTTGTCAGACAGCGCCATTGATAAGATCATGCACGAACTCAACCCAGCGATGAACTTAGGCTTGCGGCTTGCCAATGAAAAGCTCTATAACGCCATGCTGTATGGCGTGTCGGTGACTGAGTTCATCGACGGTAAAAAAACCTCGCAAACTATTGCTTTGATAGACTGGAATCATATTAGTAATAATAGCTTTCATGTGACCGAAGAGCTGGTGGTACTCAATAGCGAGGGTACAAACAGTCGTAGGCCTGATATTGTTTGCTTTGTGAATGGTCTACCGTTAGTGGTCATCGAAGCCAAGCGCCCTGATTCGAGTAGAGAGGGACAATCGACCAATGCCCAAGCGGTGTCCCAGCATATTCGCAATCAAAAGCCAAAGTTTATTCCAAACCTATTTGCCTATAGCCAGTTATTGCTAGCGGTTAATGGTAATGACGGTCTGTATGCTACCTGCGGTACGCCTGAGAAGTTTTGGGCAAAATGGGTTGAAGAAGAGATCTCTGAGCCTGAGTTTCATCGTTTAAAGAACCAAGCACTCAGTGATGAGCAGATTGATAACTTGTTTGGTGATCGTCCTACCTCTATCAAAGAGGAATATCAGTCATTAGTTGATGGCGGTGATCTAGCCGTCACCGACCAAGACCGCTTAATCATCAGCCTTTTGCAGCCACAGCGTCTACTTGAGATGACACGCATGTTTACTTTGTTTGATAAAAAAGCTGGCAAAATTGTTGCCCGTTATCAGCAAGTCTTTGGTATCAAAGCTTTGATTGAACGTATCAGCACCTTTGACGAGCAGGGCAGTCGTGAAGGTGGTGTGATTTGGCATACCACAGGTAGTGGTAAATCTTTTACGATGGTGTTTTTCTCTAAAGCTTTGATTTGGTTAGAGGAGCTTGCGAAGTGTCGAATTATTGTCGTCACCGACCGTGTTGATCTTGAAACTCAGCTTAGTAAAACCTTTGCTTCTGGTGGTGTGCTTAGTGATCGCGACAAAACAGATGCGATGGCAACCTCTGGTCGCCGTCTAGCGCAGCAGATTGGGCAGGGTAATGAGCGTGTTATTTTCTCAATTATTAATAAGTTTGGTTCAGCCGTTAAATATGATGAGTGCTATAACGACAGCCCCAATATCATCGTCATGGTCGATGAAGGTCACCGTAGCCAAAATGGTGAGAATAATATTCGCATGGCGCAAGCCTTGCCAAATGCTGCCTTTATCGCCTTTACGGGTACGCCCTTGCTAAAGGACGATAAGACCGAGAATAAATTTGGTAGCATCATTCACTCCTACACCATGCAGCAAGCGGTCAAAGATAAAACCGTCACCCCATTGCTCTACGAAGAGCGTATCCCTGAGCTGAATACCAACGATCAAGCCATCGATGCATGGTTTGATCGTATTACCCAAAAGCTCACCAATGATCAAAAAACCGACCTAAAACGTAAGTTCTCCCAAAAAGGTCAAATCTATCAGGTTGAAGGACGTATTGAGCTGATCGCTCATGACATCTCTGATCACTTTCAAAACTTTAAACAGCAGCACCTAAAAGGTCAATTGGCTTGTGATTCTAAAGCCTCAGCTATCCGCTATAAGATCGCTTTGGATAAGATTGGCAAAGTGACCTCTGTGGTTGCCATGTCACCGCCTGACACTCGTGAGGGGCATGACACCGTCGATGGCGAATCAAAAGACATCGTTCAGAACTGGTGGCAAGATAATGTCGCCACTGAGTACGGCGGAGATGAAAAAGCGTATACCAAAGCCATTATAGAAGCCTTCAGTCAGGACGATGGTCCTGACATTATGATCGTCGTCGATAAGCTATTGACGGGCTTTGATGAGCCCAAGAACACTGTGCTATATATAGATAAACCATTAAAGCAGCACAATCTGATTCAGGCAATTGCGCGGGTGAACCGCTTGCATGAGAAAAAACGCTTTGGTTATCTGATTGATTATCGTGGCATCTTAAAAGAGCTGGATATTACTATTGAAAAATACCAAGACTTAGCCGAGCGTACGCAAGGTGGCTTTGATATCGAAGACCTTAAAGGCCTGTATCACGCGATGGATACCGAGTACAAACAGCTACCGAGGTTACATAGTGAGCTGTGGGCGATCTTCTCATCGGTAAAAAACAAGCAAGACGGACAAGCATTAAGGCAGGTGCTGGCGCCAAAGATGCAAGAGATCGACGGCAGAGTAGTCGATACCAGGCTTAAAGAGCGTGATGACTTTTATGCGGCTTTGACCGCATTTTCTAACGCTATGAAAATTGCGTTGCAATCGGCGTCTTTCTTTGCAGATAAACCATTTGATAACAAACGTGATCGCTATAAAGCCGATCTAAAAGCCTTTATTAACCTACGTAAGCAAGTCCGTGAAGATGCAGATGAAACCATCGACTATGATGAATATGAAGCAGATATTCGCAGCTTGCTTGATAAGCATATCGCAGGCCTTGAAGTTCGCGAAGCAAAAGGTGCTTACTTGGTCGGCAACTTAGGTAAGAATGTTAAGCCCGAAGCGCTCAGTGATAATGAAGCACGCAACCAAACTGATAAAATCACTGGTCGTGTCACTAAGATGATTGAGCAAGATTTGGCTGATGATCCTTATGCACAAGAGTACTTCTCTAAACTACTTAAGCAAGCGATTGCTGATGCCAAGGCAATGTTTGATGCACCTGTAAAGCAGTACATGATGTTTGCTGACTTTGAGCAAGCAGTAAAAGACCGTGCTGTTGCTGATGTGCCGAATGCGTTTATCGATGATAATGGTAAATTAAATAAGCATGCTCAGGCTTATTTTGGTTTGTTTAAGCATTTATTTGACGCGGACTTTTTAGTGGATAAAGAGCTAGATAATGACAAGCTGGTCGCTTACGCCTTTGAGATTGATGAAGTAGTTAAAACGAATGTGGCGGAATATTCCATCAATGCCAGTGAAATTGAAAATGCGATTAATAGGCGATTATTGCCAATGTTGTTTGCTGACTTAGGTATCGATAAAGCGCAGCAGCTCATTGAAGCCGTGCTAAAGATCACCCGACTTGGGCTGTCGAGAGAGACAAGTAGCCCACGAGCAGCAAGAGGATAGTAGGCAATGACTGAGAATGGTGACTTTTATTATGGTCAAGATAAGATTCATTATGAAGTAGTACGTAAAAAAGTAAAAAATAAGCCTGAAAGCGATAAGCTGATTGCTAAGAAGACCAAACCCCGAAAAGTGGTCATCAAAGTACATCCTGATCAGCGTGTGGTTGCCACCGCACCTGTCGATGCCAGCGAAGAAATAATCCATGACGCCATAATGAAACGTGCTCGTTGGATATGGCAAAGTCTGCAAGACTTTACTAAGCAAAAAGACCATGTATTGCCTAAGCGTTATGTTAGCGGTGAAACCCAGTTTTATCTGGGTCGTCGTTATGTGTTAAAAGTGATAACCGATGCAGAAGCTAACGATGTGATAAACAGTACTGTGAAGCTTAGTCGCGGTAAGTTGAATGTAGAATTGTCTCAAATTGATTCTGAATTAGACTCTGAAAAACAAGCAGTTCTCGTGAAAAGCTTGATTGATAAATGGTATAAAGATAAATTTACGTCGGTCTCTAGAGAGAGGCTTGAAGCCTTGCTGCATAAGGCCTCATGGGTTGATAGTAGTCCTTCAATAAAATTAATGACTATGAAAAAGCAATGGGGGAGCTGCTCAATTAAAGGCAATTTAATATTAAATCCTCATTTAATAAAAGCCCCAAAGGAGTGCATTGATTACGTGATATTGCATGAGCTGTGTCATATAGCTGAGCATAATCATAGCGAGAACTTTTGGCGCCTATTAACGCAAGTAATGCCGAACTGGAAAGAGGTGAAGGCTAGGCTCGACGGGATGGCTGAGTTTTACTTGAATGAGTAAAATTTGGAGCTAGATAGTTTAAGATGGTTTTTTGGAAAAATATCAGCCTCCGATATACTCGAGGCGCTTCACTATGCTACTCAATAGAGTTATTCTGTAGTAATTTTAAAGGCACTACAGCATCCGCTTTAAGGTGTTATCCTTTTTAATGTAATGATGATACAAAGCCATAGCAGTGTGGACAATGATTAGTGCTGTCAGCATCCAAGCCAGTGGTGCATGCAGTTGACCCAGCGTTGCCGCCCAAGCAACCTTTTCACCTTCAGCAAAGATATCAAAGCCGAATGCGGTTAGGCCATAGCCTCCACCAATCATTATCATGATTCCAGCTAGCGGCAGCAGTAACATACACGCGTAAAGCAAACCATGACCAGCGATAACCAGCTTGGCAGTGGTTGGCTCGTGTACTGGACGTTGATGGCGTTGCGAAGCGACCCACATCAGTCTCAGGACAACTAATACGAGCAATAGAACACCAATAGAAACATGCCAAGGCACTAACGTCTGACCGATCCAATGCTCGCCGTCGCTGATACGGTCAGTGAACTTAAGTAACTACCAGAAGATCAATACTGCCATACTCCAGTGAAAAAATTTGCTAATGCGACCATAGCGCTCTTTCGAATCAATATTCATAACCTTTTCTTCTTGTATTGGCTGTGATGCTCAATTAAGCCCATTCGATAACAAGCGTCTCTTTGCCAGCCATACGTAGCAAATGATCACTGACAACTTGCTGTAATTTTGGCAACTGCTCGGTATCACTTTTGAGTGTTACTATCAGTAAGTCAGTACAATACATCTGACAGACACCCATGGGCAGCTCAATCTCACCTTTATCTGAGCTTAGGGTAACGGGCAGCTTATGTGCCCAGTGCTTGCACAGTCGATTCATTATTTGCTGCGGATTTTGTGTTTGTATCGTTGCGCTAGATGTTAGCATAATTAAATACCCTTATTATTAATGATAGAAACTTACCGTCTAAAACTCGTTAAGCAATACTTTCTACAATACCACCTTCAACCCGTAGTGCTGAACCCGTGGTTGCGCTCGCTTGTGTTGAGGCAATATAGACACTCATGTTGGCAATTTCTTCAGGGGTTGCAAAACGCTTAAGTAGCGTTGATGGACGGTTCTCATCTAAGAATACGCCTTCCATCTCCTCCGCTGAGACGCCGCGCTCATCCGCCAGTTCTTGCATCATGGCTTTTGCGCCCTCGGTTCGAGTCGGTCCTGGCAAAATACTATTCACTGTCACACCGCTGCCCGCTAACACTTTGGCAAGACCACGTGATACGCCTTGAATAGCTGCTTTAGTCACGCCGTAGTGCACCATTTCAGCTGGGATATTCAATGCCGATTCACTAGAGATAAACTGAATACGACCCCAACCTTTTTCCTTCATTGCTTTTGCATAATGCCGCGACAGACGGACACCGCTCATGACATTAATTTGGAACATCTCCTCCCAAGCATTGTCATCAATATCAAAGAAAGGGGTGGCGCCATAAATCCCTAGATTGTTCACTAAGATATCTACTTCTGGCAAGGTGTTGATAATTGTCTGACAGCCACCAGCCGTCCCCGCATCAGCAACAATGCCTTTTATATTATTGGCATCATTAACAGCATCAGCTTGTTGAAGCTGTTTGATCGCCTCATCAACGCCAGCTTGATCGCGACCAACGATAGTGACTTGTGCGCCAGCTTTGGCAAGACCTGTTGCAATAGCGAGGCCAATACCCGCAGTTGAACCTGTGACGAGTGCTGTTTTTCCATTAAGGTCGATGTTCATAATATTTCTCCGTTTATAAATAATTTTTGTCTATGTATGTTTGCTGCTTTGTGAGTATCAGTTTATAAAGAATTAAATGAATATCAGATTAATAAATTTAGCCAAACTGAAAGGCTGAAATCTGAGTTTTCATGACTTGCTGAGAATATGTTTTCTTACCTCTATCTGTTCCTGCTGCCCCTACGGCAACCATTAAAGGTAGCAAATGCTCCTCCGCACCTAATAGATGAGAATCCAATGCATGAGGTGCCTCTGGCCAATTAGCAAGCGCTGCAAAGCGCTCATCTGCATTAGCTGCAACTGCTGTCGTTAGCCACTCGTCAAATATTACTGACGGTGCGGTAAAACTCGAATCACCATAGCCGCGCATATTATGAAAGCTCATACCACTGCCTACGATCAACACGCCTTCATCACGTAGTGAGGCAAGCGCTTGGCCCGCTCTTAGATGTACTTTTGGGTCTAAATCATGACGCAGAGATAGCTGTACTACTGGAATATCGGCGTCAGGGAACATCAGTTTCAGTGGAATAAACACCCCATGATCAAAACCTCTGGAACTGTCCTGCTTATTGCTTAAACCAGCATCGATGAGCAAATGACCAATTCGCTCAGCCAGTACTGGCGCACCAGCTGCTGGATAAGTCAGCTGATACGTATGCTCAGGGAAGCCAGAGTAATCATAAATCAGCTCAGGCTGCTTGCTGGCAGTAATACTAAACTCCCGCGTTTGCCAATGGGCACTGACTATTAAAATAGCTTTGGGACGCTCTGGCAAACCATTTGAGCTATTAGTTAAAAAGTCAGCCATCTGATCCCAAGTGTCTGCTGGTTGCCAATCCATAAAAAAACAAGGCCCGGCACCATGAGGTATAAACAATACAGGTTGCTTGACTGTGGTTGATTCATTATTCATGAACTTTACTCCTTTATCTTGCTAAATATGTTCAGGCCCTGTGGGCACGATTCCATTGGGATTTAACGCTTTGATAGAGTAATAGCCTGCTTTGATGTGCTTGATACTCACCGTCTCTGAAATGCCATCAAGCGCTAAGATTCGTAGCATATAAGCATGTAGAGAACTCATATCTTTGATCAAGTTACGGTTGCATTTAAATAGACCGTGATAAGCGGCATCAAAACGTACTAAAGTCACAAACAGTCGAATATCTGTTTCCGTCAGCTGCTCACCAAATAGATAATGACGACCATCACTCAGGCGCGCCTCAAGCATATCTAAGGTGTCAAATACTTGCTGATAAGCTTCTTCATAAGCCCCTTGTGTCGTCGCAAATCCTGCTTTGTATACGCCGTTGTTTAAATTCTCATAGATAACTAAGTTTAGGGCTTCGATATCATCAGCAAGCTCTTTTGGAAACAAGTCAACGTAATTTGGCACGAGTTCTGTAAAAGCGGTATTTAGCATACGTAAGATATCAGCAGACTCATTATTAACGATAGTATTGGTTTTTTTGTCCCAAAGCACAGGTACAGTCGCGCGTCCGGTAAATTGAGGGTCTGCTTTGGTATAAAGTTGATGAGCAAATTGGGCATGATTAATAGGATCACTGTCAGCACCGTCAAAGCCACCAAACTGCCAGCCTTGATTGCCAAGCTGCGGATTGACCACGGTAATATCGATTATATCTTGCAGACCTTTTAACTGACGTGCCATCAAGGTACGTGAGGCCCAAGGGCAAATCAGCGCTACGTATAGATGATAGCGGTCTTTTTCTGCTTTAAAGCCCCCAGTACCCGTTGGTCCTGCTTGTCCATCAGCAGTAATCCAATGACGGAACGATGAGGTTTGACGAATAAAACGCCCTTGTTCGTCTTCTGCTTGTACCGGTTGCCAGTCTTCAGTCCAATTGCCATTGATTAACATAATACTTACTCCTAGTCAGATGATTGCTTTTAAAAAGCATGACCCTACTTTACCATCAACATAAAAAAAGAGTAAGATAGGTGATATTGATTAATTAACAACATATCGTTGATAATGGCTTTATTGTTCAATTTCGATAGTTAAAGAAAAACAGGGCAAAATATGGATAGAATCGATGCGATGCGTGCCTTTGTAGCGGTGGTGACCGAAGGCAGCTTCACTAATGCGGCAAATACTCTGCAACTGTCACCTCAATTGGTGAGCAAATATGTCTCTAAGTTGGAGGAGCAGCTAAATAATCGTCTGCTGAATCGTACCACCCGTAAAGTAAGCCTCACCGAAGCTGGTAGTCATTACTTTGGTCATGCGCAGCAGATTTTATTGAGTATGGATGATATGGAGTCGCAACTAAGTGGTTTGCAGCAAAACCCTAAAGGTGTGTTGCGCATAAGTGCGCCAGTATCTTTTGCTTTAAAACATATGGCTAAATTAGTCACTGACTTTCAGATCCGTTATCCATTGGTCACAGTCGATCTACAATTGACTGATCGTAAAGTCGATATTGTTGAAGAAGGGTTTGATATTGCACTGCGTATAGGTCAACTGAAAAGCTCATCACTTATTGCGAAGGAAGTGGCACCTATTCGTGTGGTTCTGTGTGCGTCGCCTGAATATTTGAAAAAGCATGACACACTCGATAAGCCTGAAGATTTAGAGAATCATCGCTATTTACATTATAGCTATATGAACATGGACGCGAAGGAAGAGGTCTACCAATTATTAAAGGCGAAGATTCTCAAGCAAGGTAGTGAGTTTCTTAGTAATAACGGTGATGTGTTGGTAGAAGGAGCTATTGAAGGTGCAGGATTGGTATTACAGCCGACATTTATTGTCAGTGAAGCAGTTAGCAGTGGCAAGCTGGTGATAGTATTGCCTGAACTTGAACCTAAACGCTTAGGTTTATATGCCGTCTACGCCCATAGAAAGCTACTACCGCACAAAGTCAGGTGTTTTATCGATTTTATGGAAGGCTATTATGGAGCGCCGCCTTATTGGGATGAGTCTATAGCCAAAAGCCAGTCGCTCAGTAATACGTGAGGCACTGGATAACTAGCTTCTCCTAAGATAGATGCGGCTTGCTATTTTTTATGCTACTACACTTTACAGCGGTTGAGATATTGCTGTTAGTATCCGCTTGTAACTATCCCCTAAACTAACACAGCGATTATTTTATTGGGACGTTATGAATCCACGTATTTTTTAAGTCCAGCGCAAGCACATATCACTTGGATTCTAAAGGGCGTTGATGGTATTGAAAAAGACTATGAGCATTTTTCGCCACCATTTTTGTTAGCCTTGGACGAGGTGTATAACAAAATTCGCAATCTAAATTACCGCTACATGCCTGCTGGTACGTTGTTCCCTGAAGAGGTGCAGCAGTACGACCTCTATATCATCCGTGAAGCATTAAGTAATGCCATTGGTCATCAAGACTATCGTCTGGGTAGACTAGCTGACTTTGATAAGATGCTGACTAATAAATTACCGCAAGTACTAAATGATAAACAGCGTAAAAACAAGGTGCGTAATCTATTACAGAAAATGCGCCGTGATGGATTAGTCGTTTCTGAGGGTTGGTCTTGGACTCTTGCAAATAGCTAAGGATAGCTAAAAACAGCTAAGAATAGCTAAACCTAGCTAAAAACAGCTAAGAATAGCTAAACCTAGCTAAAAGCAGCTAAGCGTAGCTAAAGATAGCAAAAAAACAAGCCGCTTCATGCGGCTTATTTTTTATCACCGCTCAATGAACTCGAGCAGTAGCGATCTTACTCTCAAGCCACTGAGCAACTTCACTTTCAACCCAAGCCACACGTCCCTTTGATAATTTTACCTGAACAGGGAAGGTAGGGTCATAACGGTTTGATCTTCTATCAAGCATATCGTAAATAGTGGTACTGCTAAGCCCTGTATAGTGCACGACTTGCTTGAGCGGTAGCATACGCGGTATTTGCGGCATGCTTGGTGCTGATACATTTTGCTGAGTGCTAGTGTTTAACTGTTCCATGATTATCTCCTTCGTAAGTGAATGAGAGCGGTATCTCTCATATACTTACCGAGTCCCATAATTTTTTATGACACCCCATACAGTCCGATGTTTAAACTTAGATGAAGCAATAAAAAAAGGAGCTGATCAAATCAGCTCCTTTCTATGCCGTTTATCTGTCACGAGTTAGCTCACCGCTGTCACGCTTTGGCGTAAGCCTTGCGCGATACTGCGTGTGTTTGGCTGCATCGCTTCCTCTACCTTACTAGGCATTTGATTGCTGTCGTCTGCTACTGGATAAAACTCTTCCACCACATCAGACATCTCATCACCATCAACCTCAAAGCACGAATTGGCATAGCCAAGCGTGGCAGCTTGCTCCAACGCTGCTTGATCAAAACCGTTCTCGCTAAGCTCCCTATCAATCGCCTTAGCTTGCTGTACCGCGTCTTTAAGCGTCACCCCATCACGCAATGTCAGATCCACAAAGTAAATTGGCGTACGATAACTTTGCGTGGTGCTTTTACCCCTTAGCGTGAGTTGTAGTGGCAGACAAGATAGCTTATTGCCTGATACTGCAGCAAAATAGCTTAAGCGTGCGGCAAGCGTTCTAATACTATTAAAGCCAGTCGTGCGGAAGATGAATGTGCCCAGCTCATCGTCTTCAGACAGATTGACATAAAGCCGTCCATACGGTTTACAAGCACCGCCTTGCGCTAGTGGACAACGATCAGGGGATGGGCAAGGTAATTGCTCCACACCCTTGCTTGTGCGCCGCTGACACTGCTCACCGTCGCCTACGCATAGCGGGCGTCCAGTTTGCCGATCAAACAAAGTATATTCAGCACGGAGGTTTAGTTCAGGGTCATTAAACAGCATACGCACGGGTATTTGCCTCAGCTTGCCTTCATTAGTTGCGCGTAGCTTTTCATCGAGTGGATGATTGATCCAGCCGTCTTTATTCTGTACTTGGCTAGTAATCGTGAATTGATCGTCCTTAGCAGGTAAGCGCTTGCCATCTTTTTGAATGACACGTCCGATGCTGATGCGACCTAAAACTGGCGGAGTAATGGTTAGACCTTTAATCATGGTGATATTCCTTATGTGTTTTAGTTAGCCATAAAAAAGCCCACCTATGACGGGTGGGCTGTTATGCGCTTATGTGAGTGAGTGGCGTAATTTCTTGATTATGATTGATGACTGAGCACTGGCTTAGTTATCGTTAAGAATGACAAAGCGACGACTGCCAGGGCGTGTCTTACCAAACTGCTCAAGCAATTCAGGGTGCGCTTTGGTGAGCGCTTTGCTATCAAGACTAACACTGTCTTTCGACCGCTTCCATGAAATCGCGCCCATCGAGAATACCGCAATCTCATTGTCGGCAATTAGGCTTTGCAGCTGATGCTTCACTTGGTCATGACGCTGCTCCAACTCTTGCATGTCGTTACGGTAGCTAAGCAGCTGCTCAAATAACTTATTGGCTCCGTCATCTTCCCGTAGATCAACCTTGCTTGATGGCTCAGGGGTTGGATAAAGCAGCTTTAAGGCTCGTGCAGCAGATTCTGAATGATCAGGGGTTGGCGGCGTGTCCGTCTCCACGTATTGCCAGAACAGACGCTCATGCTCCATGATGGACTGGATTAAGCGCTCATCACGCTCAACCTTATAAATCTTTGCTTCGTGCCCACAGAGTAGGACACAGATATGCGCCGCCTGTTTGCCAGTGACTGCCAGCTGATGCTGAACTTGGCAAGTCACATATAGCGGTACGCCATGCTTCCACAGCTTGGCTCCATGTTCTCCTGCGGTTTTACACTCTAATATCTGCACCTCATCACTTGAGCTATGCTGAAGAAACCGTACAACTAAACTTGGTAAACTAAGCGTATTAATCGGAGTTTATCATGACCAAGAAAATAAGAACCTACAGTGACGAATTTAAAGCAGAAGCTGTCAAGAAGATATCAGACAATAATGGCAATATCTCGGCTACCGCAAAGCAGCTTGGCATTGCCATGCAAACGCTCTCAAATTGGCATAACAAAGCCAATCAAGGCAAGCTTGTCGGCACAGATCAATATGATCCTGATCTTATGAGTGCTCTTCAAGAAATAAAGCAGCTCAAGCGGCAGCTTAAAGTGGCTGAAGAGGAGCGCGAAATACTAAATGAGGAGGGATAAAGCGAAGCACTGCTTCGCCCCGACGCAAGATGAGAGCTATGCTCGAATG
>NZ_PJBY01000005.1:0-16731 GCF_002836005.1 Psychrobacter sp. Sarcosine-3u-12
ATCATCTTGATTCTCATTTTTTTTGAGCTCTTGGAGTTGTTTGATAATCTCCATCTCAAGCTTACGAAGCTCTTTAAAAGCAATAATCAAAAAGTTACCTGATCCGCAATATACGTAACATGACATAGTGATGACATAGCCTTGACTCTTTAATACTAGTGGTTTAAGAACATTAATAAATGTCACTATGTGCTTTAACTAATTAGTGACATTTAATGTATTTTGTCACCAGTTCCTAAAAATCGCACAGCTTAACAATGAGATGCAATTATTCTTGGAGTTTAAATTGAGGTCAGTCTTAGCTGGTACGTCAAAAAATGTTAAAATAAATATCAAATAAAATTACTTTAGGCCTATTTCTATAAAGCTTTCTTCTGTCATTATCTTAATTCGATTATGGATCACTTCTAATATCCCTTCAGCTTTTGATAAATCTTTGTTTAAGGTTTCCCGCTCAACTGAACCGCCCCGGAATTGTAGGAGACTTAATATTTTGAGAGAATACAACTATTAAAAAGACAAAGCTACCTTCCTGAGATTAAAGAACTTGCCGTTCTTTTACTGATAGAAGCGTCTGGTGGCTATCTTTCGACATGGTCAGCCATTCAAGCCATTTCGCCTAAGATTGGTTTGTAGCGGTCAACTATTTTATCTGAATTTTTATTCGAATTGATCGGTGTCTAATATCTAATTTTTCTTCCTCTTCGTTTGAAAAGTGATTTTTATGCAACTCTCCTTCTTGCTTCACTAACTTATTTTTATTGCTCTCTTCAGTTTTTCTTTTATACTTGTGATAATTCTGTTGAACTGCTTGTATTGAAATATCAATCTGATATTTCTCTTGTGAGCTATGCTGAAGAAACCGTACAACTAAACTTGGTAAACTAAGCACAATTATAGGAGTTTACCATGACCAAGAAATTAAGAACCTACAGTAACGAATTTAAAGCTGAAGCTGTCAAGAAGATAGCAGATAATAATGGCAATATCTCAGCTACTGCAAAGCAGTTAGGTATTGCCATGCAAACGCTATCAAACTGGCATAACAAAGCCAATCAAGGCAAGCTTGTTGGCACAGAGCAATATGATCCTGACCTTATGAGTGCTCTTCAAGAAATAAAGCAGCTCAAGCGTCAGCTCAAAGTGGCTGAAGAGGAGCGCGAGATTCTAAAAAAGGCGACCGCGTACTTCGCGAAAAACAGCCCGTAAAGTACGCTTTTATCAAAGACAATCGTCAGATATTTAGCACCACTACTATGTGCCGTGTATTAAGCGTTAAGCCCTCAAGCTACTACGGTTGGCTAAGTCGTGACATCAGCGAACAGCAGGTACACCGCAATCAGTGCGAGCTACTAGTTAAAGCCGCTCACAGTGAAATGAAAGAACGTTATGGCGTAGATCGATTGCATGCTCATCTAAGCAAACAAGGCCACAACATTAGCCTGTATATGGTAAGAAGCATCAAAGAGGAACACGGCATTAAATGCCGTCGTCATAAGCGCTTTAAAGTCACTACTGACTCAAACCACAACAAGCTGGTCTATGACAATGTTTTAGATCAGAGGTTTGACGCTAAGCGTCCTAACGAAGCATGGGTCAGCGACATTACCTATATCTGGACTGCTGAGGGCTGGTTATATTTAGCTGGAGTGAAAGATTTATACACCAAAGAGCTTGTCGGCTACGCTATCAATAAGCGCATGACCGCTGATTTAGTATGCCGTGCACTCAATATGGCAATCAAGAACAAACGACCTACTCAAGGACTGATTGTTCATTCAGATAGAGGTAGCCAATATTGTAGCCATGCGTACCATAAGATTATCGAGCAGCATAAGTTTACAGGCTCAATGAGCGGCA
Source organism: Psychrobacter sp. Sarcosine-3u-12 (assembly GCF_002836005.1). Classification (NCBI taxonomy): domain Bacteria; kingdom Pseudomonadati; phylum Pseudomonadota; class Gammaproteobacteria; order Moraxellales; family Moraxellaceae; genus Psychrobacter; species Psychrobacter sp. Sarcosine-3u-12. Next base: position 1,861 of record NZ_PJBY01000005.1, read on the forward strand.
AAGGCAACTGTTTCGATAACGCTCCGATAGAAAGCTTCTGGGGCACATTAAAGAATGAGCTGGTATATCATCAAGATTATAAAACGAGGTTTGCAGCCACTAGCGATATCATTGGGTATATTGAGCTGTATTATAATCAGACTAGGATTCAAAAGGGCTTGGGCTATCGAGCGCCAAGACAGGTGTGGTTTGACTACTATCGTCAGGCGGCGTAATTAAAATCTCCCAAGTTTAAGTCTACGGGATTGACGGCAGGGGTCACTTGTACTAAATCAGCTATCTCAGAATAAGTATAGTTTTCACTCTGAGAATCATAAGTTTCTACTATGAATCTAATCGCTTCTTTAGTAAGTTTGGGCTTGGACATCTAGACACACCTTAATATTCTTTATGAATTTTTACTGCTATATCAGATGATACCAACCATTCATTACGTGCAAGCTCGCTGTAATCTTAGACAATTGACTTATATTTTGTATCTTAATATCTTAGGTATCTGATATACCGACTATATCCCGTGGATATTATAGCCCACCACTGTGAGTATTGCTATTTTTAGCAGTGGTTAATGAGATGACGACAGATGAGCGTATGATTGCCTTTGGAAGGCGTGTCCGTGAGGTGCGAAAAGGCAAAGGAATCTCTCAAGAAAGACTGGCAGAGATGGCAGGAATAGATCGAAGCTATATGGGGAATATCGAGCGTGGAGAGAAGAATATTACGCTAAAGAAGGCGTATGAGATATGCGATGCTTTGGAGATTAATATTAACGAATTAGTTTAAATTACAATGCATATTAGAAGTAATAATGTTTAAAAGTTGGAGCACCCTCTAGGTGTGTGGTCATTGTGAAAACTAACACTCATTCTTTGAGACAGATAATACGACTTTTAGCTTATCATCGTATATGATCATAATCCTATGTAAGCGATTATGTTGAGAGGGCGCTCCGCCTCAAATACTAACCTATGAATATGATTGCTTCAACTCTTTCTTTTCTAATAAGTTAAGCAAATCCACATTACTCCAATCAGTATGCCAACATTGATTCTTGAAAGAACGAGAAATATCTTCTGTTTCACTAACACTCAAGTTAATTTTTAACAGAATAGCTACTTTTTTTACTAACTTTTCACTATCATTATTAGAGATATAAGGACAACTTATAATATCTAATAATAAATAAGCTTTTTCACTATTCACAGTGATGTCTTCTAAATTGGACAACTGCTGATTGATATATTTTATTAAATTTAAGCGGATCTCATCATATTTACCATTATTTTTTATATAGAAAAGACATGATATAACTGTGAAGTATGATAGTCCGTCCCGATAGAAGAATAGTTTTTTTAGTGTTTTCTCTGGTAATAGATATAGATCTCCTAGCTCTCTGGTGGCTAGAAGTATATTAAGAAACTCTAAGTGAACAAAGCGTTCGAGAGGTATTGACTGCATTCGATTTGATTCATTTAGCATCAAATCATTAGTAAGACCGAAAATCTTGAGGGCAATTTCTTCTTCATATAAACTATGCCGCCTACAGAATCTTATTATAAAGATAATTGTTGTACTCAGTTTATAAGATGCACTCACAGAGGGTGCGACCTCATATAGAAAAAAAGCTACATCAAGCATAGTTTTTAGCACATGATAGTAACAATTTTTTTCGTCATCTAAAACTTCATTTGTATCGATTAATTGCTTAACACGGTTCGTTACAGATGATATGACAAATGATGAAATTTCATCATACCCAACATCATTATGAACACATAACACCTTGAGAGATGCGATAAACGATCTCGCAAGTTTCGAAGATCTATAAACTTTTTTTGGTTTTAGCTTTCTTAAACCGTTAGTCTCTAAGAACTTATTAAAAAAATCATTCGATAAATTACTAACTTCATGCATCAATCTAGATTTACTACTCGCGAAAGGACGAATAGTAATTGATGATTTACTTATATTCGTATGTAGATTAAAACTAATTAAACTATCTGAGTAGGCCGCATAGACTTTTTCCGCTACTTCTTGGTTATCTGCAAAGATATAAACGTCATCTACATACCGTTTAAACACATAATTCATATCAAAATTTAAACTAATATCTTCTAACTTAAGTCTTTCTATAGTCAATAAATCAATTTTTTGGAAAATAATTTCAGAGAAAACCCTACTGACTTCAGGACCTATAGGTATACCATTAGTTTCATTATCATTACCATGGCGAATGAGCGTATCAAAAGCATCGCCAAATGCATTTTGAGTTAAATTACTCTTGGTAAAAGCTTTATCTTTCGTTGCCCACGCAATTGAATGAGTGTAAATACTATCGAAACACTTAGACACATCTAAAGTCATTTGTACTCTAAATCTTTTCTCTAATTTGAAATACTCAGAAGAGTTGAAGAATTTATATAGACGGTCATACCCATTATATGAAAAAAATGAAGGCATGTGCTTTACCATAGCATCTTTGTTAACTGAAGAAACTTGGTCTTCTTTATATTGATATAGGTTTTCCCACAGACCTTTTGTATAAAAAGTACTTGCCACACCTTTTGGAGCTCTAATAGAGGCTGGACTGATTGAACAATAATGAAGAATAAGACTTACATATCTTTCATAAAACAGCTTTATTTGATATTGTGAGATAGGATGTAACAAAGCCAACCTTCTAAAGTTAACGCTGTCTTTACGTATTTTATAAAGATAGGGCTTAGTTGGCTTTATTTGCTTACGTTTATTATTACCTGTAGGTTTTTCACCATAAATTATTAAGCCAATCAATTTTCGCTCAAATTCAGGAAGGTTATTAATGTGTTTTATTCGTTCATATAATCCATCGTTCGAGAATATTATTGGAGTCTCGTAAGGTAGCGTTTCTGTTAGAAGTACTCTCGTATAGTCACTCTTTTCTATGTATCTTTTAGTGGACATTTATGTGCTTCCTAATAGTTCCAACACCGTTTTATTTCACCAACTCTTTCAGGACTAAACGTGACAAAAGCTATATTTTTATAGCCTCTCACAAAACTATTGGCTAATATCCTACTTCTTAACCTCGAATTTAATTTAGAACTCAGTAAATTACCTAACCTTCCTTTTCGACCAAGTACTAACTCTTTTATAAAACCATCTAAGTTTTTCAGATTTGACATATCACCTTGTATAGCAGGGTAATTATAATAAATACCAGAAAGTTTAGTCCTTTCAAGGTGTTGATTATATACCTTAAAGTTTTTGGTTAAGAATCTTAGCCTATCAATAAGTAGTTCCGTATTGCCAGTCTTTGCAAAATCATAGAATGCTCGTGATAAACGTTTTTTGTATCTTTCAACCTTCTTATCAGCCATATCAACATCAATAATCCTATGCTTATTCTTATCAGTTTTATTCTTAATACTAATTTTATATCCTAAGTACTCAAAACTATATATAAACTCATCAGTTTGCTTTTTAGATGTAAGACTCTTACCAATTGCCTTAGACTCTTGAGACTTTAATTCGTTAAACTGTAGACCTTTCGGTAAGTTCTTTTCAGCTAACTGCCTAAAATTTTGACTATTTTCCTTAGCTGAAGTAATAACTATGATGTCATCTACATATCTTGCATAGAAGAAAGTATCAGAGTGAGCAAAGGTTTTACTATCAAATTCGCACATCATTAACTCAGTAAGAACAGAGCTTAAAGATAAACCTCGAGGAGAACCGGTACCACCCAAATCCTTATGTTTTTCTAAGAGAGAACAGAGCAATATTTTATTTTTAGGACTTAAATTATTAATTTGGTCAATGAATTTCTTTATTTCTTCACTATCAAAAGACTCGAAAAATTTTCTGATATCCCACCTGTAAATTCTGTATGGTACACCTTCCATTAATAATAATTTTAGATTTTCAACGATACTTGTCCGATCAGGCGCTATCTTACCGCTAATGCTCTTAAGATTTGATGTTAGACTTCTCTCTATAAGACGATGATGATGCCTATCTATCTTATATACTTGATTTCCATGTAACTTAAAAGATGATAAAGGGTTATTAACATCTGTGAAGTTTTTTTTAACGCTGTTAATTGCTTCGCAAAGTAATTTTTCGCGATATATATCTTGTTGTGCGACGAGCACATCCTGAAAGTCACTTTTACGAATAGCTTTGTTTAACCTGTAAATACTAAGTGATTGATATTCCATATTTATTACTCAAATCTATAAGCTTAATTTTAGTGAACAGGTTAGCTACTGTTTAGCTGAACTGAAGATTTTAAAACATTAAAAACTGCTCAAGTGTTGATTAGCATAGTTTTTGATATCACACATATTTTTATATCTCTAACCTACCTAAACCACCCGATGCTTCTTAAAGTTCTCAGCCTGCTCAAATATCTCTTTATATACCTCTTTTGAATCTACAGGTGGATAGCCCCATTCATCGAGCAATACCATCAAATCAAACTGTAGCTCAGCTCGGATATCCTCTTTTTTGTTCCAATCCGTGTATTTGGCCTTCTCATCGATGAGCTTTTTCACCTCTTTAGAAAGCTCAATCAACTTGTCTTCTGGATAGGTAAAGTCGTATTTATGCGCCAATGACAGCAGGATGTCGTAAAAGGCTTTTTCTTCAAAGTCGATACCCATCTCACCAAACGATGCCATCTCTTCACGTAGCTCGTGATACAGCTTTATGATTTCATCAGAGAAATCGCCAATGACGTCAGCGCGTAGTAAATCTTGTTCGTCACGATCGTTATATTTCTCGACCAAGGCATTCATCTTCTTACTGAAATCGACACCTTTTACCTTGTTAGTCTTTTTCAACTCACCAATGGCTTTGGCAAGTAACTGTTGTAGCAGCTCTAGCTTGGTGTTGGGCTGCTTAATCACTTCAAGCTTGGCTAGGTAGTCTTCATCGAAGATATCAATCTCACCGTCGGTGTTATCACCGAGCTTAAAGATTTCTTCAACGCCATCACTCAGCAGCGCGTCTTTAACTAGGTCACGTACCTTTTGGTTCATCTGCTCGACGTCAGGTGCGCCACCAGTGGTGATTTTAAAGATGATGGTACGAATGGCTAGGTAGTAATGAATCTTGTCCTTGTGCGCCTTTGTGAGCTCACTGCTACCGACGCAAATATCATAGGCAGACTTCAAACGCTTGGCTAAATCCATAAAACGTTTTTCTAGCTTTTTAGATTGCAGCGCAAAGTCAGCCGCCGCGTTTAAGCAGCTAAGTTGCTGTAGTGGTGTGCCGTTAAAGTACAGGCTAGAGTCGAACTTATGATAGACGGTATCCAATAGATTCAAATGGTCTTTGACCACCACGACTGACTTTTGGATATCTTCTAGGTTTTGAATTTGACCGCCGGTGTAATGCGAGAGCGCCAGGTTCATCTGCTTTTTGATGCCGATATAATCAACCACTAAGCCACTCTCTTTACCTTCAAACTTACGGTTGACCCGTGAGATGGTTTGAATCAGGCTATGCTTTTGCAAAGGTTTGTCAATGTAGATGGTATCGAGAAACGGTACGTCAAAACCTGTGAGCCACATATCGACGACGATGGCGATTTTAAAGTTAGACTTGCCGTTTTTAAACTGACGATCGAGCTCTTTGCGGTAGTCTTTATTACCAAGATTATCCCACATGCCTTTTTCGTCATCCTTGTTACGAGTCATAATCATCTTGACGCGCTCCATCGGTTTGACCTTTTTCTTATCACTTTCCGATAAGGTTGAGCCTTCCTCGCACGCTCGTACCTCATCCCATTCAGGACGCAGGTCTATGATGTCTTTGTACAGCTGATAGGCGGCTTCACGGCTGCTACAGACAAACATAGCCTTGCCTTTTTGTGTGGTGCCCTCAGCGACGCGTGCTTCATAATGCTGAACAAAGTCTTCGGCAATGGCGCGGATACGATCAGGGTCACCAAGAATGGTGGACATACTGGCCATGGCTTTTTTACTTTTCTCGATCTGATATTCATTGGTGCCAGCGTCGGCGCTTTCTTGATAGTATTTTTCGACTTCATCAAGCTGTTTGCTATCGAGTAGCACTTTAGCGGCGCGACCTTCATAGACAATACGCACGGTGATCTCATCAAATACCGACTCAACCATGGTGTAGCTATCAACGACTGGACCAAATACATCGAGAGTGGCATCAATCGGTGTACCCGTGAAGCCGACGTAAGTGGCATTAGGCAGAGAATCATGCAAGTATTTAGCGAAGCCATAGGTCTTTTTGACGCCATCTTCGGTAACGGTGATTTTTTGCTGGAGATTGATTTGGCTACGATGCGCTTCATCAGAGATACAGATGACGTTGGTACGCTCTGTCAGTAGAGCTAAGTCTTCGGTGAACTTATGAATGGTTGTTAGGAACACACCGCCACTCTTACGCCCTTTTAGCTCTTCTCTTAGCTCAGCACGACTCTCGACACTGATGATGTTCTCATCGCCGATATAGGTCTTGGCATTGGTAAAGGTTTTGGATAACTGATCATCCAAATCGGTGCGGTCAGTGATTAAGATAATGGTTGGACTACCAAGCGCCGCGTCTTTCATTAGCAGACGGGCTAAGAACAGCATGGTAAAGCTTTTACCACAGCCAGTCGCGCCAAAGTACGTACCACCTTTACCGTCACGTAAGCCATTATCGTCAATCAAGTTGCCATGACTGTCGATCGACTTCATGTGCTGCTTAATATTGTCGTATAGCTTGGTGGCAGCATAATACTGTGGATAGCGACAAACGATTTTTGCATCAAAGCTTGATTTGTCAGGTACGTAAATAAAATTACGGATAACATCGAGCAAACGCGTTTTATCAAATAAACCGCCCATCATGGTCAATAAGGAGTGGATACCGTCTTTCTCTAACTTCTCATCGCCCGTGACTTTGCGCCAAGAGTAGTAGAATTCATAAGGCGCAAAAAATGAGCCCATTTTTGAGTTGACCCCATCGCTAATCACACATAGGGCGTTGTATTTAAACAGCTCTGGAATATCGCGCTTATAACGGGTGGTCAGTTGGGTGTAGGCATCGAACATGGTGGCATCTTCACGAATGCTGCTCTTAAATTCAAACACCACCAGTGGTAAACCGTTGATATAGAGAATGCCATCAGGTATACGCAGCTCAAAGCCTTGTATCTCCATCTGATTGACGATGCGAAAGCGATTGTTATCGAGTGCTTCATAATCAATCAGCTGGATGTATAAATCTTTTTGAGTATAGTCTTCACGCTTGAGTGTGAAGCCATCAGCAACAAGCTTCATGATGGCTTTATTGGTGTCGTACAGATCAGACGCAGGAAGGTACTCAAGCTTATGAATGATGGACTCAATCTCATATTCTGTGATCAAGTCATCTTTATAACGGGTGGCTAGAAATTGTCGAAGATCAGACTTAATCAGCACATCGTCAGGATTGCGGTCAATTGCTTCGCCAACCGTATGTGGATAGCCCTCAGCTGCTAGTAGCTCGATAATGGCTTGTTCAAGTCTGTCTTCGGTGAATTTCAATGGTAAGTCCTTTTTATTATTCTGTATTATCTTTATCAACGATTAATACGCCAGTTCACGGCTAAACCAAAGCTAGATTATTCATAAGCCTTTTTCACCGGATTGAATTTTATGATTTTGCTGTAATTAACATGCTCAATACGCTCATCATCTTCAGTAGGCTTTTCGCCTTTGTAAGTCAACATAATAGGATAATAAGTGGTATTGTCCGACAATACTTTTAAAGTCCCTTCATAACCATAATACAAAGGTGAGTCTTCATCGTAACGCTCATTGCTTGAGCCAGCATCACCAACATAATAAACATTGATAAAATCATTCTCAGGTAAATGTAAAGCTTTCCACCAGTCATCCCTTGCACCTTGACCCATATAGAAATTCGTAAACAAACTTCCTACTAGGTTCTTACCTAACGGCTGCATACCTTCCTGAATATCTTCAGCATAAAGTCCCGAACTTCCATTGCTACCCGACTCCTCTACGTTCTTTGGTGTTCGACTCACTAACTGAAACAATCCATTATTCAATTTTTTAAAACTGTATAAGTCCGCCGTTGCCTTACACATATGACAAGTATCAATTTCTCCATCAGAAACCTGAGCTTTTTCAATGATAATCAGATAACGATCTTCACCTGCTGTATTTTTATATTGAATAACAGGGCGCATTAAGGCGATAGTCGCCCTGTCAGAATCATCATATTTCCCTAATCCGATATACGGTATATCTTCCATATAATCCACATGAATATCGAACATCTGACCATTGTAAAACTGACGCATGACCTCTTTAAAGCTTAAGTTTTTGATTTTGACCTGAGCCATTTGACTGGCAGAGAAAGCAGGAGCGGCAGCCATTGCAGGAGTTACTGATAAAGCACCTAAACTAAGTGCCAAACTAAGTAAAAGCTTCTTCATCTTGAACTCCATTAATGATTATATTTTTGGGATAAACGTTTGCTATTGAAAGCTATACAGCTTCATCCACAAGTGCGACAGCATCAGAAATACGCAATTCGCCTGACATCAATTTAGGTAAAAGGGTATCGCGTAGTCTAGCGAGTTCTATCTGCTGATTAGAGCTCATTTTAGAGATAATAGGCTCAAGAGTGTCATAGAACTTTAAAACAACACTCTCACTAGGGACAACGAGCTGCTCCCTTTCTAAAAACGATGTGGTCTGAAAGTTGGCTATCCCAGTGCTTTGATTTTGATACTCCCACATTTTTCCATCATCATAGATTTTTTGTAGATGAATTCCAGCATAAAGTCCTAGAAACTTATTTGATGGACTAAACTTTCTACAAAAGCTTGCAGGTTCAGCGACACCACCAAGTCTTTCGAGGATTTGCTCTGTAATAATTATCGAACGTCCTGTAGATTGTGTCGGACTACCTCCAGATATTTCTATAACTATATCGAACGGTCTCAAGATTCGTGTTTTTAATTTTTTTTCTTCAACCCATCTTTTAGGTGCTTCACTTCTTTCACCTATTTTTAACTTAGGAATATCTGTTCCTCTAATGATTACTGATTCTCTAGTGTGTTTTTCATCTTGATCAGGCTTACCCCAATCACCACCAATAGTTGAATCTAATAGATCGCCAAAACATTTAACTTCCCAACCCTTCGGAATCCAACCCATTTCCTCGGTAAACTCAAATTCATCAGGGAATAAGTCCTGAATATCTGAATGGTCTTTTTTCTCAATCGCTTTACGCTGCTCGGCACGTTCAGCGAACTCATCAGGAATAGCATTTCCAGCCGTGATCGCATTATCAATCACCGGATCAAAATCAACAAACCAACTCTTAAACAACGCCTGCGCCATCGTTTCTAACGTTTCGTTCATTTGGCGGTTGAGTTCGATTTTGTCGTCTAAAGAACCAAGAATATGGGCAATGGCTTTTTGTTCTTCAAGAGGGGGAATAACTACAGTCAGCAGTCTTTGAGCCGTGATGGGAACCTGATTTCGTGTAGACATTCCACCCATCATTGACGAAAGTTGATTTTGAAAATCACGTCCCCTAAAGTAAGCAGCAAGATATTTTGGCAATAGTCTTAGTGAGTCTAGGCGATAATGCGTCAGTGACGTCCCGATCAGAACTTTTTCTCTTAACTCTGGGACTAGAGCAACTCTTCCGACAGTAGCATTATGCGACAGGAGAACATCACCCTCTTCAACGTAACCAAACTTAATTTTATTAGCTTTTTCCAGATTGAGTCGTGGAGCGTTGTCGAAATCTATCCTCCCACTATCACTCACCAACTTCGCCGTTAAGAAAGGCACTCCCTCATCACCGAATTCATTACTACGAGGATAGTTAGAGCCATGATTACCATCTTTATGAGCTACGATTACTCCCGATTCAATTAGCTCGCCTATAGTCGAAGTATACTGGTCTTCACTCACCATAACCCAAGCCCTCCAAGTTCTGACGAATAGTTTCATCTAATTTCGATGATTCTTGCATCTGAGCATATAACGTTTGGCTTAGCTCCAGCATCTTAGTCTCAAACGGGATGCCGTCATCCTCGATCGCTGCCGCACCGACATAACGCCCAGGCGTGAGCACATAATCATTGGCTTTGATATCTTCTAGAGTAGCTGATTTACAGTAACCCGCTTCGTCTTCGTATGCTTCATAGCCGCCTGCTTCCTTCTCACCACGCCATGCATGATAAGTCTTAGCAATCGCTTCAATATCGTCTTTAGTCAGTTCTTTATTGGTGCGGCTAATCATACTGCCGATAGCACGTGCATCAATGAATAGCGTCTCACCGCTGCGATTACGTAAGCCGCGAGCTTGGCTATCAGCGGACTTGGCGGCTTTGTCTTTACTGATGAACCATAAGCACACCGGAATCTGCGTGGTATAAAACAGCTGACCCGGTAGCGCAATCATACAATCGACCAGATCGTTTTTGATGATTTGCTCGCGTATATCACCTTCACCACTGGTAGTGGTAGACATCGAACCATTGGCAAGTACAAAACCTGCTGTACCATGCTCGGACAGCTTGGATATCATGTGCAATATCCATGCATAGTTGGCATTGCCTGTCGGCGGTGTCGGATAGCCTGCCCAGCGTGGGTCATCGACTAGCTCATCAGAGGCGCGCCAATCCTTTTGGTTAAAAGGTGGGTTTGCCATGATGAAGTCGGCTTTGAGGTCTTCGTGCTGATCTTTAAAAAAGGTATCGGCAGCCACATCGCCCAAGTTGCTAGAGATGCCACGAATAGCAAGGTTCATCTTCGCCAATTTGTACGTGGTGCTGGTGTATTCTTGCCCATAGATAGACACGTCTTTGGTATTGCCGTGATGACTCTCAATGAACTTAATGGACTGCACGAACATACCTCCCGAGCCACAACACGGATCATAGATTTTGCCTTGATATGGCTCTAGCATCTCTGCAATCAGATTGACCACAGATTTAGGTGTATAGAACTCACCGCCGCCTTTACCTTCAGTTGCGGCAAACTTACCCAAGAAATACTCATACACACGCCCGACGGTATCTTCCTCAGGATTACCGATAGTGTCGATGTTATTGACCACATCGATCAAGGCGGCAAGCTTACTGGCCGTTAAGCCCAGACGCGAGAAGTAATTATCAGGCAACGCGCCTTTCAATGATTGGTTGGTCTTCTCAATGGTACTAAGTGCCGTATCAATCTTGAGCGCGATATCTTCTTGCTTGGCATTCTGCTGGATAAAGCGCCAACGGCTCTCCTCTGGCAAGTAGAACACGTTATCTTTGGTATAAGCCTGCACCATGTCGATGTGCTTCTCATAGCCTGTATCGATGAGCTTTTGGCGCTGCTGCTCAAAAGTATCACTGATGAACTTTAAGAAAATCAGGCTAAGAACAATGTGCTTATATTCTGATGATTCGACGCTACCACGTAGCTTGTTAGCAGCGTCCCAAAGCGCTTCTTCAAAACGACCATCTTTGGCTTGGTCGTTCTTATTTGCAGGTGTTTTAGCCATAACTTTTCACTCTCGATATTTTGATTGTACTCAGTAGAATATATAAGTTTAACAGCTATTTTAGCCTTGTGGCGTTTACTACAGGAATTTGAGATTTTAATCTTTGATTTTCTAAGGTTAAACGTATAACTTCGCTTTGTGTCTCTACTAACATTGATAAGGATTTATCTCTCTGTTCTTTCAAAGAAATAATTTGCTCTCGTAAATCTCTATTTTTTGATTTTTGAGCAAGCATCATTTGTCTTGAAGATTTTTGGACTACATCTTCTTTGTGATCTTCTATCCACTTTTGAATTTTCTGGGTCAGCTCAGGATATCGAGAACTCCGTAAAGCTGATGGATTCACACCTGTCTCTTTGGCAACATTATTTTGGCTTACAGGCGTTCCTTTAGGTACGATTTCTGGCTTATTAGATTTTAAACGTTCAAAAGCTTCTAAAAACCTTATCTCCGCCTTACTTACTACTCTTTCTTTGACTTTTGATTTAGCTTCTATGGATAACATGAATGGCTCGCTCCGCTGATTCTATTTGGGCTTTTAGAGACTCATATAGTGGTGTTCCAATTTCCACAATATCTATTTGACTACTCAATACATCCTTTAGTTGTTCGATCATTGGTAGCTTTTCTTTATCTATTAATGCGGATTTACATGGTTTTTCATCACCAAAGCCCATACAAGAGCTAATATTGCTTATTCCGCCTAATGGACAGGGTGGTCCTAAGTTTGCACAACCACCAAGAAAAGTCTCACGGTAACTTATTTTGCCAGATTTAGCAGCTGCTAAAAGTTGTTTATGATCTTTTTCTGATATCTCAGATAAGAGTTGTTCTTTTCGTTTCTCAGTATGCGGAGAGACATAATGATCAGCTTGTAATTCTTTAAGTTCTCTGACTATAGACTCGTACATTTCACGCAAATAAAAACTACGAGCCTCTTCATTTAATGGTTCTTTTAATTTGTAATAGTTTTGACCGTAATACTGGCTCATAGCTCGGCTAGCATGTTTCAACTGGTATTGTAGTGAAAACTCTGAAACAAGCCCACTTGCAAGCATATTGACAGCTCCTGTACGTCTTAACTGATGCCATGCTAAAGGCCAAACTTTACCAACCGAATATTTTTTTGGATCTAAATTACCTGTAAGCCTATTAGCCATTTCTAGGTCTTTTTCAGTTATCCTTAGCTCATTTTCATCGAATAGCTTAGGCCACATCCTAAGAGCTTCGCTATATTTACGTGGTTTTTTGAAAGGGTTCTTATTGTATGATAGTTTTCCTGGTGTCCAGGGTTCATGTGATACACATTGTAAAACAGGTTTATAAATAAAATCATTACTTAGATTTACATCAGGATTTTCTTTACCAGCAGTTATCCTTAGTTTTGCAATACTAGTCATTGCATTGATAGCAACCTCTACAGATGGAGATACTACCCAAAGTGCATTACTATCTTCAACAGTCTTAGTGGTAGCCCCTCTTATTAAATAGATCTCAGTTCCTAGTGAGTCTACTTCAACTTCAAGACAGTCAGATCTAAGTCTATTAGCTTCTTCAACACGCATCAAAGAAAAATTAAGTGTATAAGCTAACCCTACAAAGCTAATTAAACTCATATAGTTTGAAAGCGCTCTAACACCATATACTCCGTCAGCATCGACCCATTTTTTTAGCAAGGCATCTATTTCAAAATTTCTAGCTGTATGATCAAAACTACCGTAGAAAATATGACCTGATGCTCTTTTACCAATATACTCACGTGAATTGAAAGGTGATTTATTTGCTAATCCATCAAATGTCTCTGAAAGCTTGCCACCAGCATTATTAGCATAAGCATCCAAGCAAAACTTATAGCACTCTTCTATCTTTTCTTTATGTGCTATAAAGTCATCTAAGCACTCCTTTAGCCTTTTTACCTGATAATGCCATAATCTAGTAGGGATATAAGCTGTTTGAACTTTATGACGCTTAACTGCTGCACTGACAAAAACCTCCATACCCTTCTGATCAAGGATATTGAATCCAATCATTTCTGATACAAACATAAGATCGTTTAAGTAGGTCGTTAAGTGTTCCACTCTAATTTTAGGGTTAGAGGCTAATTCTCGGATTAAGTCTGGAAAGTCAGATAACTGAGAGGCAAGAATATTATTGTGTGAGCAGAATACAAATAGAGGTTTGATTGCTTCAAACTTAAATACTAGGGATGTTGGATTAGTTACTGCTGCATAACCCCAAAGCCACCAAGCAACAATTTGTCGTAATAAATCAGCGTTACATGGACTAAGTTTATGACCTTGTCCTTGTGCATCACCAAAGTAAATCTTCAAAGTGCTACCATGCCAAACTGAAAAATCCCATCGAGCGTCACCGTATCGTGAAATAACATTATCTTTTGAGTCAATAACAACAGGAAAGTCAGATGACGGAGGCCAACAATTAGGTCGGAAGTTAGGTGAATCTGTTTCAATAAACGAAGAAGTAATTTGCAACCCTGGAAGGTCTGATATATTCATACCATAACCTCCAATAGTCTGATATATCCATCCCAAGTAGGGTGATATCTACCTGAACGAATAGAGCTTTGAGCATCTTCTACCCACGTATTACGGATCTCACTTCCATCAGAAATTGCTTTAAGCTTTAATTTGATTCTATCTATTACAAGGTTACCTGGGTGGATATGGTTATGTTCAGATGGCTTATAGAGATTAGTTTCAAGTCGTTTGAGTTGCAAATGTGATGCTAGCTTCCAACAATATTCTGAACTCATTACATCTCTATGTTTCTCGCAAAACAAACAACCCTCAGGGCTTATACAATCAGGTTTAGGCGCGTTTTCTGCAAGCTCAACTATCGGCTCAGGTTGATGTGAGTCTACACATAGCCCTGGACCAGGTGCTAATGTAGTAGGGTCTATCAAGTTGTGAAACTCTATAATCTCGCTTGATGCTCTTTGATGATGAGGACGCAGATAGTCTCTAAGTAGCACTTCTTTTGTATGGCCCATTTGCTCTGCTGTAAGATTCAAGTCACTAGTCTTTCTTAATAACCAATTAATACGTGTATTGCGCAATTGACTGGTATTAATAAAAGGCAAGTCGTGCTTTTTGAGTAAGTTCTTAAGAGTGCTAATATTAGCCCTAGAAATCTTAGCAGGGATCATACCTCGGCTCATCATTGGAAATAACCTTTCATCGTTTTGACTTAACTCGGTTTCATTAAGCCAATCTATATATTTCTGTAGATGTTTACGATATGCTTTATAACAGCGAAAGATAGCTTCACCTTCTCTACGACCCTTATAAACTCGGAAAGCCTCAAAATCCTCTCCATCAGATTGCCATC
>NZ_PJBY01000102.1:0-143942 GCF_002836005.1 Psychrobacter sp. Sarcosine-3u-12
ATCTCTTTCACCATTTAGCTCTAATCCCTTGCGGGTTAAGCTATCTAGCGAGCCGACTAGTATATCATATTGAAATAGTCTGTCAACCCTTTGTTCTAATTCGTTTCAACTGGTTATCTGGGTTATAAGCTTGTTAACTTATTTGCCAGCTTCGCTTGCTGAGGTGCGTATTATAGACGCTTTTAATGCTGTGTCAAGAAATAAATTATTCTATTTAAAAGTAATTTATTTGGTCAGCTAGATCATTCAATGGTAACCCATCTCCTAATCCGCCTTCCCTTCCGACTGGGACGCATTATACGCGTATTTGAAAGAGGGTCAAGGGCTGTTTTTGATTTTAGCTAAATTAACCTAACTGTATTCCTTAGTAGACTATTTATAGCTAACCAGTAAGCAACGTTGTGATATTGAGCTGTCTTACAGTACTATTTTATTTACTTTGCTAACCTACCAATTGTTGCACGCGGCACACCCTTTCATCTTACCCAGATTATTCGTTTTCCTTACCTAGGCAGCAGGACAAGCAGTAACTGATTATGATTTGTTTAAATAAGAAACAATCGCGTTTATAGGGTGTGATGAAACAAGAGAGAAGTATGATTAATAAAGAAGCTCGAAAACTTGTAGATAATAAGACAGCTAGATGTATTAAGTAGTTGAAAGTCTTATTACTGCCATGGTGCTTATTAATAACCTGCTTCGCTATGTCCTTAGTTATACATATTTATCCTTCTTGATATTTACATCAATAGCACCTATATATAGAAGCTTACCTAACCCCTTGCTATCTAGTGTTTATAGACGGTTTTTGCTATAATGGCCGCTTTTATAACATTACTTAAGAGTAGTTCTGCTTAACCTTATTATAAAAGGCAGCTCGCTCTCTATTATGGTTATGCGATTATAGATTATTAGATGGCTATAAATCGTGATGATATATATGTCTGCACTTTTAAGTAATGCCTATCTCTTACAACATATCACAGTGGTTGGATATAATTGACGCAGTCTTACGGTTATATGATTGATTGTTGCAATCATCACTGCCAACGGACGCAAAAAGGTGAATAGATTATGGTAGCGATTACTTTACCCGATGGTAGCGTAAAGAACTTCGAAGGCAATACAACCGTCATGGAAGTGGCGCAAAGCATTGGAGCTGGCCTAGCAAAAGCGACGGTTGCAGGACGTGTAGATGGTCAATTGGTGGATGCCTCTGATCCTATCGCCCATGATGCTAAAGTAGAAATCGTTACGCCAAAAGATGCTGATGGTGTCGATATCATTCGTCACTCGGCCGCTCACTTATTAGGGCACGCGGTCAAACAGCTTTATCCCGATGTGAAGATGGTGATTGGTCCTGTTATCGAAGATGGCTTTTATTATGACATCTATAGTGAGACGCCGTTCACCCCTGAACATATGGAAGCCATTGAAAAACGTATGATGGCGTTGATTAAGCAAGATTATGACGTCATCAAAAAAATGACACCTCGCGATGAAGTCATTAAAATCTTTGAAGAACGCGGCGAAGATTATAAGCTCAAGCTCATTAATGATATGCCAGGTGAAGAGGCTTTTGGCCTCTATCATCATCAAGAATATGTCGATATGTGCCGTGGCCCCCACGTGCCGAACACGCGATTCTTAAAGGTATTCAAGCTGACTAAAATGTCTGGCGCATATTGGCGCGGTGATGCTAAGAACGAACAACTACAACGTATTTATGGGACAGCGTGGGCAGATAAAAAAGATTTAAAAGCCTATATCCAGCGTATCGAAGAAGCGGAAAAGCGTGACCATCGTAAGATTGGTAAGGCTTTGAACCTGTTTCATATGCAAGAGCAAGCGCCGGGTATGGTGTTTTGGCATGCCAATGGTTGGACAATTTATCAAGTGCTTGAGCAATATATGCGTAAAGTACAGTACGATAATGGTTATGAAGAAATTAAAACCCCGCAAATTGTGGATCGCAGTTTATGGGAACGCTCAGGACATTGGGGTAACTATGCAACCAATATGTTTACCACTTCAAGCGAAAACCGTGATTATGCGGTAAAACCGATGAACTGTCCGTGTCACGTACAGGTATTTAATCAAGGTTTAAAGTCTTACCGTGATTTGCCACTCCGTATGGCAGAATTTGGCTCGTGTCATCGTAATGAGCCGTCAGGTTCACTGCATGGTTTGATGCGCGTTCGTGGTTTTACGCAAGATGATGCGCATATATTCTGTACCCAAGCGCAAATTCAACAAGAAGTGGCGGATTTTATTAAGCTGACGCTTGCTGTTTATGAAGACTTTGGCTTTGACAAGATTATTATGAAGCTCTCAACCCGTCCTGAAAAACGTGTTGGTAGCGATGAGTCTTGGGACTTTGCCGAAAAGGCGCTTGCTGATGCCCTTGATAGCTCAGGATTAGATTGGGATTATCTACCCGGCGAAGGCGCGTTTTATGGTCCGAAAATTGAGTTCAGTCTAAAAGACAGTTTAGGGCGCGTGTGGCAGTGCGGTACTATTCAGGTTGACCCAAATATGCCTGAACGTCTTGATGCGGAATTCGTCAACGAGCAAAATGAGCGCGAAGTACCTATTATGTTGCACCGTGCCATCTTGGGTTCATTTGAGCGCTTTATCGGTATCTTAATTGAGAACTACGCTGGTTGGATGCCAGTTTGGCTCGCACCGCAACAAGTCGTTGTGATGAATATTACCGATAAACAAGCCGATGCCTGCGAAAACGTGGTGAGCGAGCTCAAAAATGCAGGTTTGCGTGCTATTAGCGACTTGCGTAACGAAAAGATTGGATTTAAGATACGAGAGAAAACATTAGAACGTATTCCCTATATGCTAGTATTAGGGGACAAAGAAATCGAGACGGGCAGTGTCAATGTCCGTACTCGCGAAGGTGAGAACCTTGGCGTGATGAGTGTTTCTGAATTTATAGCATTAGTACAGACCGCTGTTGGTAAAAAAGGCCGACAGACCCCAAAAACAGATGAGGAGTAATACCTATTAAACAGTCCAACCGTTTGAACATCAACGAAGATATCAGTGCCAAAGAAGTCCGTCTGGTTAAAGAAGACGGCGAACAAATGGGCGTGGTCGATATCGACACCGCGATGAAAGCGGCACGCGAAGACAATTTAGATTTGGTCGAATTGGTTCCTGAAGCCAAACCGCCAGTATGCAAAATCATGGATTATAAGCATTTCCTCTATGATCAAAAGCAAAAGGCAAAAGAAGCTAAAAAGAACCAAAAGCAGACTCAGCTCAAAGAGATGAAGCTACGTCCTAGCACTGAAGAAGCCGATTATCAGGTCAAACTGCGTAAAATCGTCAGCTTCTTGGAAGATCAAGATAAAGTTAAAATTAGCATCCGCTTCCGTGGACGTGAAATGGCGCACCAAGATATCGGTCGCAAACAACTTGATCGTATCATTGAAGATACCGCTGATATCTCAAACGTCGAACAGTATCCCAAGATGGAAGGCCGTCAAATGGGTATGCTGCTTGGGCCAACTAAGAAAAAGTAATCTATTCTTTAGATGACTGTTAGTGGTGGCTGTGAATCAATTTGACTGCTATTTAATATAGACAGTTCGTTGAGATAGATAGTTATAATCTTAACCATCAATATGCTGCGGGATATTGATGGTTTTTTACTATCCAATCATGTAAAAAACAGCTTAGTCATGCAAACAATAGCGGTGCAAATAGCGCATAGTTATATTAGACTGAGTTTGGTTTACAAAATCTGTCTTCTCAGTCTTTCGATTACAAGGTAGTCTAAAGGACAGTTTTATATTCAATCATCTCTATACAAAAAATCTATGCCAATAAAAACTATTAAACATATAAAAACATTGTGTACCACGACCATTAACGTCGTTGGCAAAAGACACAGCCCCTCTCAGATATTATAGGAAACTTCATGCAAGAATTGACCCCACCCGAAAACGCCTCTACGCCAAGTATTTCTTTGACGCCACCTGAACCGGTCAAAGAAATACAAAAAAGTGAAGCCGATCAGATGGTCAAGTTGGATGAAAGCCAAATTCCAGAACTTGATGCCAAGGTCGATGCGTTCGTCGATCACGTGCTTAATAACTCTGTCCGCAGCGCTGAATTTCAGCAAAATGTGCAATCTATTCATAATTTGGGTACCAAAGAAATTCGTGAATCCGCGCAAATATCTAACCGTATGTTAGAGTTGCCTGCGAAAAGCCTGAATGACAGCTTGTTTGACAACTCCCCTATCGCCAAGTCATTGACTGAGCTGCGCGGTATCGTCGAAGATTTAGACCCGAGTAAAAAAGAGCTGACCAGTTCGCGTAAGCTGTTTGGTCTCATACCTTTTGGCAATAAAGTACAAGATTACTTCCGCCAATACGAGTCAGCGCAGTCGCATATCAATGCTGTCGTCACCAGTCTTTATAATGGTAAAGACGAGCTGCTCAAAGACAATGCGATGATTGAGCAAGAAAAAGTCAATATGTGGGAGTTGATGCAATCTATCCGTCAATACGTCTATGTGGGCAAAAAAATCGACGAGCAACTTGAGCAAAAAGTATATGCTATAGAAGCGACCGACCCTGAAAAAGCTCGGGTTATCAAAGAGGAAATGCTGTTTTATGTGCGCCAAAAGAATACGGATTTTTTAACCCAGTTAGCCGTTAACGTCCAAGGCTATCTGGCGCTTGATACCATTCGTAGAAACAACCTAGAGCTGATTAAGGGTGTGGATCGCGCAACGACAACCACGGTATCGGCGCTGCGCACGGCTGTCGTGGTGGCACAAGCAATGACCAATCAAAAGCTTGTCCTTGACCAAATCACTGCTTTAAACAAAACCACTAGTAGCTTGATTGAGTCAACGTCAGCGATGCTCAAACGTCAATCAGGCGAAATTCACGAGCAAGCGACCAATAGCACTATCGAGCTAGATAAACTGCAAAATGCCTTTAATAATGTCTATGACACGATGGATATGATTAGTAATTATAAAATTGAAGCGCTAGAGAATATGAAGCAGACGGTCAATACTTTGACCACTGAAGTGGATAAAGCCCAGAAGTATCTCGACAAGTCTAATCAAACAACAGTGCTAGAAGTATCTAAAGAATTAAACAGTAAAAAGATTACAAACCAATCGAATACGGTTGATATCGATATTTGAGATACCTCGAGTGCTGTCGCTGATTGACGGTGACAGCCACCCGCTATCGAATACATATAAGACAATTGACGCAAGATATTGCAACGTCGTTCGTGTTAAGATAGTCCTTATTAATAATTTTAAAAATAGATACGGTAATTTATGAGTTGGAACGATCCAAACGCCTCAAGTGAGGCAAAAAAATATGACAATCCCATCCCTAGTCGCGAGCTGATACTCAGCACGATTAATGAGCATGGCGAAGTCACCCATCAACAATTGGCAAAAGCCTTTAATATTGATGATCCTGACCAATTTGATGCTTTAGGTAATCGCCTCAAAGCGATGGCACGTGATGGACAAGTAAATCGTGATGGACGTCCTTATCGCTATCGTACGGTGACCCAGCACGATGTGGTTACTGGTACTGTGTCAGCCCACCCAAAAGGCTTTGGCTTTGTATTGCTAAGTGATATGCCTGACCTATTCTTGCATGAAAAACAAATGCGCTGGGTCTTTAATGGCGATACCGTCGAAGCAGTTGGTACCTCAACAGACAACCGCGGTCGTACCGAAGGGCGTATCGTCGATGTCGTTGAGCGTCGCCAGAATAATTTCATCGGTACATTGGCGCGTGACGAAGACGGCTACTGTGTCGAGCTTGGCAGTCCTAACAACCATCAGCCGATTACGGTCACTGAAGAGAATGTGCAGGCTTTCGAAGCTAAGCAAGGCGCTCCAGTGAAAGTAGATATTATCGACTGGCCAAATCAGCATGAGTTTGCTACGGGTAAAATCACTGAAGTGCTGTCTGATGATAACGATCGTGAATTAATCATCGAGACCACCCTGCTCAACTATGACATTCCGTCTGATTTTAGTGAAGCGGCGCTTAAACAAGCCAATGATTATCAAGAGCCGACTGAGAAAGACTTAAAAGGTCGTACGGACTTGCGTGATTTACCCCTTATTACCATTGATGGTGAAGATGCGCGTGACTTTGATGATGCCGTATTTGCCGAAAAACGCTCAGGTGGTAACTACCGCGTCTTGGTAGCGATTGCTGATGTGAGTCATTATGTCACGCCAAATTCGCCGCTTGACCAAGATGCTTATGAGCGTGGTACATCGGTATATTTCCCGCATCGTGTGATTCCGATGCTGCCTGAAGTACTGTCTAACGGTCTGTGTTCATTGAACCCTGATCTTGATCGTCTGTGTATGGTTGCGGATATAAAGATATCTCGCGCAGGCAAGGTCACCGGCTATGACTTCTATCCTGGGGTGATTCATTCACAGGCACGCTTGACTTATAATCAAGTGAATAGCTATCTTGAGGATCCACAAGACCCGAGTATTCCTAAGTCATTAACCGGTAATAAAGCGGTCAAAAAATCGGTCGATACTCTACATCAATTGTATGAGCTGCTGCTGCAAAAGCGTGAAGAGCGTCATGCAATGGAGTTTGAAACGGTTGAGACTTATATTAAGTTTAACGAAAAAGGGGGTATTGCAGCCATCTTGCCGCGTACTCGTGGTGACGCGCATAAGCTTATTGAAGAGTGTATGCTGCTCGCCAATACCTGTGCCGCTAATTTTGCGTTAAAAAACGAGCTGCCAGTGTTGTATCGTAACCATGACAAACCTGATGGTGAAAAGTCGATGCGTGTCCATGAATACGCGAAAAACTTTGGCTTAAGCTTCCCAGAAGAAAACCCAACGCAAGCGGATTATCAGCGGATTATCGAAGCCACCAAAGACCGTCCCGATGCGATCAGTATCCACAGCATGCTACTGCGCTCAATGATGCAAGCGAATTATTCGCCTGACAATATTGGTCACTTTGGCTTAGCTTATGACGAGTATAGCCACTTTACCTCGCCGATTCGCCGTTATCCTGACCTCATGCTGCATCGCGCGATTAAAGCAAAAGTCACTAACACTAAGCAACCAGTGATGGACTTCTCTTTAGAGGGTGCTGGCACGCAGACGTCAGATACTGAGCGCCGCGCTGAGAAAGCATCACGCTACGTAGAATCTTGGCTCAAATGTCATTATATGAAAGATCACGTCGGTGAAGAGTTCGACGGTGTGGTAACGACGGTTACTAGCTTCGGTCTATTCGTCACCTTAACTGACTTATATATCGATGGCTTAGTACATATCTCCAATGTTGGTGACGATTTCTTTGTCTATGATGAGCAGCAACAGCAACTCATTGGTAAAGATAAAGGTACGCTATTTGGCTTGGGTGATTTGGTCAAAGTAAAAGTGGCCGGCGTCAATATGGATCTGCTACAAATAGACTTTGATCTTAAAGCGAAGCTGCAATCTAGCGAGATGAATCAAACGAAAAAAGATCAACCAAAGAAAAGCCCTGCTAGAAAAAACAGTAGCCGAAACAATAAAGGCACTAGCAAAAAAAGCTAACGTTGAGTAAAAACCAATCGTAATAAAAAAGGCTAAAGTTTATCTTTAGCCTTTTTTTGTGCGCGATGAATACGTGATAACTGCTTAACTACTGCGCATTACTCATCTGCTCTACGCGCTCTTGATTGACCTGCTCGGCTTGCTCTATTTGGGCAGTGGCATTATCGAGAATGGCTTTAGGCTGCTTACCAAGAGGCTGGCTTGCGATATCGGTGTTGGTGCTCACGGTATTACCTTCAGAGCTAATAGCAGTATCTGGCGCTGCTGCCGTGGCGCTGCTACTGGTCGTCGACGCTATCCGACTCTCGTGGCGACTGCTATTAAACATGTTGAAACCAATTAAGATAACAATACCAGCTAGGGCGAATATAATCAGATGCTTCATTTGCATAAAAATGTCTCGTATATTTTAATAATATTGTCTTATACGTTTTCATGCATTTTTTATGCCTAGTTGTGAGGTTTTTTTGGACATTTACTCTTGCGGACTATTATTACTCAATAAATCCGTCTCATCTGAGTTTTCGGCAATTTCTTGTTCGACCTTTTCCATTAACTTCTGATCAGGACGAGCATTTAGCACCTCTTCAGCGTTACGTCCCTGTAAGATGTATTTAGCACGGGCTTT
The DNA here is from genome assembly GCF_002836005.1 of Psychrobacter sp. Sarcosine-3u-12. NCBI lineage: Bacteria > Pseudomonadati > Pseudomonadota > Gammaproteobacteria > Moraxellales > Moraxellaceae > Psychrobacter > Psychrobacter sp. Sarcosine-3u-12. The sequence goes on from NZ_PJBY01000102.1 coordinate 8,217, forward strand.
GGCTTGTTTTTTGTCTTTGTCATCAGCACTGCTATCATCAGCTTTATTGATAGCTATAGATTCCGGTGTGGTCGGCGTAACCGTCATATCAGCATTAGCCCCATGAGCTTGGCCAGCGCGATTATTACCTTGTAGATGCTCCAAGGCTTTTTCTAACTCATTATTGAAGCGTAAACGATAGATAGGCTCAGGAAGACTAAAGCCTTCATCCTCTAGGGCGTGTTTGGTTTCACGTATGGCGATACTGCGTGCTTTGGCAAAATCCGTTTCTGATTGATCCACCCAAACCTGAAACTCAAGAATGATATTGGAATCGCCAACATTATTAATGACCGCAATCGCTTTGGGTTCATCTAAAACAAAATCTAACTGACATATCGCATCGATACCTACTTTGATGGCAGCAAGCGGATCATCATTGGCATCCACGCCCAGCTCAAAGGTAAAACGTCGTTCAGGGTTTTTGGTGTAATTTAGAATCGTACCTTTAAAGACTTCTGCATTTGGTATACGTAGCTGATTGCCATCCAACGTCATCAGAATCGTCGCACGTGATGTCAAACGCACCACAATACCCTCTTGCCCGTTAATGACAATCTGATCACGAGCGCGAAACGGCTGACGAATACTCAGCATCAACGAGGCAATATAGTTCTCAATAGTATCCTTGACCGCAAAACCAACCGCGATACCGATAACACCCGCACCGCCAAGTAGCGTCCTTAGGATCGTTTCTGCCCCTATCAAGCTCAATGCCAAGATCAAACCAAAAATAATAAAGATTACTTTGACAGTTTGTGCCAGCAGTTCAGCGACGAAAGGATTGGGCGTGAGCCGTTGCCACATATTTTTTCGATTGGACAACCAGCTACCAAACCATGTAACCAATCCAAAGATAACAATGCCGACCAAGAGTAAAGGCACCGCTTTGACTAGGTTTTTAACTTGCGCTTTGAGCCCTTGATAAACCGTCGTGACGTTATCCTGAACATCCAGCGTTCGATTGATATTATCCTCAACGGTGACCACATCCGTCAAACGATTGGTCAAATTAATGGCTTGTTGCGCCTTTTTTTCGTTGGGAGTTTCTCCTGCTAAAGTCACAACGCCTTGAGTAACACTGACACTGACCGCTTGCAACCCTTCTATTTCAGAAAAAATACCGTTGATACGTTGACGAATGTCATTGTCTTTTAAGGGTGTGGGGGTGGTTTCGATTTGAGCATTGTTGGTGCTCTCACCACTAATCACCGGTGGGTCGGCAGCAGGGGGGAGGTTTTGCGATTCAGCTTCTACAGAGGTCTCGCCTTCTGTAGAAGTTGCAGCATCTTCATTAGACACTTCTTCTGGCGTACTCTCTATACCCAAGGCCGTCGTGACACCAGCTATGTCTTCACCAACAGCATAAGCGGGCAAAGTAAAAACGAGGCTTAGTAGCAATAGCAGCTGGCCCCACACTGTTAAAAACTTGCGTGTCATCGGGCGGTCAAAATAGGCGGCCATAAGCATCCTTTGCTCAGTATTTTTTTGGGTGATATTGTGATTTCAAACTAGCAAGTGTCCTCAATCTGAACGTGAACAACTAAATGGGCTAAAAACAGTAATTAAGATAGCCCATTATTGACCGTTTAAATCCATTAGCTGTCTAAATAACGTTGCGCTTCCGCTAAGTCCAATGTGCCTTCATAGATAGCGCGGCCAGTAATAATGCCTTCAATACAATCACCATAAGGCTTAAGCAATTCGATATCTTGCATATTGGTCACGCCGCCCGAAGCAATCACTGGCAGGCCACCTTCACGTGCTAAATTAACCGTTTGCGGGGCGTTAACGCCTTGCATCATGCCATCGCGGGCAATATCAGTATAAACGATTGACGATACGCCCACATCAGCAAAGCGTTTGGCAAGCTCAGTGGCTTTGGTATCCGTCACATTCGCCCAGCCATGAGTCGCCACCATGCCGTCTTTGGCATCGATACCAACGATAATATGTCCGGCAAATTCGCGGCAGGCTTCAGCCACAAAATTAGGATCTTCAACGGCCTTAGTGCCAATAATAATATAGGTTAGTCCGGCAGTGATATACTGCTCGATGGTGTTCATATTACGCACACCGCCGCCCAACTGAATAGGCAACTGCGGAAAAGCTTTGGCGATGTCGTTGACGACTTGCTTGTGTACTGGCACCCCATCAAAGGCACCATTCAAATCGACCAAATGCAATCGGCGCGCACCCTCGTTTACCCAGCGCGCTGCTACGGCAACGGGATCGTCCGAGAACACCGTATCATCTTCCATACGGCCTTGTTTTAAGCGCACACATTTACCATCTTTTAGATCAATAGCCGGGATAATGACAGGGACAGCACACATATAGCATTCCTTATAAAACGTAATATTAAAAATAAACAGCAAAGTTAAACAATAAAAAGTTAAACAGTGATAAAAAGCCCCACTCAGTGAGCTAACAGAGAGTCGTCTAAAATTGAATCCTAACGGTATTTGAAAATCTCATTTGAAAACCTCTGTCCTTATATTATGAACAAATGAATAGTGTGAGCAAATGAATAGTGTGAGCAAATGAAAAAATCTGCCAATCATAACCATAAGTTTGAGCACTCTGAGACACTGGCAACATTAGGTAAATTCAATTACTGACTGGCAATTTTAGGTCAATTTAGCGTATAATCCTAGGTAAATTTGTATTTGTTTCTAAGTGATAGCAACCATGCGCTACACATTTTTATTCACTCATAAATGAGTTGATGTTGCATGGCGGTCAGGATGAATCGAACAACAGCCATATATGTTTTTAGATCATTGGCTGATACGTTGTTGAACGGATGATATTAGAACTCAAAATAGGTCACCTGCGATAGGTCAACCTGCGCCATTACACTCTAAATGAATTTTTTGCTTGAATGGTATGTTGCCTTCATCAGTTATTTATTTGATTCACTCTTGTCCCTGAGCCAATCACTCTGAGTTACAAATTTTAAGATTTTAATAAATCGCATGGCAAAACTGTCTTTTTTATAGCAATTGCTTTTAGCAACCAGCTTTGACAATAGACTTTGATTGGATGATTTTGCCATGCACCTTGGTAGCCAGTCGCCACTTTGGTAATTCGAATAAGACATTAACGTGTTGTTAAGGAGTCTAAGGTCAGCGTTAATACTCTTACTAGTAGTTATGATCCAGCGTTACATTTAAGTGCTTTGTCTCCGCCCTATTTTAGGATGTGGCTGATTAAGGGCTTTGATGAAAAACGTGACGTTCATGCTACCGATATACCAAACAGGACGTCTGGTATCGTTTTAGACTATGGACTAAGTTTTCGCTTATGATTACCATCAAAAAAGGTTTGGATTTGCCCATCACTGGTGAACCCTCCCGCGAGATATCTGAGCACAGACCTGCCCATGTGGCACTCATTGGCTATGATTATGTGGGCATGAAGCCCACGATGAATGTCAAAGAAGGCGACATCGTAGCTAAAGGTCAGCCCGTTTTTGAAGACAAAAAACGTGTCGGCGTTATCTACACTGCCCCTGCTGCTGGTAAGGTCATCGCCGTTAATCGCGGTGAGCGTCGTGTGTTCGAAAGTCTTGTGATTGCGGTCGACCCAAACGGTGAAGAAGTAGAATTTCAGCGCTACGACTCCCAGCAACTTGCTGACCTAGATTCTGAAGTCGTTGAAACCCAACTGCTTGCCTCTGGTGAATGGACCGCGTTCCGTACGCGTCCCTATAGCCGTTCTCCTGAAATCGGTGCCCGTCCGCACGCCATTTTTGTCACCGCGATGGATACCAATCCATTAGCGTTTGACCCGATGCTGCTGATCAATGAGCAACTGCAAGCGTTCAACGACGGACTTGCGGTACTATCGACGCTCAGCCCTAAGACCTTTGTCTGCCATCATGGTGATGCCCAGCTGACGCCAGTTGCGAAGACTGCGTCTAATAATGTTACTGCGTATCATAGCTTTGCTGGCAAACATCCAGCAGGTCTGGCTGGCACGCATATTCATTTCTTGCATCCAATCATGCGTGGCGTGAGCGTCTGGACGATCGGCTACCAAGACGTGATTGCGATTGGGAAGCTATTTACCACTGGGCGCTTATATACGCGTCGCCTGCTAAGCCTAGCAGGCCCTGCGGTCAAAAACCCACACCTAATCGCTACCGAACGCGGTGCAGATATTACTGCCTTGACTAAAGGTCAACTGATCGATGGCGAGAACCGTATTATTTCAGGTTCAGTGCTATCGGGTCGCCAGTCATTTTCGAATATTGCCTATGTTGGTCGCTTCCATGATCAAATCAGCGTGTTAACTGAAGGTCATGAACGCCCAGCGTTCCATTTCTTTACACCAGGTGCAAACCGTTTCTCAAAACTGCCTATCTACATCTCGCAGTTCTTCGGTGGCAAAAAATACAACTTTACCACCACCAGTAACGGCTCACCGCGCGCGATGGTACCTATCGGGGTTTATGAAGAGGTCATGCCACAAGACTATCTGCCAACGCAGCTATTACGCGCGTTGATTGTCGAAGACATCATCACGGCAGTAGACTTGGGCGCACTTGAATTGGACGAAGAAGATTTAGCATTATGCACCTTCGTATCTCCTGGCAAATATGAATTCGGTGATATTTTGCGTGATAACTTAACGCGCATTGAACTGGAGGGCTAACCACGATGAAATTTTTACACAATATGTTCGATCGTATGGAGCCGTCTTTCACCAAAGGTGGCAAACACGAAAAATACTATGCCATCTTTGAGATGTTTGATACGTTTTTGCGTCAACCAGACTCAACGACATACGCCTCATCACATGTGCGTGACGGGATTGATCTAAAACGCATTATGATTACCGTCTGGCTATGTACCTTCCCAGCAATGTTTTGGGGTATGTACAATATCGGTCATCAAGCATTGACAGCTATTACTCAACTTGGCTTGCAGCCTGAAGGCTGGCGTACCATCATCACCAGTATGGCAGGCTATAACCCAGACAGTATTTGGGCGAGTTTTGTCTACGGGGCGATGCAGTTCTTACCGATCTATATCGTTACCTTTGCCGTCGGTATTTTCTGTGAAATTATCTTTGCCGTGGTGCGCGGACACGAAGTCAACGAAGGTTTCTTTGTGACCTCTGTATTATTCGCACTATGTCTACCACCAGATATTCCATTATGGCAAGTAGCCTTAGGTATCATCTTTGGTGTGGTCGTGGCCAAAGAAGTCTTCGGCGGTACCGGTAAGAACTTCCTTAACCCTGCCCTATCGGGTCGTGCGTTCCTATACTTTGCGTATCCTGCTTATATGTCAGGCGACTCAGTATGGACAGCAGTTGACGGCTTTTCAGGAGCGACACCACTTGGCCTAGCGGCACTTGGCGTAGTACCTCAGGATTTCGTCGATGTCTACGGTAATGCCATCACGTGGGGTGATGCGTTCTTAGGCAACATGCAAGGCAGTATCGGTGAAGTATCGACCTTAGCAATCTTAATGGGTGCAGCAGTTCTGTTATGGACGCGTATTGCCTCATGGCGCATCATGGCAGGTTGTGTGGTTGGTCTGATTGCCACCTCCCTTGTCTTTAATATGATTGGCTCTAAAGACAACTTGATGATGAGCCTACCGTTTTACTGGCATTTAGTAATTGGTGGTTTTGCATTCGGTGCTGTCTTTATGGCGACCGATCCAGTCTCTGCTGCGCATACCAATAAAGGCCGCTGGGCTTATGGTATCTTGATTGGCTTTATGACCGTATTGATTCGCGTCGTCAACCCAGCCTTCCCAGAAGGCATCATGCTGGCCATTCTATTTGCCAACTTATTTGCTCCATTGTTTGATTACTTTGTGACCCAAGCAAACATCAAACGCCAAACAGCACGGAGGGTTCGCTATGTCCAAGCCCAAAAGTAATAATGCGAAAACCATCAGTGTGGCATTGACGCTATGCTTGGTGTGTTCCGTATTGGTCTCAGCAGCTGCTGTTGGTCTAAAGCCAGCACAAGTCGAAAACGCACGCTTAGACCGCAACAAAAACATCTTAGTCGCCGCCGGTATGTACGATGCTGAATCTGATACCGCTGACGACGTTACTGAGCGCTTCAAAGATTTTGAAGTAAAAATCATTGACTTGAATAAAGGCAATTATGTAGAGGATGACGCGCTAAAAGCCGCGGGCATCCCTGATCGTAATGATTATGACGCTAGCCAAGCGACCAAGAACAAAGCACTGAGCGATGACTTAGGGGATAACGATCCAGCCAGTATTGGTCGCAAGCCTAAATACGCCAAAGTCTACGTCAAAGAAGATGACGCAGGTAAGCCTGAGATGGTGGTACTACCGATTCAAGGCTATGGCCTATGGGGTACGATTTATGGTTTCTTAACGCTTGAGAGCGACATGAATACCATCAAAGGTATTAGTTTTTATGAGCATAAAGAAACCCCAGGCCTTGGCGCTCGCATCGAAGAGCCAAAATGGCGCGCGATGTGGAGCGGTATCCACTCGTATGACGAAAACGGTGACGTGGCAACGGGTGTGACCAAAGCGGGTAATCCAAAAGACAACTGGGTTGACGGTATCAGCGGTGCAACGCTAACCAGTCGCGGTGTGAGCAACATGATTCAGTTTTGGTTGGGTGAGCAAGGTTATAAGCCTTACCTAGATTTGCTACGCGAACAGAACGGTCAAACGCTTGACAGTGTTGATGCCCAAGCGAGCCAGTCGACACCACCGGACAATAAGAGCGCTCAACCGACAACCGAACTGGCAGCGACCCTACCAGTAGCAAACGGCAAGGAGGCATAACATGGCTGACACTAAAAGTATTTTAACCTCGCCTATCTTTGATAATAACCCCATTGCCCTACAGATATTAGGTATCTGTTCGGCACTGGCGGTGACGACCAGCATGTCCAATGCGTTGGTGATGTGTGTGGCGTTGACTCTGGTAACGGCGTTTTCGAGCTTCTTTATCTCTATTATTCGTAAGCAAATTCCGTCAAGTATTCGTATTATTGTACAGATGACCATCATTGCCTCACTGGTTATTTTGGTCGATCAAGTGCTAAAAGCCGTCGCTTATGATGTCAGTAAAGGTCTATCGGTCTTCGTTGGCTTGATTATCACCAACTGTATCGTTATGGGCCGTGCCGAAGCCTTTGCCATGAGCAATCCACCCGTACCCAGCTTTTTGGACGGTATCGGTAACGGTCTTGGCTACTCGGCGGTGCTGTTATTTGTCGCGACTATTCGCGAGCTATTAGGTGCAGGTACGTGGTTTGGTATTACCATCCTACAGCCTGTTACTGATGGCGGTTGGTATATTCCAAACGGTCTATTACTGTTGCCACCGTCAGCATTCTTTATCATTGGATTATTCATTGCCATCGTTCGTATTTGGAAACCAGAACAGGTTGAAGATGCTGAATTTGTAATGAAGCCGCAGTCTAAAGGCATGGCACATGGAGGCGGTCACTAATGGGACATTATGTTAGTTTATTTATAACCTCAGTCTTTATTGAGAATATGGCGCTGGCCTACTTCTTAGGTATGTGTACTTTTTTGGCAGTATCGAAGAAAGTGTCCACTGCGATTGGTCTTGGTGTTGCAGTCGTCGTCGTGATGGCGATTACCGTGCCGCTAAACAACTTACTATTTCAGTTCATTCTAAAAAATGGTGCGCTGGCATGGGCAGGTTTTCCAGGTATTGACTTAAGCTTTTTGGGCTTGCTCAGTTATATTGGTCTGATTGCTGCGACCGTACAGATTCTAGAGATGTTCTTGGATAAGTTTGTCCCAAGTCTCTATAACGCGCTAGGGGTATTCTTACCGCTCATTACTGTCAACTGTGCCATCTTAGGTGGCGTGCTGTTCATGGTTGAGCGTGACTACAACTTTGGCGAATCGATGGTGTACGGCGTCGGCGCAGGCTTCGGTTGGGCATTGGCGATCACTGCATTGGCCGGTATCCGTGAAAAGCTGAAATACTCAGACATTCCAGCACCACTGCGTGGTCTCGGTATTACCTTTATCACGGTTGGTCTGATGTCACTTGGCTTTATGTCTTTCGGCGGTATGTCAATCTAGACCGCTAAGCTTAAAAGCCTATTTAGCGATTTGACCTATTTAATTCATTTATTCGGTAGGGGTTCAGGAAACACGCAATGACGTCTTTTCGCACCCCTACTCCATAGATTAAGGATACCTACCATGGATTACGCTACGGCGATTGGTGGCGTTGCTATGTTTACCTTGATCATCATGGGACTCGTTGCCATTATTTTGGCAGCGCGCTCAAGACTGGTCAGTTCAGGCGATGTTACTATCCATATCAATGACAATCCCGATAATGACGTCGTGACACCGGCAGGCGGAAAACTACTACAGACACTGGCGAGCGAAGGTATTTTCTTATCTTCAGCCTGTGGTGGTGGTGGTACGTGTGCGCAGTGTCGTTGCCGCGTTATTGAAGGGGGCGGTTCTATTTTGCCTACCGAAGAAGGCTATTTTACCCAAGGTGAAATCCGTAATCACATGCGCTTGGCTTGTCAGGTAGCTGTTAAGCAAGACATGAAAATCGAGATTGATCCTGAATTCTTTGATGTACAAAAGTGGGAATGTGAAGTTATCTCTAACGATAACGTTGCCACCTTTATTAAAGAGCTAGTGCTTAAAATTCCAGAAGGCGAAGAAGTTAACTTCCGCGCTGGTGGTTATGTACAGTTGGAAGCGCCACCGCATGAAGTACATTACAAAGACTTCGATGTGGCCGAAGAGTATAGAGAAGACTGGGAAAAATTCGGTATCTTCAACTATGTCTCAAAAGTTGATGAGCCGGTTATTCGTGCTTATTCAATGGCCAACTACCCAGAAGAAAAAGGCCTTATTAAGTTTAACATTCGTATCGCTAGTCCACCGCCACGTGGCCCTGACGGTATCCCACCCGGTAAGATGTCTTCTTGGACATTTAGCTTAAAGCCTGGTGATAAAGTGACGGTTTCAGGTCCTTATGGTGAATTCTTTGCCAAAGACACCGAAACTGAGATGATCTTCGTCGGTGGTGGTGCAGGTATGGCACCGATGCGCTCACACATTTTCGATCAGCTTAAACGCTTAAACTCTGATCGTAAGATTAGCTTTTGGTACGGTGCACGCTCTATTCGTGAGATGTTCTATGTTGAAGATTATGATCAACTAGAAGAAGAGTTCGATAACTTTGAGTGGCATGTGGCTTTGTCTGATCCACTTCCTGAAGACAATTGGGATGGTTATACTGGCTTTATCCATAACGTCTTGCTAGAAGAGTATCTCAAAGACCATCCAAACCCAGAAGACTGTGAATACTACATGTGTGGGCCACCGATGATGAACGCGGCGGTAATCGACATGTTGCATAGCCTTGGTGTTGAAGACGAAAATATCATGCTTGATGACTTTGGTGGTTAAGCCGACTGGTTAGAGAAACACGATTAAATTAATACTATAAAAGAGAGTCTCAATTGAGGCTCTTTTTTTATTTCGATTAAATGATGACCTTAAATCATAAGACTACAAATTTAAATAGTAGCCCACCTACGCTCTCCTATATGATGGATTATTTATGATGTTAAGAAAGGATTCTTATGAAAACCAAAGTAAAAGAATTAACCATTTGGATTACTGGTGCTTCTAGCGGTATCGGAGAAGCCTTAGCCATTGCTTTTGCCAAACGCGGTGCTCGGATTATCTTGAGTGGTCGTGATGAGGCAAAATTGGCAGCGGTCAAAAAAAGCTGCAAACACAGCAAAAAACATATCATTATGCCTTTTGATATTAGTGATGCCGAGCAAGCGAAAGAAGCCTATGACGCTGCTATCGCACAAGCAGGGAACATTGACTGGCTGATTAATAATGCTGGCGTCAGTCAACGCGCGCTTATTATGGAAACCAGTGAAGCGGTCGAACGGCAAATTATGGAGATAGACTATTTTGCGCAAACGCGTCTCACAAGATTGGTTTTGCCCAATATGATCGCACAAGGCGGCGGCAAAGTCGTGATGATATCGAGTGTGGCCGGCTTACTCGGTACGCAATATCGCGGTGCTTATGGGGCAGCCAAGGCCGCCTTGCATATGTGGGCGAACAGTTTACGTGCAGAATTGCATGATCAAGGCATAGAGGTTGCGACCATATTTCCAGGCTTTATCCAAACCAACGTTTCTATTAACGCGCTGACAGGAGATGGTAGCGCCCAAGGTACCATGGATGAGGCGACCAATAAAGGACTGACTGCAACTGCCTTTGCCAAGCAAGTCGTTAAGGCGCTTAGTAACGATAAAGAATACATCATCGTTGGTGGCAAACAAGAAAAACTGGCCACGAGAGTCAATCGCCTATCACCGCCAAAGCTCTATAAGTTAATACGTGAGTCGCAAGTGAAATAATAAGCATAAATATACTAGGGACTCATTAACACGCTCGCTGACTTTTGCAATTTTAGAGTTATTGGCGTTATGGGTGGCAAGGGGTGTAAAATAGGCAACGCTTAACTAAAGCCACATTCACCCCTGATGCTATAGCAAAGAGCTTATGAAAAATTTAATGTATTCCTTGTCTACTAATAAAAACAACACTATCGCCCTATATGGCGTCATTTGTCTCATCGGTACAGTGAGCCTCACTGCTTGCCAGCAAACGCCAGATTATAATTATCTGAGCGGTGAGACGATGGGCACCAGCTACCATATTAGCTATCAACTACCGGATGATGTAGACGAAACTGCCATCCAAGCCGCGATTGATAAGCGTTTGCAAGATATCAATGACAGCATGTCCACTTATCAAGCGGACTCTACTATTTCTAAATTTAATCAATTAGGCAAAGATACGCCGATTGCTATCGACTCCGATTTCAGCCATGTATTAGAGGCGTCTAGGCAAGTCTATCAACAATCAGGCGGTGCCTTTGACCCGACAGTGATGCCACTGATTGAGACATGGGGATTTGGTAGCACCATGACGGTTGAGCGCCTACAAAGCCCGCCAACTGCGCTAGAAATCGCGCAAGCAAAAGCCTTGGTAGACTTTGAGAGCGTGGTGCAAAACGACAACGGTCTTATTAAAACCAAAGACGGCATCGAGCTTGATTTTTCAGCAGTGGCAAAAGGCTACGGAGTTGACGTTATCGCTGACGTCCTCAAAAACAACTATAAAATCCGTAATTATATGGTCGAGATTGGTGGTGAAATTGCGACCTCTGGTGTCAATAACCAACAGCAACCGTGGCAAATTGCGATTGATGCGCCTATCGACGGTAGCACCGTTAGCGAACGCCAAACAATTACCGCCATCCGTCAACCGATGAACACGACGAATCAGATGCATCTAGCAACGTCAGGGAACTATCGCAACTCGGTCGTCTTTAATGGTAAGCACTATAGTCACACGATCGATCCCACCACTGGCAAGCCTATTGTTGGTGGTGCTCCTTCGGTCACCGTGGCTGCAGATTCGGTTGCGTTGGCAGATGCCTGGGCAACGGCACTGACAGCGATGCCTTATGAAAAGGCCTTAAAAGTCGCTAAGGAACAAAACCTAGCCGCGCTGTTTGTGATATTGGCTGACGGTATCAAGCCTAGTGATTCTTTAGCCAAAGAACGTTTAGACAGTATCGACGATTGGCAACTGGTACAGACACCGGCGATGATGAACCTGCGTGCGGATAAACAACCGTAAATTTCTAGGGCGTGTCCTCATTTTAAAAATGAGGATAAAAGCAAGGTAAATTGCTGTCAAACAAGGAAAATAGCGCAGATCATATCGATGATATTATCTAGCTATTTGATGATGTTTGGCCGATATTTGGCGATGTTTAACCACTTTTAGCCTATTTAGATCGCTATCGGTTGAATTGAGTGCAGGCCCTAGTGTAATGCTGTAAAGAACACCCTATTAGTATCAACGAGCAATGCAAAAATTTGCTATACTATTAGTAAGTTATCTCTACTGATGACTGCCCTATTTTTAAAACGAGGTCTCCTCTATGCTTAGCCAACTACTTCCCATGCTTGCTATTACCTTTACTGTATTTATCCTATTCTTTGTGTTTATGGGTATCGGTTATATGGTCAAAAAAAAGCCGCTTAGAGGATCTTGCGGCGGCGTTGCAAAACTGATGGGCGATGAAAACTGCTCGTTTTGTGGTAACGATCCTAACAAATGCGATTCAATCATCGCAGAGCAGCAAGAAAACGCGCTTAGAGCTGCTCAATTAGGCAAATCTGTATAAAGGTCACATTGGTTACCATACGCTGGTAGCATTTACCTTACATCTGTTCTTATAATAGCGTCTAGTCACTTTGAAAGTGGCTGGCGCTATTTTTCATTGTGCCATCAGCTGTTTATATGCTTGGTTTTAGATCAGTTGTCCATAAAAGGGTGAGTGAAAAAAGTGCCAATAATAGCTTCAGCGCGCCTGATGCCGTAGCCACGTTATGTGTGATTGACGACAATCAATCTCTCAAAGCCATACTCGTATAGGCTATTACTCATATATAAAGCCACTACCCATACATTATGTTTACCCTAGCTTATAGGGTAACAAGCTCGTACTCCTTGCGCTGTGCAAGTAATGTCTAGTTCTGATTTGCGATTCTGATTGATAATGTTAGTCACCGTTTAGGTGCGTTTTCCTTAGTGTTATTTATCAGCGACGATTCTTCGGCGTTGTTTAATGACGTGTCCTTTTTCTCATTTTAATAATAGTCGTGCTGCTATGTCTACCTCCTCCCATTTGCCGTCTGATTTGCCACCACAGTCTCACCCAGATACCTCGTCAGCGTTTAAGCTGCCTTCATCGCGCTTCACTTTTTGGCTCGTACTATGCGCCATGATATTACTGGCGACCAATATGCGTGCGCCTATTGTCGCCCTTGGCTCTATTGCACCAGTGGTGCAAGAGGCGCTCAATATCTCTGAGACGCAGATTGGTTGGCTGGGTGCGGTGCCGATGCTAACGTTTGCAGTGGGCGCGCTTATCGCACCAACGATTGGTAAGCGCTTTGGTCTTGAGAATACGCTCATTGCGATGATTGGTTTATTAACGGCAGGTATGATTATTCGTACTGTCATACCAACTTGGCTGGGATTCTTAACGGGTACTTTATTACTGACCTTGGCTATCGGCTTTGCTAACACCTTGGCGGCACCCGTTATCAAGCAGCGCACTCCGCAACATATTCCATTGATTACTGGCCTATTTAGCCTGACCATGACGGCGTCTGCGGGTATTGTCGCAGGGGTGGTATTACCGTTATCTGAAAGTGTCGGTTGGCAATGGTCGCTCGGTGGTTGGTCGTTGTTGGGACTATTTGCCCTAGCGATTTGGGTATTTTTGCGTTTTAGTTTGGGCTCTTCTAATCATCAAGCTGCTGTTTTGCCGCCCTCAGGATCTTCAAAGATTTCGATGTGGCGTACGTCTTTTGCATGGCAAATAGCGGTATTTATGGGCTTGCAGTCACTACTGTTTTATACCGTTGCCAGCTTTTTACCTTCTATTTGGGTCAGTAAGGGTTTAACTCCAGTTGCTGCTGGCCAGATGGGCTCGGTGTTTCAATTTATGGCGCCGCTCTCTATTTTAAGTTTGACTTGGCTCGTCAATCGTGGCCGCCCTATTCAAGCGCTCGCGATCTTAGCTGCGGTGCTCAACGTCATTGGGGTGTTAGGAGTCAGTTATCTAACCCCTGATTTAGCTTGGCTGTGGTCAGGTTTGATGGGAGCAGGTTGTTCTGCTATCTTTACGCTCAGTATGATGCTGTTTTCCCTGCGCACTTATACCACCAACCAGTCCAGCGAGCTATCGGGCATGGCGCAGTTCGTTGGTTACTTGCTAGCCTTCTTTGGTCCGTTAGGCACAGGTTGGCTACATGAATTAACTGGTAATTGGGGCTTAGCACTGTTACTTATGCTAATCCTGATGGTGATTAATGTCGGTTTTGCGTGGTTAGTCAGTCGCCCCATTATGGTCGATGGTAAACAGGTTTAGTTGAGTATTTATTAAAACATTGCTAACAGGAATAATACTTTGGACAACCAAGAAAAGCTGACCACTCACTCTTTAGAGAGTGAGTCAATGAATAGAGAGCTCATAACTAAATGTGATGAGCCATTCTTAAAGCAAGTTGAGCAAAACCTTATAGATATTGTTATTTTCCAACAATTACGTTTCAGAGTTAGACTTTTTCGAGGTATGTTCAGTCCTATTTCTAAGTCTAGTAAATTTATAAATAAATACTGGTCTTCAATAAGAAGAACATTATTAATTTTATGTATGATAGTCACTTTACTCTTATTGCTATGCGCAATTTTTTTTGATCCATTTAATTTAGTTTTCTTAGCACTATTTATAATCTATTCGATACTGACTTTCGGAATTTGGTTTTTAAAGATGTCTCCTAAAAATCGGAATCTTCAAAGGCTTGGTAATTATATTGATAGAAAATCAGCTGAAAAATCAGCGAAAAGAATATTAAAAGTAGCAGCTAAAATATTGCCTTTCGATGCTCACTATCTTTTTTCTGATAATTTGGTCACTTACAGTCGTTTAAAAGATGAGAATACTGGGATTGTCTTCTCTAAAAAACTAGAAAAATTTGCTGTAGTACATAGCCATGCTACCCTTTTATATAAGAGCTCAACAACTATTTTTGAGCGTACACTTATAATGCATGATGGTCAGCAACAAATAATTGATGTCTTAGCAAGGTTAGACATTGAGTTTATAATTTACACGCCTGAGATCTACAAGGACTTACTTGAAGAACTAAGTGATACAATTTATTAGTCTCAGCTTTAGAATGCCCAGTATCTCTAAATAATCAAAAAACTAAGATCAATTACGAATATTAATTTTTACTGGAAACTATAATCTTAACGGTTGCGCAATATTGCTAGATGGCTTGGTTTGCTACACTAGCTCTATTGCCCAAAGGATAAGATTGTGATGACAAAGCGCTCGCCTCATTCAGCTCAGTTAGCGGATACTCAATACCCTACTTCCTCTTCAAATTTTCGCCTATTGCCACATTTAGCAATTGCAATGCTAAGTGCAGCTCTAGTCTTGAGCGGCTGTCAGAAAACACCTGAAACAACTGCTACTGACAATACGCAAACGGCAGAGCAAACCACTGAAACCGCCACAGTTGATGCGCCAGTAGCTACCACTGAAATGATAACTAGTGCGCAAACTATTGAACAACCAATAACGATATTAGCGTTGGGTGACTCACTCACTGAAGGTTTAGGTGTCGACCCTGATGAAAACTATCCCGCACAATTAGAAGATAAATTAAAAGAGCTGGGCTATGTCAATGCTACTGTCGTTAATTCAGGACTGAGCGGCGAGACTAGTACGGGTTTGGTCAACCGTCTGGACTGGGTCGCCCAAACCAAACCTGATATTACGATACTAACTATCGGTGCTAATGATGCGATACGCGGTCTAGATGTCACTACTGTTGAAAAAAATATTCGTACCGCGGTCAAGCATCTACAAGATAACGGTAGCGAAGTCATTTTAGGCGGTATGCAAATCTATGACAATCTCGGTAATGATTACGTCAAATCCTTCTCGGCTATCTATCCGCGTATCGCTAAAGATATGAACCTAAAAATGATTCCGTTCTTTTTGGACGGGGTCGGTGGTAAAGCCGAGCTTAATCAAGCTGATGCTATTCACCCGACTAAAGAAGGTTATACCATCATCGTTGATAATAATATCTTGCCAGTGCTGAAGCCTGAAGTCGATAGAATGCTGCAATCTATGCAAGCAAACTCGCTTACCCCTGTAGAAACGCCTACCACTGAGACTGCGCAATGAGCCTAACAAAAGCTAATAATGTGAATCCTGCCTCTAACCAAGAAGTACTGCTCCGCGCTACTGGCTTAACCAAAACAGTCTCGGTAGGTGAACGTTCGCTGACGATTATTAAAGACGTCGATATCCATGTCAACGCAGGCGAGTTCGTAGTGATTATGGGTAAGTCCGGCTCAGGCAAATCAACTTTGCTTGGCTTACTAGCCGCGCTCGATTATCCTAATAGTGGCTCGGTTAAATTGGCAGAGCAAACCTTAAGCAGCCTTGATGAAGATAAACTGGCGGCTATTCGTCAGCGCGATATGGGTTTTGTGTTTCAATCCTTTCACTTGTTGCCTACGCTAACCGTCGCTGAAAATATCGCTTTCCCGCTTGATATCGCCCGTCGTCCCGATCAAGCGCGCGTCGATGAACTTATCGAAGCCGTCGGATTGGGTCATCGCCGTGATAGCTTACCAAGTCAACTATCAGGTGGTGAACAGCAACGTACCGCTGTCGCGCGTGCCTTGGTCTCCCGACCTAAGATTGTCTTCGCTGATGAACCTACGGGTAACTTAGATGAGCAAAACGCGGATCAAGTGATGCAACTGCTATTGGATCTACGTCAACAAACAGGATCCGCGCTAGTGGTAGTCACTCATGATCCTGCGCTTGCCGAGATGGCGGATCGAGTTATTACTATGCATGATGGCATGATAGATGGGTCGCTTTTGAAGAGTGACCGCAAGGCTGATGAAATTTTCTAGCGTGCTGTGTCTACGCTGACAGAGGCTGCAAAAATTTCCATCAGCCTTACTGGCAGAAAATACATATGGTACTTTTATTTAATACCTACTATAGACGGATCAAAAGTTAATGGATAATGCTGCTAAGAGTGATCAGACTAAGCCGTCTAGCGCTAACATAAGCCAAGTTTTTACTGCTACCTTAGGCACTAAAGCCTTAACCCGTAGCTGGTGGCGACGTTGGGTTTATCCGGTTTTATTCCTAATTACCTTAACCTTATCGCTTGCCACTTATCTAACCCTTGATTCTATTCAGCAATCTGTCGATAAATACATTACTGACAATCAGCGCGCGCTCGTTGGTGGCGACTTAGTGCTAGAAGCCAATCAGGAGTGGCCCGCGCAAATCATAGAGCAAGTCAAAGATTTACCTGACGACCAGATAGTCTACGATTATCAGTTTAGCTCGATGGCAGTGACCGATCAGCAAACTTTACTCGTCCGCGTCAAGGGCGTCACCCCTGCTTATCCGCTATACGGTGAAGCCCAAACTGCTTCAGGCAAACCTCTATGGCAACAGCTCAAACCTAACACCGTAGTCGTCGCGCCAGAAGTTATGCAAGGTCTTAACGCTAGCGTTGGCGATACTATTAACATTGGCGAAGCTGAGTTTACTATCAGCGATGTACTGACCAAAGAGCCTGACCGTCCGCTAAGTGCTTTTGATTTTGGCGGGCATGTATTGATGCAAGAGGACGGCTTAGCCGCGACTAACCTGTTAGGTCAGCGTAGCCGTGTGCGTTATCGTATCGAGATAGCAGGTGACGCGGAAACCATCACCACGTTAAATGAGCAATTACAGCAAACCTTAGTTAGCTATCCTGATATCCGGCTTTCTGATATTGACTCTGAGGACACGCAAGTCTCGCGTATCTCTGATAATGTGCTGATGTTTTTGAAGTTACTGGTCATCGCGGTATTGCTATTATCAGCGGTCGCTATGTACGGGGTTATCACCGCTTTTGTTACTAAGCAGCAGTCTAATAATGCCATTCGTATGGCGATGGGCGAACCGGTTAGGCAGATTAAAGCCAGTTATTATCGGTTATTATTGACCACTTCGATCATCGCTAGTATCGCCGCTACTGTGCTCAGTCTCGGGCTATTACAGATTGGTCAGCCCTATCTGTCGGCTATCTTGCCTGCCGATATTGGTTTGGCTATTAACCCTATTAGCATTGTTAAAACTGTCATTATCGCTATCCTACTGACGATAGTGATTACCCAGCGCGGACTCAGTGAGCTGAGCACTACTAAGCCTGCTACCTTACTCAATCAAGGCGCTAGCCAAGCCGCCACCAATCAATCTTGGTATCAACGGCTGCCGCTACTGTGGTATAGCGTGATGCTCGTTGGTCTGTATCTATTCTTCGCTTATGAAGTCGGCTCTTGGATATTCTCCGCGCAACTGCTCATTGGCTTGATTGCTTTTGTGGCAATATTTTGGCTATTGGCACGCGGTTGGCTTGGGCTACTCGCTAGCATTGCTAAACGTCGTAAAGTCAGTTGGATGCAGCGTATTGCTATCCATAATCTGGCGCGTAAAGGCAATCAATCGGCATTATTCTTTGTGACATTAGCGCTATCGGTCGCGGTACTAACGCTGATTACCACTCTCAATCACAGCATCAACGCGCAGTTCGTCGATGCTTATCCAGAGGATGCGCCGAATATATTCTTGCTTGATGTTCAAACCGAACAACACGATGCAATCGATAATATCCTCAAAGCGCCCGTCAGCTATTATCCAGTGATTCGCGCGCGCGTAGTCACTGCTAATGACGTTGCTGCTGCCGATATCGAAGCCCCTGATAATCAAGATGATCCGACGCGAGTGTTTAACTTAAGCTACGCTGATAGCATAATGGATACTGAGTTTGTCACTGATACGCTGACTGATGGTGAACTGTACACCCCTATCGAAGGTCAAGATCCACAAACCTCTAAGCTACAGCAAGTCCAACCGTTATCTATCTTAGATACCGCAGCCGATATGCTTAATGTTGGCATGGGCGATCAAGTCGTCTTTAATATTCAAGGCATTGAGCTGACCGGACAAATCACTAGTATTCGCTCACGCTTTGAGCGTGGCCCTAGTCCGTTCTTTTATTTCTTATTTGAGCCAGACCTACTATCTGCGGCGCCGCAAATCCAGTTCGCTACCGCTCATGTGCCAGAAGCGAGTATTCCAGAGCTACAAGGTCAGCTAGTGCGCGATTTCCCTGCGGTAACCACTATCGATGGCACGGCTATCGCGGAGCAAATCCAAGACTTAGTGACGCAGATGAGCCGCTTGGTCTATGTGTTCACCTTACTGGCGTTATTGACAGGAATTATGGTGCTGATCAGCTCGCTACTCTCCACTTCTCAAGATCGAATGCAAGAGAGCGCTTCATTCCGCTTATTAGGCATGCAGAAGTCTGATTTATATAAGCTGAATATCTTGGAGATTGGGGTACTTGGCGTTAGCGCGGCAGTGTTTGCGATGACTATCGCAAGTGTTGGCGCGTGGTTTGCCATTACCCAATGGTTCAATCTACGCTTTAGTGTGCCGTGGGTGAGCTTGGCTATTGGCGGCGCGGCGTTAGTTGTCTTGCTGTTTGCCATTGCCATTGTTTATGTGAGATTGGTGATTGGACGCGGGATTATGGCACGGGTTCGGGCTATGATTTGAGAAGCGTTAAAAAATTGTATTCAATTTTAGCTTCGAAAGGAAAAATCCTTTAAAGGGGATTTTTTGATTGTTGATTTAGAAAAGGTTGGTTATGGTTTATTTGCTGTAGCTAATCCTGCTATCCGCTATTATCTGCCAGTCTAGGTATGAGGAAGGATTAAGCGAAGCATTGCTTCGCCCTGACGCAAGAGAAAATCTATGATTTTCTGTCGTTATTGTTTGAGCCGTTCCTGTTACCTCGATATCATCTCAAAACGATACTTTCGCAACTTTACTGCCTAATCCATCAGGATGTTCGTTTATATCAAGGCTAAACTCTTCACTTTACCTCCAAGTAGTATATGTCTTGTTACATTTCCCCCATACTGTGTCACCCCGAATAAGGTAGAATGAATGCTAGCATTCATTCTACCTTATTCGGGGTGACACATACTCCCTTTATGCCATTACGTAATATTTTATTAGTAATATCAATTACTTACAAAATATGCTCCTACTTTAATTTTTTCTCTTTCTTATTTTGTTATTATTCACAAGATCTACTTATTTTATATAAAGATATTTGTTAAGTCATATTAATAAATCTTGTCTTAAAATGACACGTATGATATAAGTACAGCTCAAATAACTTACATAGATAGATTAATAGCAATTCGTATTATTAATACTTTTTAATATTATTTTTTGCACATTATTCAAATGTACTGTATAGTATGTACCCACTAAATATTGGAGGTTTTTATGATAGGAGATATGTTCAAAAAAATGACAGGTTTGAAAGCTGACAATCTTTCTATTTTAGAGATTGAAGATAAAGTGAAATCTGCCAAGAAAGTTGAAACAATTCCTTTTAATAAATCTGATAACACCTTAGTTCCGACTAGAGGGAATGTTTTTAGCTATAATACGATGACAACTAATGATATTAATAATGTATTAGATGAGCTAAATACGTTTCACTAGAGTTTTGTTTCTATGGTAATTAAAAACGAGGAAGATGTTTATCATTTTTACAACGATGTATTCAAACTTCTATATGCAGACTTGGTAGCAGTTACTGGACAAAAAAGTGAACAAGTCTCTTTTGAGTTACAAGCATGCCTAGATCATATAGTTGTGGCTCAAACTTGTAATGACATGGCAATTTCTGAAGATAACTTTCGTAAAGCTCATGGGCATTTAGTTAGGGCTTCTTTAGATTGTGCGAAATTATTATGGATAGAGCTAAAAAATAGAGCTAAAGCTTTTTTGGATGATAAAGAGATTATGGAACTTGCTCATAACTCCAGTATGGATGAGTGCTATAGCACCTATAAAGAAGCGGAAGATTTATCTATAGAAGCTCGACGATTAGAATCCCAAAATTCTGGTATTTCCCCAGAAGATACTATTGATACCTGGTACAAAGCTATTGAGGCATTAAATCGTTTTATTGAAATGTTTGTAGAGAGTAAAGTAACATCTGTTAAGAAAGTTAGGAAAAATAAAGCTTTAAAAGATAGACTTGTAGATATCCTTATTTCTTTTGTTGTAGGTACTATTGTGACAGTTTTACTAGGTTACATGACAAATACGTTTGAAATCAAAAAGCCTGATTTCTTAGTAGATTTTCTATATCCTAACTCCAAAACACTTGTAGACAAATAATATAGTTTCTTTAATTAATATAAAAACTCTTTTACTCTTTCAAGATACAAAGATGAGGGCCATCTTCTAGTCTATTTATGTACGTTTTACAACTGCCCAAACTAAAAAGCCTTCTTTATCTTTATAGATAGAGAAGGCTTTTTTTAACGTCTTTTCTTTAAAATCGTCTAGTCTACGCTAAGCTTAAATCGTATAACAAATTTGCTTAACTTTCAATACTTGCCTTGTAGAGCGGTTTAGCCTCGACAGTAGCGGATATACTTTTATGACCACTGGCCTGCGGGGATTTGGCTGAGAGGGTTATCGAGGCAACAGGAACACTATCAGCCTTTAGTCACCGCGCCAGTGGGCATATAAGATAGTAGCGGATAGCGAGATTAGCTCCAAAACCCCAACCCCCTAAAACCCCAAACGCTCGCTATTGATATAGAGAGCGTTTTTTGGTTTATTTACAGGTTAAATATACGAAAGATAAACGGCGATCAGCGCTTGACACCGCACACATCAAAGCTGGCATTTGCTATACTAGCGCCACACGAACCCGCACACTCACCCAATCAAACAGTCAGATACTGACAAGCGCACGGTAATCCTATGAAATTCTCAAAGTTCGGTCAAAAATTTACCCAGCCCACTGGCATCTCACAATTGATGGATGATCTAGGCGATGCGCTAAAAAGCAATCAGCCAGTCAATATGCTGGGCGGTGGTAATCCTGCCAAAATTGATGCCGTCAATGAGCTGTTTTTGCAGACTTATCGAGAGCTTGGCAATGATAATGATACAGGTGAAGCCAATAGCACCTCAATCATCAGTATGGCGAATTATTCTAATCCACAGGGTGATGCCGCCTTTATCGAGGCTTTGGTCAGCTTCTTTAATCGTCATTATGATTGGAATTTGAGCGCAGAAAATATCGCTTTGACCAATGGCTCGCAGAATGCTTTTTTCTATTTGTTTAACCTGTTTGGTGGGGCTTTTAATGTTGACGACAATCAATCTGTCGATAAATCTATTCTACTGCCACTAACGCCTGAATATATCGGCTATAGCGATGTGCATGTCGAAGGTCAGCATTTTGCCGCCGTGTTGCCGCATATCGATGAAGTGACTCACGATGGCGAGGACGGATTTTTTAAATATCGGGTCGATTTTGAAGCGTTAGAGAACTTGCCCGCGCTTAAAGAAGGTCGTATTGGGGCGATTTGCTGTTCGCGTCCGACCAATCCAACGGGTAACGTGCTGACCGATGAGGAAATGGCGCGGTTGGCTGAGATTGCCAAACGCTATGAGATACCACTGATTATCGATAATGCCTACGGTATGCCCTTCCCTAATATCATTTATTCCGACGCGCATTTGAACTGGGATCATAATACGATACTGTGTTTTAGCTTATCGAAGATTGGTCTGCCCGGTATGCGTACCGGTATTATCGTTGCCGATAGCGAGGTGATCGAAGCAGTCAGCGCCATGAATGCGGTGGTGAATTTAGCACCGACACGTTTTGGCGCGGCGATTGCAACACCACTTGTAGAAGATGACCGAATTAAGCAACTCTCTGATGACGTTATCAAGCCTTTTTATCAGCAACAAGCCAAAACAGCAGTGAAGCTATTAAAAGAAGCGTTGGGCGATTATCCGCTAGTGATTCATAAGCCAGAGGGCGCGATATTTTTGTGGTTATGGTTTAAGGATTTGCCGATTAGTACCTCTGAGCTGTATGAGACTCTCAAAGAAAAAGGCACGCTTATCGTACCGAGTGAATACTTCTTCCCGGGTGTCGATATTAGCGATTATAAGCACGCGCACGAGTGTATTCGTATGAGTATTGCCGCCGATGAAGACACGTTGACTAAAGGTATTACGGTGATTGGTGAAGTGGTTCGTGGGATTTATGATGAGGCTAAGTGAATAGTTTGAGCGTCTTATTTTAAAGTAAAAAAACGGACTATTAAGTAGTCCGTTTTTTTGCGCTATATATATATTTGAGAACAATCTAGCCTAGCTCTTTCAATAAAGCCTTGGCACTGATTTTACCAAACTCATTAGCCGCTAATGGCCCATCACCTGAGATCAGCTTTCTATCTTTATGCGTCTGTCCTGAGGCGAGCTTATTACTAATCGTGACGCCCAAATCCTCTAATTTTTCACCGAAATACCAAGGCATAGGTCCCGGTAGATAACCAATTTTTGGCATTTGCTTATCCATACCTGTCGGGAACGCGACCATCTCATAGCCTTTAAAAATAAAGTCACGCTGAGAATTATTTTCTTCACCTGAGTTATCAGCACTTTCTAAATTAGCTGCCAATAGAGCCGCTGGTCCATGACAGATGGCTAAGGTAAATAGATCCTTCTCATGACCCCAACGCAGCAATTCACCAAGACTATAATCTTCAGGTAAGCCTAACATCGCACCATGACCGCCGGGAATGAAGATAGCGGCGTAGTCGTCACTTTTAGCCATGTCATTTTTGACAAAGTCATCGATACTTTTTGGCTTATTCAGCTTAGACTCGTATCCGCTATAGATTGCTTTGACGTCGTCATCCTTGTCTGGCATGGCCCATTGCTCAATTTTGACAGACTCACCAGTTGGGGTAAACACATCGACATCAAACCCTGCCTTTTTAAAATGCAATAAAGGCACCATCATCTCAACAGGATGATTGCCCGTTTCGAACCTTTTATCATTGGTCATAGTCATGTACTGCTGCTCGGTGCAGACCATCATGATTTTTTTATCACCCGTATAAGGTGTGTCATAATCGGTATTATCATAGTTAGTTTTGCTCGGTGCTGCTATCTTGAGCGAGGATACGGAGGGAATATAAACTCCTTCCTCAATTTGTATTGGTTCTAAACCCAACGTATCTTTAGCTTTATCTAATAGGTCTTGGATATTCATAGTGACTCCTTTTTGATAGGTTTTTTATTATTTGTAGTTGTGGATAGCTCAATCGATAAACCTGATAGGCATATCGATTCAGCTTTTGTCTAAATGTAAGGTAACAAACTAAAAAGGCGTTAAATAGAGGAGAGTTTTTATGTTTCGTAAGCTTTGTAAGGGGTCGGTTGTTAAGTTGCAGAGTTTTCTATCTAACAACTAACCACTCTATAAATCAACTTTTATCCTAATATACTGCGTCTGTGCATTGACGCGACCGCCTATCTGCATGGCACTAGCGCTATGAGTCACCGCTACATATAAATAGCCGTCTCTCGCCCAAAATATATCAGCAGGATCAGTGATAGGCATCCAATTTTTAAAGCCTGCACTCATAACAGGGATGATCGCTCTGCCTTTAACTTTATAGAGTCCGAGATCGGTATGACCCTCATATGGGTTAGCGTAAGCTGAGATGATATAGCGTTTATTTGGCGACAGATAAGGATAAGCTGAAAACTCTTGAGTTAAGAACCCTTCAACTTGATCAAACATTTGATAGTTCTGACTCTCCCAACGTAGCACTTCAACCAGATGCTGATCTAAGGCATCGATTTGACCGATATAGCGATACGTTTCACCATCATCGTCACTATCGATATCTACTAGTTTCAAAGAGTCTTTAACCAGCTGAATGGATATGACGCCATCTTGTTTTTTAATCGCGTTTTTATGTGATAGATAATCGACAGCGAGCGGACGTTTTTTCTCAAAAAAGGCTTTATCTATTAATTCAATTTTAAGATAGTCATTGAGTACTTTGCCAGCTGGAAAAAATTGATCTTTTTTGCCTACTGACAAATGCGTTATTCGATTTAACTCATTAGTATCAAGTAATTTGACAGGTACAGGTGTTGCGTGGGCTGATGGTTTTTTAATGGAGGGGTTTGTCGATTTAATGACATTCTGAGCAGCCATTGCCGAATGGTAACTGCCAAAGCTAAGTAGCAAAGCGGTTACTACCAGAAGAAGGTTAGCGGCGTAAGACTGAAACTTTGTGGAGATAAACATGGTCATAGCGCCTCTTTTAGGTTTGAAAAACAACCGCATTAATTTACCTTATTTTTATGGTAATCAGCTAAGATCGTTTTTTTAATAATCTAACGGTTGGCGCAGGTGCGGTGGGACGAAAAATCTTAGTCCATTTATTCAACCCATAGAGCACATAAGGTATCAGGCAAGTATTGATCAAATCATGAATACTTGCCTTGATGTCTACCATTCCTAATGCAAAAAGCCCTCTCGGTCTAATGATATGGCGGTTGTCTAAATACTCACCCAATAAAGCAATACCCGTGACGACGATTAAAGCTATAAAGGACTTAATACCTTGCTTTTTAATGATAGGCAGCAGCACAAGCAGACACAAAAGATAGACGCTGACACCGACATAGATATGCAAAGCATCTTTAGCCAGTCCGGTTACTTCAATGATATCGATTTTAAAGGTGGTGAAATCCACTAGAGTATTCCAAATATAAGCAAGTAGAAAATAACTGAGAGTATAGCTAAAAATTTATAACTGAACATAAAAAAGGCAGATTATACAATTGATAATCTACCCTCATACTAAAATAAATATTCATTTCACGTTTAGCGTCTCTCTAAATATTCCATTCGACGAAGTTTTTGAGCAGTTGCAAACCTGCAGTGTGACTTTTCTCTGGATGGAACTGGGTCGCAAATAAATTGTCTTGAATGATACTGGCACAAAACGGTTGACCATAATCACAGATAGACGCCACTTGTGAGCTGTCGGCAGGCGCACAGTAATAGCTGTGCACGAAGTAAAAATGGGCGTTATCCTCGATACCATGCCACAATGGATGATCAACATCCATACCGCTGATGGTATTCCAACCCATATGCGGGACTTTAATAGTCGCACCTTGTTCGTCTTGCCACGTCGGGTCAAACGCTTCTACGCTACCTTTTAAAATACCAAGGCAATCTGTACCACCATTCTCAGATGACTGCTCAAATAACGCCTGCATACCGACGCAGATGGCCATGACAGGCTTGTTGAATATCGCCTGACGTACAACCTCATCAATGCCTGCTTCATGCATGCCAGCGATACAGTCGCGCATGGCACCGACACCGGGGAAGACTATTTTGTCCGCCGCCGCTGCGATTTTTGGGTCATTAGTGATAGAGACTTCTGCGCCAACGCTCGACAGTGCTTTACTGACAGAGTGCAAATTACCCATGCCATAATCTAATAGTGCAATCTTTGTAGCTCTACTCATCTAGAACGCCTCTTTGGTCGACGGCAAGGTATTCAAAGCGCGCTCATCATATTCGCAAGCCATACGTAGCGCACGAGCAAAGGCTTTAAAGGTTGATTCAATCTGGTGATGGCTATTTTTGCCTTTCAAATTGTCCAAGTGCACCGTCATCCATGAGTGATTGACGAAGCCGTAGAAGAATTCGCTAAATAGATCCACATCGAATTTGCCCACGTGTGAGCGAGTAAAAGGAATGTCCATATGCAAACCCGGACGACCTGATAGATCAACGACTGCACGCGTCAAGGCTTCATCGAGTGGCGCATAAAAATGCCCATAACGACGAATGCCCTTCTTATCGCCTAACGCTTTATTAAAGGCTTGACCAAGCGTGATACCCGTATCTTCTACACTATGATGATCATCGATAAAGGTATCGCCGGTACATTTAATATCTAAGTCAAACAAACCGTGACGCTTGATTTGATCAATCATATGATCCAAGAATGGCACGCCAGTGTCTACCGTGCCTTGACCCGTACCATCAAGATTAACGGTACAGGTAACTTGCGTCTCTGCAGTAATACGCTCAACGGTGGCGATACGTTCAGGGCGTCCGTGTAGGTTTACATTGGAAGATTGGTTTTGCCCAGTTGTATTGGCTGTCGTTGTTGAATTGGCGGTCATGGCTACTCTCTATTAATGAAAAGCGGTCAATAAAATAGGACGAAAAAGTGCTTAATAAATGATCATTCACAGCTGCATCAGCTACTAACGAAAAATCTAAGATAAAATACGGTTAGCGTCGACGTACAACACTGAATTACTTGGTTTCATGCATATAAAATGCTGCCCATGCTCATCATAGCAAACCCTAACCACTCCTGCCACGACCGAGCAGTAAACCACGCACAAAATCGTGTCATTCTGCTAAAATAGTGGATTCAGTTTTATCAATCATTACTCGCGCCGACTCTGAGAACCCATACTCTACGGCCCTACACTCCATGACATTGTGCTGTCTCACATTATAGGAACCGATTATGCCCTTAGAAGCGATTGCCATCAACCGTTTGGATGCGCCACTTATCAAAAAACCTGCACGTGAGAATGAACTCTCGGAGCGCTTGCATGATTTGTATGACAGCGATGATAACCAGCCAAGTGGTCTCGAGGTATTAAGTATCGTTGAGCAGGGTTTTAAGCGTGGTCAAACGCTTTACGTCGGTATGTTCAATGATAAGCCCATCGCTGCTGTTGCCTGCTTTGACGATGGACAGACCAATGCCAAGCGCTTGCAATATCTTACTGTTCATAGCCAAAATCGTGGTCGTGCTATCGATGCCAAGTTTATTAAACTGGTTTATGATGCCGAAGTAAAAAAAGGCGTGCGTGAATTCGTCCCTGTTGATGCGGATATTCATCGTATTATGAGCGAGTATGAGCTACTGCGCGTTAAGGATTAATCTTAAGGTTAAAACTTTATATTTGACTATTTATGCCTTTTTATCGCCTATTATGCAAAAATCACTTGACAGTAACGTCTATATTTAGTTTAATAGCGCCTCAACGAAGACGGCTCGATAGCTCAGTCGGTAGAGCAACGGATTGAAAATCCGTGTGTCGGCAGTTCGAACCTGCCTCGAGCCACCATTCGTTTAAGCATTCTAAAAAGCCCCAGACATTTAATGTTTGGGGCTTTTTTTATGGCTGTCGTTAATAGCATTTATTGTTTGATCCATAGCATCTGTTATCAGAGTCGCCGACGCAACAACACCTCGCAACGCTCGCGTGAATCCAAGTCATAAATGGTCGCACGGTAATCAATACCGTGACGGCCTTCAAAAAACACCACCCGATCGCCCACGGCTAAAAAACAAGAAGTACGCGCATCATAAATAAAACCATCAATGACGAATGCCAAATCACGATCTATCTCGCGTACCGTATAGGTCTCACCTTGCGGAACCAAACGCTCAAACCATGCGCTATGGGCAACATTGGTGCTTAGCACACTTATCAGCAGCAGCGCTGATATCATAAGTACCCTTTTTAATGACCTCGCAAAAGTCGCGCCAGCTAAGCTGATTTTATTTAGGATATTTTTATTAACTGTCATGACCTTAACCTACTCAAACCTGCCTAATGATTGATTCTGTTCGCTACGCTTCGTATGCTAAACGCTTACTGTCACGGTTGCATAACATTTCTGTGCTGTTTTTTAGACGGCAGTGCTCAGTATACTCGATAGCAATGATAATGCTAAATAAGACAGATAAATGCTAATAGGGATAAGCGATGAGAGAATTTGATTATGATTTGGATTATAAAAACTTAGACTTGCGAGCGCAGCCTGAGCTGTATCGCGTCGGTCGCGGTGAGCAAGGCGTATTATTGGTAGAGCCTTATAAGTCTGAGATACTGCCGCACTGGCGCTTCGCCACGCCTGATATTGCAACTGAAAGCAGCGAGACCATTTATCAGATGTTTTTAGATTATCTGGCTGCCGATGACTTTGTCGGTGCCGATATGGCGCGCAAATTTATCCAAATGGGTTATACCCGCGCGCGCCGCTATGCCAATCATAAAGGCGGTAAAAAATATAAAGGCCCAGTACCTGATGATAAAAAAGGCCAAAGCGGCGCACATGGTCGTGCAGAGTTACCACGGCAAGAGGAAGATCCTACCAAAGCAGAATCTGCCCGTATTTTTAAACAAAAATGGGATGAGTGCCGCGAGAACAAAGATTATCTAAAAATGAAAAAAGAGCATCGTGAACGCTACAAAGATATCGAGTGACTGCTGATGTTTATGATATTAAGAACAGTAAATAACTAAATTGACTGGTCTCAAAACACTACTGTGCTAAGGTATGGCACGATATACCAAACATAATAAATATAACGACTTTCAATAGCGAGGAATAATGGATAAGCAACTTTTAATTTTTGATTTCGACGGCACTTTAATCGATAGCGTACCAGATTTGGCTGATGCGACCAATGCGATGCTGACCATGCTCGGCAAAGAGACCTACCCTATTGACAGCATACGTAATTGGGTCGGCAATGGCTCCAGAATGCTGGTCGAGCGCGCGTTGGTGGGTAAGGTAGAAGTGTTAGAAGGTGAGTTGACGGTCGAGGAAGCTGATCATGCCGAGCAGGTATTTTTTGAGGCTTACAATAATATTAGCGGTAGCAAAACCGTTGCCTACCCATATGTCGATAGCGGACTAAAGAAGCTGAAAGATGCAGGCTATACGTTGGCATTAGTGACCAACAAGCCGATTCGCTTTGTTCCCAAAATATTACAATCCTTTGGCTGGCAGGATTTGTTTGCTGAAGTGCTGGGCGGTGATAGTCTAGCTGTTAAAAAACCAGACCCCGCGCCGCTACTGCATGTTTGTGACGCTTTAGATGTAACTCCAGCACAAGCGGTCATGATTGGTGACTCAAGAAACGATATATTGGCAGGACAAAACGCTAATATGGACACCCTTGGACTGTCTTATGGTTATAACTATGGGCAGGATATTCGTGAGCTCAATCCTACCGCAGCGTTTGATGACTTTGTCACACTGGTTGATTATCTTTTACAAGGATAAATGATAAATTACTGAACATCACGCCAGCTACTTACTACGATAGCTCAATGCTTCAGACACATGGGCACTCGTGATATCGGTACTGTCAGCGAGGTCTGCGATGGTACGAGCAACGCGCAAAACTCGATGATAACCACGAGCAGATAAATTCAAGCGTTGCTGAGCCAACTGCAATAACTGCTGCTCGCCCTCTCCTAGTTGAATATATTGATCAATCTCGCTAGGACTTAGCTCATTATTGACCTTTTTTTGCCGCTTTAATTGATGTTTGTGGGCGGCAGCGACCCGAATTCGCACTTGCTCGGAGGTTTCACCCGCTTGAGCATTTTGCAAGTCGGCGATAGGTAGCGCCGGCACAGTAATATGCAAATCAATGCGATCGAGTAATGGGCCTGATAGCTTATCTTGATAGCGCTTAATCTGCTCGGGACGACAACGACATCTTGCTGAGCCGTCACCATCATAGCCACATGGGCACGGGTTCATCGCTGCCACCAATTGAAAGTTGGCTGGAAAGGTCATCTGCGAGTTGGCACGACTGATGGTAATTTGCTTCGCCTCTAATGGTTGGCGCAGCACCTCCAACACAGTACGATCAAACTCCGGTAATTCGTCAAGGAATAACACGCCTTTATTGGCAAGGGTAATCTCACCCGGTTTGGGACGTGAGCCACCACCGACCAAAGCCACGGCTGATATGGTGTGATGAACTTGGCGAAATGGCCTTGTCCCATAATCATAATCACTGTCTGCGACCGAATAGGTGCTAGCAACTTCTAACGCATCCTCAGCACTCAAATCTGGCAAAATAGTCGGTAGCCGCGAGGCCATCAACGTCTTACCTGAACCGGGAGGGCCTGTAAACAACAGCGAATGTCCACCAGCAGCGGCAATCTCTAAGGCTCGCCTCGCATGATGTTGGCCTTTGACATCAGCCAAGTCCACTTTATAACCCGTGTGTTTTTCTATCGCAGCGGGCGGTACAATCGCTAAGCGCTCATAAGTAGCATTTGGATTGGTCAAAGATTGCAGATGATCGCAAACGGCTTTTAGACTATCCGCTGCCAATATCTCTACACCCTCGACACGGCTAGCTTCAGCACCATTATCGAGCGGCACGATTAACTGCGGCGTTTGTGGTTCTTTATCCTGCTCCGTCAATTCTGATTCATCATTATCTGCTGTCTGTAATACTTTGGACGCCAACACTTCCGCCTTTATGGCTCTAGCAACGGCCAAGCTGCCAGTGACTTGCCGCAAATTTCCATTTAATGCAAGCTCACCGATAAACTCAAACCCTGCTAGTACCTCTGGATCCAACTGATCGCTGGCTGCCAAGATGCCAATAGCAATAGGCAAATCCAGCCGTGCGCCATCTTTTGGCAGGTCTGCTGGTGCTAGATTAATCGTCAGGCGACGATTGGGAAACTGAAATCCAGAATTAAGAATCGCTGAGCGCACTCTATCTTTACTCTCGCGCACAGCAGCTTCTGGCAGACCGACGATGGTCAATGCGGGCAAGCCTTGTGACAAATGCACCTCAATAATGACTTTTGGCGCATGCAAACCGACGACTGAACGGGTATAGACTTGGGCAAACGACATCAGCGTTTCCTGATACAGGGAGCTATTGATAATAGAGCATTATTTATCAACGCGCAAATGTCGTGTTTTTTATCATTCGAATGGCTTGATTGCTGCTAAACGTCTATTTTCTAGTACGCATCCTAGACCGTGCCCTCATTTTAAAAATAGTGATAAAAAGGAGGTAAATTACAGTCAAACAAGGAAAACAGCGCAGATAATATCGAGATATTGATTAGCTATTTCACGCTTTTATTTTTTAATAAATTTCACCTATTGGTTTTTTAATTATTAACACTATGATTTAAAAGAATAAAATAATTATTAACTTTTATTTTTGTCTGACAAATAATTTTGTTAACTGACTAGCAAAGTGTTTTCTTTTGGGTATATGATTAGTGAGTATTTGTACACTAAAAGCAACAATAGCAATTTATTGAGCGTTTAAAGCAGGCTAGATAAATGGATTATCAGCGCCTTAAATCGTAAAAACTAACCATGGATGGTGAAAACAATGAATATGTTGATTAGAAATCAGCGAGCGCCCACGCTCACGCTACTCACAATGGCCGTGTCCTTAGCGTTATTCGGCTGCTCGGATAATGACAATAGCTTTAACGATGACGATATCGATACCCCTGCCGCGACATATGAGGCCGATATTCAGCGTACCCAGTTTGGTATCC
Source organism: Psychrobacter sp. Sarcosine-3u-12 (assembly GCF_002836005.1). Taxonomy (NCBI): domain Bacteria; kingdom Pseudomonadati; phylum Pseudomonadota; class Gammaproteobacteria; order Moraxellales; family Moraxellaceae; genus Psychrobacter; species Psychrobacter sp. Sarcosine-3u-12. Next base: position 40,255 of record NZ_PJBY01000102.1, read on the forward strand.
CCCATATTACTGCCAAGGATTATAAGGGGCTGGGTTATGGTGTCGGCTATGCTTTCGCTGAAGATAATATCTGCTCGCTCGCACATGAAATCGTAGTGGCCAGTGGTCAGAGCATGCTGTATTTGGGCGATGAAGGCAATATGGCCAGCGATGTATTTTATACCTGGTATAACTCTCCAGAGAGGCGCAGCAGTTTTTTAGCGGCGCAAGATCCAGAGGTTATCGATGCTGTAACAGGCTATGCGGCAGGTTATAGTCGCTATCTGCGTGATACAGGCGTTGACAATATTGATCCCGATTGTGCTGGTGCCGAGTGGGTACGCGAAATCGATATCAATGATCTGCTCACACTTTATGGCAAAGCCAATCTACGCGGTGGGCTTTCTAACTTCGTCGGCGCGATTGTGGCCGCGACACCGCCGGTAGAAAATAGCGTAATGGGCAGCTCTAGAATGCGTAGCGCCAACATAGATCCAGTCGTAGAATCCGCGCCAAAATTCGATATGACGACGATTAATGTGATGGATGGTGGTAGTAATGCTTATGCCTTTGGTAGCGAGGTCACCGGCACTGACAGTGGCGTAATGTATGGCAATCCTCATGAGCCATGGGAAGGCGTTCAGCGGTTTTATGAGTTTCATTTAACAATGCCAGGCAAGCTTGACGTGATGGGGGTCGGTCAGCAAGGTCAACCCTTCCCTAATATTGGTTTTAATAAGGACGTCGCGTGGAGCCATACCGTCTCTACCGCCAAACGCTTCACCCTTTACCAGCTCAATCTGGTGGCTGGTGATCCGATGAAGTATATCTATAAAAACAGTGATGGTGCCCTTGAGCAGCGTGATATTGAAGCCGTTGATGTGACCATCCAGCTCCCTGATGATCAGACCCTAGTCCGACCCATATACTTATCACAATATGGACCTATGCTAGCGGCCAATACCCTTAGTGATCTTTTGCCAACGTGGGGCGCTAACAATCTGGCTTATACGATTCGCGATGCCGCTTCAGAAAATCCACGTGCGTTAAATCAATGGCGCAGTATGAACCAAGCCACTAGTGTAGAAGATCTGGTCGATAGAATGCAGGACACCCTTGGTCTTGGGTTCGTCAATACCATCGCGACTGACCGTTACGGCAAGGCGCTCTATGCTGATATCTCAACCGTGCCGCATGTGACTAAAGAGCAGCTAGAAGCCTGTAGTGCCAATGCAGGGCCTTTCCTTGGGGCTTTGGTCGCAGCAGACTTGCCAGCACTAAACGGTAGCGATGCTGCCTGCGAATGGGGCACTGATGCGGACTCGCCACAAGCGGGTATTTTTGGTCGTTCAAACTTGCCATTTTTGATTCGTGATGACTATGTCGAAAACTCAAATGACAGCTACTGGTTGAGCAATCCTGAGGAGCCATTGACCGGATTCTCGCCATTATTACGTCGGCGTTTAGTACCTTTCTTAGGGCCTAATCCCGTAGATGGCGTTCCCCTACTGATGCGTACTCGCATGGGACTTACTCAAATATTGGATCGACTAAGCAATAAAGACGAGCTTGGCGGCAATACTTTTAATCTAGAAAATATGCAAGAAGTCGTCTATGGCAACCGTAGCTACGTGGCGGAGCTGGTACTCGATGATGTATTGGCAGATTGTAATGACAACGCTATGTTACCGCTATCCAGTGGCGGCAGTATCGATGCCACGCAAGCCTGTACGGTTTTAAGCAACTGGGACCGCCGTGACAACCTTGATAGCAAAGGTGCACACGTCTTTAGAGAGTTTTGGAACAATGTCAACTTCACCGAAACCACTGACACCGCATTTGAGGTCAAATTCGACGTCAACGACCCCGTCAATACGCCACGTGATCTCATCATTAACGAAAATACGCGTACCGCCCTAGGTGATTCGATTGCTTACTTTACTAGCAAAAACATAGCCCTCGATGCAAGTTTGGCTGATTTGCAGTACGTGATTGATGCCGGTAAGAGTAACGAAAAAATCTCTATGCATGGCGGACTTGGTCGTGAAGGGGCTTTCAATGTCGCACAGTCTCGAGGTAGAGAAATCATTAGAAATGGCGTTAAGACGACAACCACAACAAACAGTGACGGTACTTACGGCCCCATTATTAATGGCCCCACCTATATGCAGACAGTGACCTTTGATGACAAAGGACCGATCGTAGAAGCGTTATTAGCGTACTCACAATCAGCAGATAGCACGCGGCCTTATCACCGTGATCAGACGCGTCGCTACTCTGCCAAAGATTGGATTCGTGTCCCCTTTAGTGCTGGCGAGATATCCGCGCAAGCAGTTGGTGATAAGATTGAATTAAGAGAATAATCTGAGGATCATTTGCAGTAACTATCGGTAAACGTATACACAAGACCTCAGATAAATTCTGGGGTTTTTTGCTAATATTATTCGGGGGTATGTTTTCAGTTCAATCTATAATCATCTAAATATATAGTCAAAACATCCTAAAAACGCGACGGTATTGCTGATATCAATTTTTTGTAGCCTCTGTCTACACAGGCACAGCAAGCAAGAAAAATGGATGTCAGCAGTGCCTGATGTATCGATATTACTTTTCATTCACTGTAGCCATCTAAATGAAGATATTCCTTAAAAGAAACTACGCTAGGATTATTTATGACCAATATTAATTACAGCCATTATCTGCAACAACTTGGGTTTACAGCATCAGAGATTGATCAGCCAATCATACCCGACTTAGAACACCTAAAACGCCTACAGCTTACGCATTTAACCCAGTTTCCGTTTCAAAGTTTAACCACCCTTGTAGACCGACCCGTTGATTTAGAAGACCGCTCAATCTATGACAAGCTCATTGAGCGCCGTGCTGGCGGATACTGTTATGAGCTTAATGGCTTATTTTTGGCGCTGCTGCGCCACTTGGGTTATGAGGCGAGAATCATTACTGGGGTAGTGACCATCAACAATCAGCTTGAGAGGCACAATGCTCGCACGCACATGGCCATTATGGTGAGCATCGATGGCCAAAACTATTTGGTTGATGTGGGTTATGGTGGCCTAGTGCCCAGCGCGCCGTTGCTGTTCACTTATAACCAAGAAGACACTAATCAAAAAAATAACGACAGTCAAAATGCTTCGCAGATACAAACCACACCGCATGGTCGTTATAAAATCATCAAAGACAACAGTTTTGAAAATCAAATCGAAAATCCCATATTGCCACATGCCCAAGTAAACTATGAACGCTACCTCTTATGTTGTGAGGTTAAGTCAGAATGGCAGATGCTCTACGTCTTTGACTTATTACCACAAATTAAAATAGATATGGTGGTCGGCAGTTGGTATATCTCCACTTACCCTAACTCCCCTTTTAAACGCAGACTTATGGCTTCAAGGCTTGATAATGACGGCGTAAGGCATACTCTATTGAACCATAAATATCAGCGACATCAAGTGGGCAAACCCAGTAAAAGTAGCATTTTGACAAGCGTAGACGAAGTATTAATGCAGCTAAAACAGGTATTTTTGATAGATATCGCTGACGAGTTAACAGCCAGTGAGCGGCAGAAACTAACGGTCTTTTTAGAAAACAATGAATAGACAACAACGAAATCTTAAGAAGATTAACAAGGGTCAAACACCCTACTGTTCACAAGGATTTGCTATACTAGCGTCTATCTATTTAGACATAAATATGGCTGTGCACTTTGTGATAAATAAACAGCAATATATATGGTCAACACGAGGAATGCCGCATGACAGAATATACCGAACCAAACACTGAGCAACCTTATAATCGTGCCGGAGAGCAGCCGACGACCACACGCCCTGTTATGCAGCCAGACAACCCTTATGCCAGTACGCGCGGCAGTATTATGACCAAGCAGCTACCTGCATTTGATGAAGCGATTATTAATAAATACAATCGTTCAGGGCCTCGTTACACCTCTTATCCGACTGCTTTAGAGTTCTCCCCAATCCCTAATGACTTAGAAATAAAAATTCTGCAGAATCGTGAAGCGCGCGCGCCATTATCGCTCTATTTTCATATTCCATTCTGTCGCCATCTTTGCTATTACTGTGCTTGCAATAAAATTATCACTAAAAAAAACAGCGACTCCGGCGATTATCTGCAATATCTCATCGCGGAAATTAAGCACAAACGGCGCTTATTGACCACGCCAGAGGGCAGCAGTAAACCACTCGTTAAGCAGCTGCACTTAGGTGGTGGTACGCCGACATTTTTACGTGATGAAGAGATGAGTCAACTGTGGGCGTTTTTGCAGACCCAATTTGAATTCTTACCTGAAGATGAAGGCGACTATTCTATTGAAATTGACCCGCGCGAGCTGGGTGATGACACCTTAAAAACGCTACGCAATCTTGGTTTTAATCGCATCAGCTTAGGGGTGCAAGACTTGGACGAAACGGTACAAATCGCCGTCAATCGCATGCATTCGGCAGAAATGATCGAAAATGTGCTCACTGAAGCGCGCGAGCTTGGTTTTCATTCTATCAATGTGGATCTGATTTATGGCCTACCGCATCAAACGCCTGCGACCTTGGATAAAACCGTACGCCGCATCATCGAGATGTCACCAGATCGTCTGTCAGTCTTTAACTACGCGCATCTGCCAGAACGCTTTAAGGCCCAGCGTCAAATCAAAGAAGCAGACCTGCCAGAGCCGGCGGCTAAGCTTGCGATGCTCGGCAATACCATCAATACGCTGACCGAGGCGGGCTATCAATATATCGGTATTGATCACTTTGCTAAGCCTGATGACGAGTTAGCCATAGCGCAGCGCGAGGGCAACCTACATCGTAACTTTCAAGGCTACACCATCATGGGTGACTGCGACTTGATAGGCTTTGGCGTCTCATCCATCAGTCAAATTGCCAACGCCAATACCCGTTACATTTTGCAAAATGAGACAGACTTACAAGCATATCAAGCCAATATCGATGCGGCAAAAAGCAATCTTGCTGTCATGCCAGCAGTAAAAGTTATCAAGACATCGATTAAAGATCGCTTGCGTGAATATGTGATTATGAAGCTACTCTGTCATGACTATATCGACTTTAAAGACGTGAATCAGAAATTCGGTATCGATGCGATTACTTACTTCATTGATGAGATTCAGCAATTGGGTGAGATGCAAGACGATAAGCTCGTCGATATGGATGCTGCTGGAATTCGAGTCTTACCAAAAGGTCGCCTGCTTGGTCGCAACGTCGCGATGGTGTTTGATGAGTATCTGACAAATAAGCAGCAAAATCGCTTTTCTAAAGTTATCTAACTAGACTGGTTTTTGAGTTGATTATGAGCAATAAAAAAGACCTCAAGCGAGGTCTTTTTTTGGTTTAGCATAAAGGCTGTTAACTACCAAGCTTAAGTTTGAATGATATGATTCATAATTTAAGCACTAAACCTTAAGCTTATCGCCTACCATCCCTTTGACTGTACTGAGGATGTCAGCCGGTAATACCACCATTTTTGCATTGTCAGATTCAGCTAACTGACGAATCGACTTGATATATTGCTCACCGAGTAAATAGACAATTGGCATCTCTTCTGTGCCCATTGCTGCAGTAATCAAACGAATCGACTCCTCTGACCCTTTTGCCAACACTACCTGCGCTTCAGCATCACGGCGTGAGGCTTCTAGGCGACCGTCTGCCTCTAGGATAGCGGCTTGCTTTTGACCATCAGCACGGGTCACTGTCGCACGACGTAGGCGCTCTGCCGCCGCTTGCTCTTCCATTGACGCTTGCATGGTTTGCGATGGGTTAATATCTTGAATCTCTACGGTTTTTAGGGTGATACCCCAATCTGCAATATCTTCTGAGATGGCATGCTTTAGCTTGGTTTTGATTTCATCACGGCTAGATAATGCACTATCCAAATCCATCTCACCGATGATGGAACGCAAAGACGTCTGCACCAAATTACGAATACCATATTCATAATCTTCGATACCATATACCGCTTTATCAGGGCGCACGATATTAATATAAGCGACAGCGTTCGCGATAATAACCACGTTATCACGGGTAATCACTTCTTGTGAGGGAATGTCGAGCACGATGTCTTTGGTGGTCACTTTATAAGCGACATCATCAACGTAAGGAATAATGAGGTTTAGCCCAGGTTCTAGCGTTTGACTATATTTACCGAGGCGCTGCACGACCCACTTATAACCCTGCGGTACGATCCGCACGCCTTTAAATACGGTAAACATCACCAGCGCGATCAAAACGATCATGACAATACTGAAACTTTCCATATTCCACCTCTATCATTATATTTGCTTAATTATTATATTTACATACTCTTAGGTATCGCTGCCTGCGACTTCATACTACTGACAACCAATTCATTACCAACGATATCGGTCACGATTACCCGATCACCGACGGCCACTTGTTCTCCTTGCGTGCGGCACATCCATTCAGCGGCCCCAACGATAGGCACACTAAACCGTACCATGCCCGCTCTCTCAGGCTGCGGTGGCACGATAATCATACCGGTCTCACCGATAATAACGCTGCCACCCAATCCCGCTTTGGTGCGATCCACTGACAGAGGTTTAATAAATTTAAACCATGCCAATAAAAACACCGCAGAAAGTATCAGCCAAATCACAATCTGGATAGTTAACGAAATGGGTAATAGCCACGACAGTGCTGCGACAATGATGGCAGCAGCGCCAAACCAAAGGCTGGCAAATGTCGGAACGAACATCTCAACAATCAGCAGCACAAAACCCAATACCAGCCAATGCCACGGTTCAATCATCCAGAGAGTCTCCATCATTGATATATTCCCTGTCTTTGTCATTCTAGCTTTCAATGTAGCACATTTCTAGCGTGATAATGCCTTAAAAATCATTAATATACTGCTACCGCTTCCCTGAGTAGAAACAAAAGCTCAATAAGTATTCATGAAAGCCTGATACAAAAAAAACGACCACATATGTGATCGTTTTTTTGTTTAACTGATTCAACTCTATAAATATCAAAGTTAAAATTATAGATTTATACTAGAATTTATAATTTGCACCAATAGTTAATAGCGTAACATCTTCAGCAACATAATCATATTCAGCTTCAATGCTCATGTTAGGGTTGAAGTTATAACCCAAACCAATACCACCAGCGACACCACTATCACTATCACTATCGCTATCAGAGTTTCCAAAAGCGTCGCTTAGAGAGACATCAATCTCAGCTTTAGCAAACCCTAGTTTACCTTTGGCGTATATATCAGTATTAGGGAATTGATAACGGTAAGTACCATAAGCACCATAAGTTTTAAGGTCATATTCACCTTTAATACCACTCACACCTGTATCTACATCAGCGTCATTAGAGCCTACATACTCAATTTCAGCACCAAAGTTAGAATCAAAGTTATAACCAGCATAAACTCCATAAGCAGTAGGATCGTCTAGATCATCAGCATCTACCAAGAACTGACCAACTTTTACGCCAGCGTATGGCTGACCAGCATAGTTGATGGCTGCTTGCGCACTAATACTCATTAAAGAACCAACTGATAATGCGATCAAAGCTTTTTGTAAAGTATTCATCTGTCTTCCTATTAAATAAAACTAAAATGTAGCCTGAGTGGACATAACAGAGCACATAAGTGAGCTGAACTATTGTTGAATTCGCGATTCTAGCAGAAGATTATTTTTAATGCATTCTTTTTTAGTGACTTCAACCGTATTTTTTTCGTACAAAAAAAACGACCGCCAAAGCGATCGTTTTTTATTCTATAATTGACTAGCAAGCATTTAGAATTTTAGATGTGCACCAACTGTCATAAGGTCAGCATCGCTACCGACAATATCATATTCAGCTTCAACGCTAAAGTTAGGGTTGACTGAATAGCCAAGACCTACGCCACCAGCAAGACTGGTATCATCATCAGAATAGCTTTCGGTTCTGATTTCAGTGTTACCGACATTGCGGGTAAAGTCACCCTCTATCTCAGTTTTAGCAACCCCTAGTTTACCTTTAGCGTATAGACCTGTGTTCGGGAAAGCATAGCGGTATGTACCATAAGCACCATAGGTTTTGGCATCAATATCACCACCTCGGTAGTCAGCGTCATCTGAGCCAACATATTCTGCTTCAATACCGAAGTTAGGGTCGAAGTTGTAACCACCATATACACCGTACGCAGTTGGATCATCAGCGCCGTCTACGTCTAAGTCAAACTGACCGACTTTAACACCAATATATGGCTGACCAGTATAACCGTTACCATAAGAAACGGCGGCTTGCGCACCCATACTTACTAAAGAACCAGCGGCTAGTGCGAGTAATGTTTTTTGTAGAATTTTCATTGTATTCTCCTAAGATTTTTTTATTAATTGCTTTTATATGGATTGTGATGGTAAGAGACGACCATAAGAATAGCTATCTCTTATTTTTATAATGAATCAGCCATCTGCCCGATAGCTTAAAACTTTATAACTTTAAACTTTGTGAATTAGAACTTTGTGAATTAGAACTTTAGGTGTGCACCAACGGTTAGCAACTTGGCATCAACATCGCTATCCATCATCGCGTATTCAGCTTCGATACCGAAGTCAGGGTTTACTGAGTAGCCTAGACCGACACCGCCAGCGATACCTGTGTCACTTGTAGAGTTTGACACTCTCACTGGACCAGCAGTATAGTCACCTTCTACTTCAGTTTTGGCGACACCGAGTTTACCTTTGGCATAGAGGCCTGTGTTTGGAAACTGATAACGGTAAGTACCGTATGCGCCGTAAGTCTTGGCATCAAGATCGCCATTGCGGTAATCAGCATCATCTGAGCCGACATATTCTGCTTCAATACCAAAGTTAGGATCGAAGTTATAACCACCGTATACACCATAAGCAGTTGGGTCATCAGCATTGTCAACGTCTAAGTCAAACTGACCGACTTTAACACCTACATATGGTTGACCGGTATAACCGTTGCCATAAGAAACGGCTGCTTGTGCACTGACCGTTAATAAAGAACCAGCTGCTAGTGCAAATAGAGTTTTTTGTAGAGTTTTCATTATTAGCTCCTTCAACTTATGTGGACAAACAAGTTATTTATTTATAATGGGCGTTTTTAGCCATATCGCCTTGTTTGCTAACGATGGGTATATAGTAACAAAGTATTTCATACAGTCTGTCTGTGTTTGATGGCATCCGGGTTAAGATTTGCAAGCGTTTATCAGCCTATGAGTTACAAACACCAAGATATGAAACTTTTTGTTACAAGTAGCCAATTTGTGCAATACTTCCTACTCATCAAGCACTCTATTCATGCCAAAAAGCCAAAAATAAAAGAAGGAATATTTCAATATGGCAAGTTCTATAGTGGCGCAGCTGCACGAATCATTGATCCATTTGAAGTCCCAGCAGCAATATCGTTGTTTGCCAAGCCTAGAACATCAAGGGCGCTATGTCGTCAGCCAAGGCAAGACACTGCTGAACATTGCCAGTAACGACTACTTAGGCTTGGGTGGTGATACTGAGCTGCAAACTGAGTTCCTTGAGCAGATACAACAGTTACCAGTGGTGAAGCGACCTAAGATGAGTGCGACTTCCTCGCGGCTGCTCACAGGCAACGATACCCAGCTACAAGCACTAGAATGCGAGCTGCAGGAATGGTATCAAGCCGCTGCATGCAGACAGGATATATCTGCCTCAGAACCAGAATCATACTCAAAGTCGGTATTGGTATTTAACAGTGGTTATCATGCCAACATTGGCATTTTGCCAGCTTTAACGACGTTGCCATTCAAAACACTTATTTTGGCTGACAAACTGGTCCATGCCAGTATTATCGATGGCATGCGTCTGAGCCAAAGCAAGCTGGTCACCTATCGTCGCTATCGTCACAATGACTATGAGCATCTGGCTAAATTTATCGACCAAGCAGATCCAAGTGTTGAGCGTATTATTGTGGTCACTGAGAGTGTCTTTAGTATGGATGGTGACTGCGCTGACTTACAGCAATTGGTACAACTAAAAGCCGCAGACAGCCGCATTGAGTTGTATGTCGATGAGGCACATGCCATTGGTGTCTTAGGAGATACCGGATTGGGGCTCGCAGAAGAAACACAGACGTTGGCGGATATTGATTATTTGGTCGGTACCTTTGGTAAAGCGTTTGCGTCAGTTGGCGCTTATATCATGTGCGATGACATCGTCAAGCAATGGCTCATTAACACCATGCGTCCGCTGATTTTTAGCACCGCCCTACCGCCCATCAATCACGCCTGGACGCGCTTTATTTTAGCAAAAATGCCAAACCTCATTGACCAACGTGCCCACTTGGCTCGGATCTCTGTAAAGCTCAGTCAAGCCATTGCACAACGACATCACACCTCGCCAATCACTCAACATATCCGCTACGACTCACCCATTATCCCCTATATACTGGGCGATAATGGACGTGCTATTGCCAAAGCGCAACAATTACAAGCAGCAGGGTTTTACGCGCTGCCCATCAGACCACCTACCGTTCCTGCGAACACCGCTCGTATTCGCTTGGTCATGAATGCCAAACTAACCAACGAAGACTGCGAGCAGTTGATAGAACAATTATAAGTCTGTCATCTAACCGAGATGTCAGTCCTACTATCGACCGATAATGGACTTACTTGGATGTAATAAGCCATATGAAAACACTCGACATACCTAACGACCTCAGTGCTAGGAAACAAATCATCGCTCGCCATTTTGCCAGTGCCAGCGACTATGACCAGCATGCCAGTATTCAGCAGACAGTCTGTCAGTATTTACTAGAAAACATTGCTCATACCAAACAAAGCAGTGTATTAGAAGTCGGTGCGGGTACCGGTCAAATGACACGACTACTAGCAGCCCATATATACAGCCAGCGTTGGCTGATCAATGAGCTGTGCACTGAACAAACTACTATCTTGCAATCAATTTTACCAACGGCTGACATAGCGATTGGCGATGCTGAAACCATGGAGTTGGAAGGAATACACAGTTTGATAGTCAGTGCCAATGCAGTGCAGTGGTTTGATAATCCGTTGAATTTTGTCACGCAATCAGCACACCGTCTACAGACTTCAGGTCAACTACTCTTCAGCACCTTTACGCCCAATAATTTTTTGCAAATTAAAGCGCTAACGGGTCAAGGCCTTGATTACCCAGATATCACTGAATGGCAGTCAGTATTAACGAATGCTGGCTTTGAGCATATCGAGCTTTCAATTGAGCGTTTCGACTTACCATTTATCAGCCCTTATGCTGTGTTGAAGCATATGAAACTTACGGGTGTGTCGACCAGCCAGACACAAGTACAATCAAACAGTACCCAGCCCTTTATGTGGACAAAGGCGGGTCTGCAACAGTTTGAGTCAGAGTATTGGCAGCATTTTTCTGCAAAAACCGAAGATGGCCATCCTTGTGTTAATTTGACTTATGAAGTACTGACCGTGAGTGCTTTTAAACCCTAAATAAGCTATATAGTCAAAATATCCTAAAAACGCGACGGTATTGCGGATATTTGAATGTTCAACAGACCCTACAAACAGAAATTATAGCCATAAAAAAACGCACCCCGAAGGATGCGTTTTTTAATCTAACTAGTTAGTAGCCGTATTATTTTTTATCTTCGTCTACTTCAGTGAACTCAGCATCGACTACGTCATCGTCGGCTTGGCTGCTATCTGCTGCACCGTCAGCACCTTGTTGGAACTGGCTTGGATCCATACCTTCGGCGCCAGCGCCTGCATCAGCATAAATCTTCTGACTGACTGGCAAGAAAGCATTGTCTAACGCTTCAAGCTTGGCTTTGATGTCATCATGGTCGTCTTCTTTTGCCGCTGCTTCAAGCTCAGTGATAGCCGTCTCTACTGTTGACTTTTCTTCATCAGTGACTTTATCTGCAGCTTCTTTTAGTGCTTTTTGTACCGCATGGATACGACCATCTGCTTCGTTACGTACTTGCGCTAGGTTAGCGAACTTCTCATCTTCAGCCGCGTTGGCTTCTGCATCACGAACCATTTGTTCAACTTCTTCATCCGACAAGCCAGAATCCGCTTTGATCTGGATACTTTGTGCTTTACCAGTACCTTTGTCCGTTGCTGAGATGTTCATGATACCGTCAGCGTTGATGTCAAAGGTGACTTCGATTTGCGGTAGACCACGTGGCGCAGGTGGAATGTCCGTCAAGTCAAAACGACCAAGCTGTTTGTTTTGGTTGGCGATTTTACGCTCACCTTGATACACCTGAATGGTTACTGCTGGCTGGTTGTCTTCAGCGGTTGAGAATACCTGTGATTTCTTAGTAGGAATCATGGTGTTTTTCTCGATCACTGGCGTCATCACACCACCCATTGTTTCGATACCAAGGGTCAATGGCGTTACGTCAAGCAATAGGACATCAGTTTTGTCACCAGACAATACCGCACCTTGAATGGCCGCACCAGCAGCGACTGCTTCGTCAGGGTTCACATCTTTACGTGGCTCTTGACCGAAGAACTCTTGTACTTTTTGTTGTACTAATGGCATACGAGTCTGACCACCAACTAAGATGACGTCATCGACATCGCCGATTTTTAGACCAGCATCTTCAAGGGCAATCTTACAAGGACCCATGGTACGTTGTACTAGCGCTTCCGTCAAGCTCTCAAGTTTTGAGCGGCTGATAGTCACGACCAAATGCTTAGGACCACTGCTATCAGCAGTGATATACGGCAAGTTTACTTCAGTACTTTGCGCACTTGATAGCTCGATTTTTGCTTTTTCTGCGGCTTCTTTTAGACGCTGCATCGCAAGAGAGTCACCTTTTAGGTTAACGTCTTGGTCTTTTTTGAACTCGTCTACTAAGTAATCAATCAATGCTGAGTCAAAGTCTTCACCACCAAGGAATGTATCACCGTTGGTTGCTAGTACTTCAAACTGCTGCTCGCCATCGACATCAGCGATTTCGATGATTGATACGTCAAAAGTACCACCACCTAAATCATATACAGCAACCGTACTGTCGCCTTGCTTTTTGTCCATGCCATAAGCAAGGGCCGCTGCGGTTGGCTCGTTGATGATACGTTTTACATCAAGACCGGCAATTTTACCCGCATCTTTGGTTGCTTGACGCTGTGAATCATTGAAGTAAGCCGGTACCGTTACTACTGCTTCAGTCACGCTTTCACCAAGATAGTCTTCAGCTGTTTTTTTCATTTTTTTCAAGATTTCAGCAGAAACCTGTGGTGGCGCTAGTTTTTTGCCGTTGACTTCTACCCATGCATCACCGTTGTCTGCTTTGGCGATTTTGTAAGGCACCATGCCGATGTCTTTTTGCACGACTTTGTCATCAAAACGACGACCAATCAGACGCTTAATCGCAAACAAAGTATTGTTTGGGTTGGTGACGGCTTGACGCTTGGCTGACTGACCAACGAGAATTTCGTCATCCTTATAGGCGACGATCGATGGTGTAGTACGAGTACCTTCAGCATTTTCGATGACTTTAACCTTGTCACCTTCCATCACTGCCACACATGAGTTGGTTGTACCTAAATCAATACCAATTACTTTACCCATAATCAATTGCTCCTAATTTGTTTTTAAATATAAATGTTTGTATTGCTAACCGTATGGGTTGCCTGCACTTATTCAGCCATGCTGTATGAACCATACGGAACTTTACATATCAAACCTTTGCATATCAGACCATAGTCGGTCACTTGTTGCTTTATATCGGTTTGACCGTACATTTTTTCAAGTCAATAACCACGCAAACACAGTCTTTTGTGTGATTTTTTGTCAAAACCCTTAATTTAAGTAAGGTTTAACCATTTAAAATCAAGTGTTAAGTCCTATTGACCGACACGAACCATCGCAGGACGCAAGAGGCGGCCATTCAAGCTATAACCTTTTTGCAGTACTGTACCGACGGTATCCGCTTCAGCGTCTGGGTCGATGCCTACCGCTTCATGAAAATCAGCGTTGAACTTTTCACCTTGTGGTTCAACCACTTCTACGCCGTTTTTATTCAAGACAGCGACCAATGCTTTGTGAGTCAGTTGCACCCCTTCGGCGACTGGATCATTTGCATTCGCACTTTCGATAGCACGCTCTAAGTTATCAACGATTTCTAACAACTCTTTGGCAAATTTTTGTAGGGCGAATTTTTTACTTTTATCCGCTTCTTGTTCCATACGTTTTTGCGCATTATAGGCTTCAGCATTGGCACGGGCGGTACCTTCTTTGGCCTGCTTAACCTCGCCTTCTAACTCAGCGATACGCGCTTTAAAGGTGTCGATATCGATGTCATTTTCGATCGTCTCATTGGCATCAGCGTCTGAGTTGTTTTTTGGATCAAATTCTTTCATGGTTTCTTCTAAAATACTCTCAGCGTGCTCAATATTGTCATGCGACACATTGTGCTCAGGGGATTCGTGATTGTTATTATGCTCGCTCATGGTAGCTCCTTAGGATTATTAATAATAAAGGTTGGTTTTAAGGCACGATAAACTGACCAAACACTGGTCATTGTGCTGTTATTAATGGCCTAACTGTTTTTGTTCATTCTTTTTGTAAATGCGCTTCAATAGCTGCTTGATAAAGGTGATGAGCATAAATTTCAAGCCTAACCTAAGGAATTTTTTGTTTTAGCAGGATAAATCATTGCAAGGCGTAGGGATTATCGTCACTAACACTATAAAAAGCACTCAACGTTAAGATAAATGACGGGTACAAATGATGATGTTTTTGTCACCGAGCCACGCTTAACTTTATGGTGACCAGCTTTTAAGATAGATTGGAATGTAGGGTCTGTTGAACACTCAAATGTGGCACTGGCAGTGGCTATTTTTTAGACAATACGCAGTGAAATTTTTGACGCCTAGTCATTCCAGGTTAGATAATTTCGCCATGTATTGGCAAAAAATAGCCCTGCCCCAAAGGGCTGATGCTAAAACCACCCCAAACGTTGTTGTAAACCTAGCTAAGGTCTCGACATTCTCGTCGGTTTACGCCTAGTTTGATGCGATTTTAGCGATCAGCAGTCCTAATATTTGAATGTTCAACAGACCCTCATATAAATCTTATGATTAACTGCTATATTAATCGTTCACTTATAAAGCCGATTAACTTTGTTTAAACATCGATTACAAGAGAGGGTTTATGCCTATTTTACCAGTGCCATCGCTCAATGCTTTATTGACAAAAACGCTTAAGACCGTCAAAACAACAGCCGCTAAAAATGCGCACCAGCATCATATTTTGCACCATACGCTAAAAGGGCTGGATAATTTGCCAACGCCGCTACTCGAACGAGTTAATCACCAATTAAAAGCGTCTACAGCGGAGCAATATCCCCTCGCTGACGCCCATCTGCGCCTGATACTTGCGGTCAGTAATAAGCTCAAGCGCCCATTAGCACTGGATAAGCTACCCAACCTACGGCAGAAATTTGGTACAGATGCGGTGTCGTTGCAAGCGCCTAGCGTTTGGCAACAAAATGCGAATGTCTCAGGAAATTCAGAGAACGCCGTCAGCTGGCAAGATAGAACCATTGCCAACGCTGACGGTGGTGACATGACCGTGCGCTGCTACCAGCAGTCGAAGCAGAATAATGAGGGAAAAAGTGCGGATGAAGTCGCCATGCTGTTTTTTCATGGCGGCGGATTTTGTATTGGTGATATCGACACGCACCATGAGTTTTGTCATACGGTCTGCGCCCAAAATGGCTGGGCAGTCGTGAGCGTCGACTACCGCATGGCACCTGAATATCCAGCGCCAACAGCCCTTAAAGACTGTCTGTCGGCGTATGCTTGGTTGGCTAAACATTCTCAGTCACTTGGTGCATTGCCATCGCGCATCGTATTGTCTGGTGATAGTGCGGGTGGTTGCTTGGCAGCACTGGTGGCGCAGCAGGTTATTAAGCCTATCGATGCACTATGGCAAGATAATAATCAAACTGCTGAGACTGATAAAAAAGCCAATGATACTTTTAAAAATTCACTGGCTGATTTGCCGCGACCTTTAGCCCAATTACCGCTATATCCGGTCACTGATTATGAGGCTGAATATCCGAGCTGGAAGCTTTATGGTGAAGGCTTGCTGCTCGATCACAACGATGCAAACGTCTTTAATACTGCCTACACTCAGCATAGTGGTCTAGCGCAGTCTCACCCGCTTATCTCAGTCATGCACGGTGACAATGCGCACCTGTGTCCCAGCTATGTCGTCGTTGCGGAATTAGATATCTTGCGAGATGAAGGGCTGGCTTATGCTGAGCTTTTGCAAAAAGAAGGCGTTAAGGTAGAAACTTATACAGTGCTAGGCGCACCGCATGGTTTTATTAACTTGATGAGTGTCCATCAAGGTCTTGGCAATCAGACAAGCTATATTATCAAGGCGTTTGCTTGTTTTGTGCAAGACCTACTGACCAGTGAGGGTGATGAGCCAAATCTCTGAGCGCGAGCCCAGTCGAAACGGAATGCCCCAAAAGCCGTAACCAGATGACACCACAAAGTGACTGTCATTGATAACCTCATAGCCATAACCCAAGCGGTTGATGGCACTGACAATGAAGTTGGCGGGGAATATCTGACCGTTATGGGTATGCCCAGAGAGCTGCAAATCAATCGGCATTTGGCTGTGCTCAGCAATATCACTTGGTCTGTGGTCTAACAATATCAGCGGCTCAGCGCTATTGACCTGCGCCAGTAGCTCAGTCGTCGGGACGCGCTGACGCTTATGATTGTCGAAGCGTCCCATCAGCCAAAACGCTTGCCCTTGGTGCGTGAGGCGTATGACTTCGTCATTTAATAACTGCACGCCAGCAGTACGCAACGCTTGGACAATTGGCTGCTCGTGCCCGTACAAATCATGATTGCCTAAAGTTGCATAGACCCCATACGGCAGGCTTTTGCATAACTCAGCCAAGTTTTCTGCCATTTTATATGTGGTAAATGCCTGTATATTGTCATCCATGATATCGCCTGGCATCAGCAATATGTCTGCTTTATGCTGCACAATAAGACGATGCAGCCTATCTATTGCGCCAATCCCAAACAATCTCCCGATATGCAAATCGCTAGCGACCGCAATACGTAGCGGCTTGACCAAAGGCTTATCAATATCAATAGATAACTCACGCACCACAGGCGCATAAGCGCTGTATAGAGCATAAACAAATAACCCGATAAATACTGCCAATGCCAACATGCGCAAGCCAAAATCGACTGTCGCCGTTGTAGCGAGTACATCACTGGTTAGCGATGTAATTACCCAATATCCACCATAAAATAGGCTGGTCACTAAAGCCGTCAATAACATAAAGTGCATGACTAACATCCAGCCACTGATCCAGCGATAGCTATTGGCAAATGCTCTATTGACACTGAGTAGCAGCAAACCGTTGGTAATAACGAACATGATGACCCATACGGAGGTTTGCAAACCTGCTGTCTGCCAAGGCTGTAACCACCATTGCACGCTTAAAGCAGCGCCGAAACTAAAGAGCTGCAATAGCACAAAAATGGTGATGAAAAATGCGTAGCGCATAAAAAATCCTTGAGTATGGTGGCGTCAATGCAGTATGTTTTCAGGTGACAATGCGAGCAAAGCCTCTATCAACAAGCCTAGCAGCAAATAAAAGCCTCTACCATTTAGATATGATAAAGGCTTTATCATAAGGGCAACACTATTTATTTAAATAGCTCATACACCAGACTGCAACGTAATTATCCAAACCTCAGAACGCGTACCCAGTCTAAATGGTACGGGACCGATGCCATAACCAGAGGTCACCAAAAACTGCGTATCGGCTATTTTTTTGCTGCCATAGTTTAATGGTGAGAACCAATCCATCAATATCGTTAACGGGAATATCTGCCCGCCATGGGTATGCCCAGACAGATGCAAGTCAACTGGCAGGGTGCTGACCTCATCCATCGCGCTAGGACGATGTTCTAAAAATAGCACTGGTTTGTCTGTCTGTACTTGCGTTAATAACTCCTCAGCTGACAGTCTGGTACGATCGATGTCATCTGAGCGCCCCACCAGCCATACTGAGTCATTTAATAGCACACTCTCATTATCAAGCGCTTTGATGCCAGCCTCTTCCACCGCCTCAGTGATCTGTTGGTCATAACCGAAATAATCGTGATTACCTAAAGTCGCATAAACGCCAAGCGGTGCCTTTAACTTTGATAGCTGCTCTTGCATATTCGTATTATCGTAAGCAATGGTATTATCATTCATAATGTCGCCAGCGATAACCACGACATCAGGATGTTGCGCATCGATAAGGCTTACCATTTTCTTTATCTGTCGATTGCCAAACCATCTGCCCAGATGCGTATCAGAGACAAGCGCGATATCCATTGGTTTAGCCAGCGGCTTATCTATAGTGACTGTTAAACGATGTACGACGGGCGAATAAGCATTAAATACCGCTAAGCTAACAATGGCGACATAAACTGTAATGGCAAAGGTACGCAAGAGTATTGGACGAGATTTTCGCTTAAAGAGCTGATGAACGAGTACTGCCACTGCAGCCGTTATCACACCAGCATAAAGCATAAAACCTTGCAAAATACTAACGACCAGATAGACATGAAAGCGCTCACCCCAAAACTCAGTCAAACCATAAATGAGAGCACTATTATTAATAACAAAGACAGCTGCTACCAGTGCAGCTTTTGCAGCAGTAGTTTTTGGCTTTACAAACCAGCAGAGAAGCACGCTGGTCATAACAGCTAGCAACTGAGTAAAAACAATGAAGAACCACATAATCAAGTCTGCTTAGATAAAGATAACGCTATCTTACGTCAAAAGCTGGATGCTCTGAATGTATTGTCTTTTTTTCCACGAAAACTTCATATGCTTTGCCTCTAAAGTGCTATTGCCACAAAACTAAATAGTGGCCAGTAAAAGCCCTTTAACGTTTATCTGGTGCAATTTTGCAAACGCCATTGTCACAGGCTTGCATCACTGCTTTACCATAGATCAACTTGGTCACCCAATTCGGAATTCTATAACGATTGCGCGCGACATAGGGATAAGCTAAGTCACCCAGTTGTTTGACCACTGGCAAAAATAACAAGGGTGACCATTTCACGCCGCCCGTTCTGTAGAGCAGTCGTACGGCATCCATGTGCGTATACCAGTTATCGTAGCTGTCTTGCACACACATATAAGTCATCGCATCCTCACGGCTAAATCCTGCGGCGGCTAAATTATCAAGCCCCTCTTTCACAGGAACTAAGCGTATCTTCTCCGGCTGACGCACTTGCATATTGTGCGCCTCGGTGCTACATATGACGCATGCATCGTCGTAGTACATGGTAATGGATAAATATGCTTGCTCTCTATAACTGTTGATATGATTTTGAATAATCATCTTATGACTCCTTTCTGAGTGATATAGTCAATCCTATATAAATCAGATACGGTGTCAGGCTCGCTTAGTCTACTATTTGTAGTACTTTCACTCGCCTTCCTTGTATCCAAATTATATTGAAACGACTATGGCTAAATATCAAAGTGATGCGAATGGGCATTGGATTTTTCAGTCACCCTAGACTCTTGATACTGATTGACTGGGGCTAAAAAGGGAATTACTGGCTGCTGCGTCCACTGCGGGGCAATAGCATCTAAACGCTTGGCCAGCATCGGTAAATGGTTGGTCGGCACCGCTGGAAACAGATGATGTTCGATGTGATAGAGCAAGTTAAAAGTCAGTAAATTAATCAATGGATGACGCTCACTACGGGCATATACTATCTCATCACAGCCATGATGGACGCTCCATACAGCAAAGAACCCCACCATCGTATTGGCCAATATCATTACCAATACGTGATACATCAATATAGGATGCATCGTGATAAAAGCGGTGGCAATCACTGCGAAAATAAGCAACATATCAAGGGCAACAAGAATACGATTGCGGCGGCTACCATGCGTTAAGCCAAACCACTGAATCGCTATCGAAAAAATTCCGCCGCCTAATATCGCTTTATACCAAGGCAGACGTGCCCAATTACCCTCAACGTCACTCTCTCCCAGCGGATCTCTATGATGATTAAGATGAGTATGCCGAATGGCATGCGTACTACAAAGCATAGTGATACTCAGCATAAATAGCATGAGCTCTGTGGCGACTTTACTCACACCTAAAGTACGGTGATAGCAATCATGGGCTTGTCTAAGTGCGGCGGTAAAAAAGAAAAACGTTGCAGCCAGCGCAAGTAGCCAAAATCCCTGCCACGCGCTCCACCATGACAATAATAAAAAGGGTAACGATAAAAAGATATTATAAACCGTCTCAGTGGGCTTGAGCTGACGCAAATCTTGCCATTCAATATTGGCTAACGAAGGATGACGCATGATGTTCTCCTTGCTTTGTGATAAGCAGTAGCGACTCAAATTAAGCAACCACTTGTTTAGTAATTATAAATTAAGTTTACTTTATTTCTGTCAAAAGTGAAATAACTATTTAAATTTTATTTGTATTTAGGTAATGCGATAAGACCTGTAATCACAGCGCTGGCTCCACCTATCAAGCTAAGAACCAATCCAAATATTATTTTCTCTAAAAAAACATCTGTTGCTATAATCCAAACTGAAAATATAAAAGTACTAAAGAATCCAATGAAGAATAACGGTACTATTTTTAGTATGGAGTCAAAGACTATCTTCAACTTACATATAGTTAATCCAGCTACTAACGTAGGGAGCAAACCAAAAAAGAATCCGCCTACAATAGAAGCTAATAGCATTTTGAAAATATCTGTTAACTCTTGCCTAAAAATATTACCGTCAATTACAAGCATCACAATCATATATAAACAGACAATCAGACCACCTATCGCACCTCCCAACAATCCATAAGTTCCTATTACCTTAGCTTTAGGATAGCTGGATGCTGTGGCTGTAGCGCTAATCTCAATATCACTCATACACACCTCTATTTAGGTTTCACATGAAACAAAGCATCATGTAAATAATAATGATGTTTCACATGAAACAGTCGCTTAATGATTTACGAACTCTGCTCTTCTAAAGCTTGCTTCAGTGTTGGCTGTTTAAAATCATAACCTGCGTCCTGTAATGCTTGAGGCAATACCTTTTGTCCATCTATTAGTAGCGTCGACATCTCACCAAATATTAGCTTAAGCAGAAAATTGGGTAAAGTAAAAAAGGTGGGCCGGTGTAGCCATGCTCCAAGCGTTTTGGTAAAAGTATGATTGGTCACTGGATTAGGCGCAGTGAGGTTATAAACCAGCACTGGCGTATCATTGATAGTTTCTAACGAGTGCTCATCGGTAGTCTGAGTGTCCGCATAATTAGCAAGATGCTTTTCAATGATGAATATCACCGCCCCAACCCAGTCTTCACGACTGATCCAGCTCATGATTTGTTTGCCATCACCTAACTGCCCACCAACACCCATTTTAAATGGGGTTAATAACTTACCAAGCATGCCGCCTTCAGGATGAATCACCACACCGGTTCGCACGATAGCCACAGGTACGCCATATTCCGTTGCTGTCAAAGTTAGCTGTTCCCATTGTTCACATAATTGATGGGCAAAATCAGTCTCAAAACCACTGCTTTCGGTAAGAGGTTTGTCACCTTGAGTCCCATACCAACCAATCGCTGAACCGCTGACCATTAGCTTGGGCTTAATACTGGTGCGCTTAATAAATGCCAATAAGGATTCGGTAGGCTTAATACGGCTGGCAAGCAATTGCTCTTTGCGCGCATCACTCCAACGCGAGTCAGCGATACCTGCCCCTGCTAGGTTTAAAACAACCTCAAAGCTTTTATCTGAGCTCGCCAGCTCATCATAAGTTATCATTTCGATATCATTCGGATGTGCTTGGCTGCTATCACGCGTCAGCCAAGTAATGTGCAGCGCTTTATCTTGGGCACGGTAACGCGCCATAATCTCATTACTAAAGGCACTGCCTAAAAATCCTGAGCCACCACTGATTAAAATATTCATGTCCTATTCCCTATATTTTTTTGCTTATCGTTTAGTAAAACTTAATTCGCTATAGTCATCGTCTTCTTTTTTAACTTTTATATCAAAACGACTTTTACATGCTTTTGGTAAAGCAATACAGCCAGCGATAGCTGCATTGATAGCGCCAAATAGTCCTATACCAATCATAAAGGCCAGTAGCACGCCAACCTCTATCCATGAGTTTATGCCTAAATATAAGACGATTGCACCCATATAACCTGCTGACGTTATAAACCCAATCAAAAATGTCGTGCGTAGACTCTTATGATCACCGCGCCATATATTTTTATAAGCGACGAGAATACCCGTTAATAAAGCAGGAATAAAACCCAATAAACCAACGTATAGTAACGGCTGACAACCAATTTGTGCAAAATCCGCATTCCTAAAAATGAATAACAAACCTAGCTCTGCAATCACTCCACCAACCATACTACCAAGCCCTGCAAACAAAATAATCACTGATAAGTAAGGGTAAGCACCTACATTGTTATTCGTTTTCATGATATTTATCCTATTAACATTGGTCATTAATTGAGTATAAATACGACGTTGGCAAAGCCAGTGAAATTACTGTGGATAATGGGTGGATAAGTAATAAGTATCTTGATTTCATTTAGTCTACTGATTAAGCAAAACGCTTACGAATAGGACACTCACTATCATTATTATTTTGAGATTTATTCTTTAATTTGTTCCAACGATGATTAATAAAGTCCATCGCAACAGCAGTATTTGGCAATACATGCGCTTTGGTCAAGTGTGGTGCTGCCTCATCTAAACGCTTGGCTAATTCAGGTAAATGGTTGGATGGTACAGCAGGGAAAAAATGATGCTCTGCGTGATATAACAGGTTAAAAGTTAGTAAATTGATCACTGGATTACGCTCGGTGCGAGCGATTGTCTCATCACAATCATGGTGCACGCCCCACACAGCAATGATACCAACGCTAGCATTGGCCAACATCATGGTCAGTATGTGGTACATCAATACTTGCGCTAACATGGTCAGAGCAGGAACAGCGACAGTAAATACGGTCAGTACGAGGGCAACCAAGACGACTAAAGCAATAAAGCCAAATTCTAGCCAAGCCAAGCTTTGATTGCGACGGCTGCTTAAACGCAGTCCTTGCCGATAGATAGCGAGCCGATAAGTTATCCCGCCGAGCAGTGCTTGCCACCATGACACATTTGCCAGACTGCCTTCAATATCACTATCGCCCAGCGGATCACGATGATGTGCCATGTGAGTGGCTCGAATGCTGTGCAAGCTGGTCATTAATAGTACGCTAAGCAATAATAATATGGCAGTGGTCGTACGCTTACCTGTCCCCAAACTATGATGATAGCCATCGTGCGCTTGACGGAATGCAGCAGCAAAAAACAAATAAGAAGCGCCGCATGCCAGTACATACCATGATTGGCTGGCGAACCACCAAGACAGTAGTAAGAACGGATATGGCAAAATAACATTGTAAGCGATTTGACCGCGCGTTAACTGACGCAAGTCTTGCCACTCGATTGAAGCAATAGCCTTTTTAATGACTTGCTCTTTATTAGCGTGTGTTTGATTGACTGTCATTTTACACATCCATTTGTCGTTGCTATTGTCATTAAAGCTTGACTAAAAATTATTTTTATTACATTAATTTCTGTTTAAACAGAAATTATATCGCAAATTTTTTATTTTAAATCATACAGCTTACTATTAACGTAAAACCTTTTTAATACTCGCGCCCAATTTGAGGACTTTTTTAAGGATACTTGTGGGTAGCTTCAGCATCTCAGACGACCATGTGGTCAGCGTGTTGACGAACTCTTGGGTATCCTTTATCCGCGCTTTTACTTCGCTATTTTCATGCTCAAATTCAGGACTGTCCATAAGTTCTTGTAAGAACTGCACCGTTGGCTCAAGCTCACGTTTTTGACGCTCAACGACGATAATACGTGCCAACTCCCAAACGTCGGTATTAGTCGTAAAATGATCGCGACGATCGCCCAATATCGATACTTTCTGTACTAGCCCCCAGTTTTGTAGCTCTTTAATACTGTTTGAGACATTAGAGCGCGCAACGCCAAGCGTCTCGGTAATCTCTTCCGCATTGAGCGGCTTACCGATGATATAAAGCAATGCATGAATCTGTGACATAGTGCGATTGACACCCCACTGTGAGCCCATTTCGCCCCAATGTAAGATAAATTTTTCGGTCACAGGATTTAGTTTCATAGTATTTATTCGCTTAATATTTCATATAGTTTGGCTAATTTCTTAGTTCATATTGCATCATTCTTTTATTTCTGTCAATAATGAAATCAGAGAATAATATCTATTGCTTGATTGCCATGCTCTAACGGATGATTAAACCTGTGATTGCATCACGTATTTGACTGGGTAAGGTATAGCCTAACGTCTCCGCCTGTAAGTAGCGGATTTGCTCGTCAAAATACCCATAAGCATCTGTAAGAGTCATAGCAGGCGGTTGCCCTGATGGATTGCAGCTTGTAGAAACCAACAGTCCAAAGGGATTATGCGCGCTGACCAACTGCTGGCATAGCTGACGGATAATGGGGTGAGCGATAACTCTGACCGCAACTGTCCGATGCTGCCCGGTTATCCAAGGAGGAATAGTAGTAATCAGCGCCTGCGGAATGGGTAACAACCAAGTGTGCGCTTGTTTGCATTGTAGCTTTATATTGTCACTATCCGTCTGCCAGCTATTAATGATTTGTTGGCGCTGACTGTCTTCTAAAGTATCTAATAAGGGCGCTAAACGCTCAGCACTGTCAGTAACGACAATCATACCTTTAGCTTTTGGGCGCTGCTTGATATCCAAAATACGCTGCACGGCTGCCTTATCATAAGCATCACAACCTATCCCCCAAACGCTTTCGGTTGGATAAGCAAGTAACTGTCCTTCTTTTAGCCACTTGGCAGCTTGAACGACAGAATCAGTAGTAAAGGATGCGGATTTTTTCATGGCTTGAAGGCTTCGAAAAGGTAGGAGTTTAAGCATTAATAATAACATAGGAGAGAAGCTGACTAAGTGAGCGACATTTAAATATTTATAAAATTGGGCTGACCTTAGCACCCTTAGAAATATTAAAGCATAGCTATCGTTGTAAACACCCAAATAGCCTATACGCGTAAATAACGCCCACCTTGCACGCTGATGACGCCTAGTAACTCAAGCTCCATCAATTGTCCGATCAGCTGCGGTGGCGTAAGCTTGGTACTGACTAACAACGCATCTAAATCTTGTCCATGCCAATCAAGCTGCTCATAAACCAGCGTTAAATGCTCAGGGGCGACGATAGCGCTTTTAGGAGATTTGATATTAGACGGTATCGGTTGGCTCACCGCTGGCACAGAATCTGTCTCTGCAGCATTAGCAGACTGACTGTTAGTCGAGGGCTTATGGTTTGAGTTGGTCGTCTGTGCTGTTGGTCGATAGCCATTATTGCCATAAACCAGCTGACCATTGACGTCCTCAATGACTTGCTGAGGATGATAAATCAACGTCGCGCCTTCACGTATCAGATGGTGGCAGCCCTCAGCATTGCTATTATCAATATGACTGGGAATCGCAAAGACTTGCTTGCCCTGCTCCGAGGTTAGGCGCGCAGTAATCAACGAACCACTTTGGATAGTCGCTTCGGTGACAATAGTGGCTAAGCTGAGACCTGCCACCAAGCGATTGCGCCGTGGAAACGTATGCTTGTGCGGCGGCGTATCCGGCAACAGCTCACTGATAATACAGCCACCTTGCTCGATAATTTGCGCAAATAATTTATCATGATGATTGGGATAATACACTTCAATACCAGTGCCCATCACCCCAATGGTTCGACCTTGATAATCAGCATCTGTCTGCGCCAGTGCTCCTAAATGGGCGCGCTTATCCACACCCATGGCCAGACCGCTAGTGATGATATACCCTGTCTGTGCTAAATATTGTGCCATATCAAAAGTAATTTTTTGCGCATGGGCGGTGGGTTTGCGACTGCCGACGATGGCAATTTGTGCTTGCTGCAAACGCGCGCGCTGGCCACGATAAAACAACAGCGGCGGCGGATCGTATATTTGTAGGAGTTGGGCGGGATAATCAGGCTGGTCGGCAAATAGCAGACCGTAGCGCCCCTCGATGAGCGCTTGCTGAATTTTATCGATACTGGCTTGTGTTTGCGCTGGCTGTTCATGGCGGGCAAGATGCGTATGATGAATACCCAATTGCCGCCAAGCGTCTACTTTGGCTTGCCAAGCAAGCTCTGCTACCCCAAAAGAAGTCATAAGCTTATGATAAGCCGATAATGACGCATTCACCTCAGTCCACAGCGCCAATATTGCGCGCTGCTCGTCGGATAACATTGGAGAAACTGCCGTCATAATGGTCTGACTCGCATTTACGGATTCAACTGACTTAAGAAGTCTGGCTTATAGATAAGGGGGTGGTAGTAGCTGATCACCCACGTTGAGCGGTAGCTCAGAATCAAGCACATAGGCGTAGCTAATATTATCAAAAGTATTGAACACCATCACCATACCGCTCTGCTCACTGGGCAAGCGTACAGAGGCATCATTATCTTTGGTATCGCGTACCAACGCCCCTTTTTGATAGACAGTCAATACATCACCGGGTTTGGCACCATCAGTGCGACCCAAATTAATCGCGACCACACTACCCTTCGCCGCAGAACTGATTGAGTCCATGACACGAACAATCATACCGCCACGGCTAACGGTTGCAGGCGTTGGGTAAAATACGGGCGGGATAGAGTTGTTCAGCTCAACAAAAACGCGATCACCTTCACGGACTTCTTTGCCGTAGCTGTCGGTAAGCTGCAAGCTTGTGACGCCATTACTTTCTGTAGACGTAACCAATCCAGTCGCTACTTGGGTGACTTCAAGTCCGATGACTTGCTGAGTCTTTGGCTCAACATACATCTCACCTTCACGGTAGATACCATAACGCTGACCGACGATAAGTGGCACGCCTTTGGCGTAAACTTTGTCACCGCTTGCCGTGATTAAGTTGCCTTTTTTAGACGCTAATATATATGGTGTGGTATTGAAGTCTGCTGGATTAACGATGATGGTTTTATCTAGCCAATGCTGGATAGCAGACCATGGGATAGGCGGAATGCTATTGGCCGTCGACGTGACTGATACCGAAGTGGTAACTGCAGTACCGGTCAATTGTTTTTCAATCCCAGCACAGCCCTCACCCGTATCGACACCAATCAAAGTCTTACCTTGAATCACACATAAGATAAGAATATCGTTGGGATAAATAAGATTAGGGTTTTTGATTTGCTTATTGGTTGCCCAAATTTCTTTCCAGCGCCATGGACTGTCTAGATAGCGTCCTGAGATATCCCACAATGTATCGCCTTTTTTAACCGTATAGCGGTTGGGCGCATCCGCTTTGATAGTAGGCGGTGGATTGTTAGCGTGGGCAGCATTCATTAGCATTGCACTACTAAAGGTCGTGATCAACAAGGCTTTTGCTATCGTTTTTAAGCTCATCTTCATTGTTATATCCACAATATGTACCGCTGTTGTCGCCATAATCAATACTATTTAGACCCTTTATTTAATCTTAAGCCTTGAGCATTATTAAAATTAATGACAAGCATAAAAAGGCTTAACAGTACGGTTATCATAACGCCTATAGGGCAGCTGTTCAGTGTAATTGGCTGGTGGGATTGCTAAAAAAGCGTCTAGCAAAATGATGAGTCGCCGACGCTGTTTCTAATATTACAATTATATCTACCATAACACAATCATAAACACTTTATTACAATGGCGTAACTTTTATGTGGACGCTTGTTTAATGGTTAAACAAAGCTAATAACAAGTCCAGCATTAATTCAGGCTGGATTTGGCGTCACATGTTGACGAATTTGCTCAGCGACCAGCTCAGCGTTGTTATCCAGCACCACCACGTGCTGTGGTAAGCTCTCCAAGCCTTCGGTATGCGCTGGCCGAGCAATGTCTATTGGCCCAATCGCTTCAACGATTGTGTCAGCAAATTTGACGGGTAACGCTGTCTCCGCACAGACAATGATTTCACCCTCTAACTGTAGCTCTTTAGCAACCTTGATACCGTCAGCTGTATGCGGATCAACTAGCTCACCATGCTGCTCATAAAGCGCTTTAATGGTTTGCAGGCGGTCGCTATGGGTCGACTTGCCAGCAGCAAAACCGTAACGGCTGTTGACCGCATCCATCAAGTCAGACAAGTCAAAACCTTGACCAGACTTCACCCCTTCAAACAACTCATGAACGCGCGCGCTGTCTTTTTCTAGTAGCAAATAAACAAAGCGCTCAAAGTTAGACGCTTTGGAGATATCCATCGATGGGCTTGAGGTAATGTAGGTTTTTTCAGTCGGACGTGGCTGATAAGCACCTTGGTTAAAGAAGTCATTTAGCACATCGTTTTCATTGGTGGCGACGATTAAGCGCTCAATTGGCAAACCCATTTCGCGGGCAATATGACCGGCACAAATATTGCCAAAGTTACCTGATGGCACGCTAAAGCTGACTTTTTCATCGTTATTTGAAGTTACGGCAAAATAGGCTTTAAAGTAATAAACGATCTGCGCTAGGATACGACCCCAGTTAATCGAGTTGACGGTTCCGAGGTTATAAGCGGCTTTAAATTCGGCATCTTGCTGTAGTGCCTTGACGATATCTTGACAATCATCAAACATACCATCGATAGCAATGTTATGAATATTATCATCGGTCAAACTATACATTTGCGCACGTTGGAATTCGCTCATTTTGCCATGCGGTGACAGCATAAAGACTTCGATGTTTTCTTTACCTCGCAATGCATATTCTGCCGCACTACCCGTATCACCACTGGTCGCACCGATGATAGTAATACGCGCATCTTTTCTTTTTAGCACGTATTCAAAGGCATTGCCCAAGAACTGCATGGCAACGTCTTTAAACGCCAATGTCGGACCATTTGATAGTCCTAAAATATATAAATTATTGTCAAGCTTGCGCACAGGTACGATTTCTTTACTACCAAACACCTCAGCAGTGTAAGTACGCTCGATAATATCTTGCAAATCAGCGGCAGGAATATCGGTGGCAAAGCGCTGCATAATCGCCATGGCAAGCTGTGGATAGCTGAGCGTGCGCCACTCATCAAGGGTCGTGCTATCTATATTTGGATAGTGCTCAGGCAGCATCAAACCGCCATCTGGCGCAAGCCCCATCAATAGCACATCACTAAAATCCATCGGCGCTGTCTGACCACGGGTACTGATATATTTCATTAGATTGTCCTGTCTATAATGAGGTTATTCAATAGTTAAAACGGTTTATTCAGCAGTTTTATGCCATTGTCTTATGAAGCAATGCATAATAGAAACCATCGCCACTCGTGCTATCAATCGGTAAGCATTGACGACCAATCGCCTGTTCGATACCCCAGCTACAATCCTCAGTAAACTCAATCGCTACTGCATCGTTATGATGAGTGATAAAATCTTGCATTTGCTCGACGTTCTCTTGCTTTAAGATAGAACATGTCACATACAGCAGATAACCACCAGCTTTAAGTTGTGGCCATAGATTATGCAAGATATCTGCTTGTAGCAGCGCCGTTTGCTCGATGTCTTCTTCGGTACGCAGGATACTGATATCAGGATGACGGCGAATTACGCCAGTCGCGGTACAAGGAGAATCTAATAATATCGCATCAAATACCGGCTCATTTGTCGCCGCTTTTTTATTCTTGCCATGCTGCCATCTGGTCGCATCTGCACAGACAATGTTCAATGCAATGCTGTTATCTGCTTGCTGCAAATCATGCTGACTCAGATTTAGGCGCTGTAAATTCTCACGAATACGCTCGATACGTGGTGCTTCGTTGTCAATAGCCGTTACCTTAATATCAGTAATCGCAGGTGACGTTTCAGATGATATCTCATTATTGTCTTGTTTCACGTGAAACAACGATGATTCGTCATTAGCGCTTATAAGCTCTAACCAGTGAGCCAATTTACCACCAGGTGCCGCACATGCATCTAAAATGTGTAGCTCATTATTATTACTTTCATTACTGTCGCTGTCAGTATTCGCACTTTCAGCGCTAAGCTTAGCCATTAATGCTTGATTAATAATCGGCGCAGCTAGTTGCGCATGCATGTCTTGTACGCTAGCCGTTCCTAAGGCAAAATCAGGCAAAGCGTTAACAGCGGTGCTTTGATGCAGTCTAAGACCTTTGGTTGATAGCGTGGTAGAAGTGGCAGACCCTGATGAGTTTGCTACCTTAAAACCAGTCGTTAGCTCAACGATATCTGCATCAATTTCTGCCCCATCGAGTGCTTGCTGATACTCCTCTACCGAAGTAACCGCCGAGTTTACTCGTAAAAACATCGGTGCTGGCTGGCGCAAGCCTTGGGTCAGCTCATCATACTGCTCGCTCCAATCTTGCTTAAGCTGATAAGCGAGCCAATTCGGTAGGCTGTGTTTTTTATCGCACTTCTTACGGAATTTGCTTGGATTCTTGGCGACTTTACGCAAAATAGCATTTACTAAACCAGTCGAGTGAGCGAATTCAATCTCTTTGGCAGCTTCAACGGTTTCATGAATTGCAGCATGGTCAGCCACTTCTAAATATAGCAACTGTACTAAGCCGACTTGAATAGTGGTACGCACTTCAACTTCGTCGATAGGGTTGTCTGCTAAGCTATCGAGCAAACGTGCCAGCGCATGCCACTGGCGCAATGTCGTGAGCAGTAACGCATGAGCAAAGCCTTTGTCACCATCGTGCAGACTATTCAGTAACGGGTCAAGGACGCTTGAGAGCGACTGACCGTTTTGAATAGCCAGTAAAGTGCGGATCACGCGTACGCGCACGCTGCCATTCATGATAAGGTTGCTTGACGGTTTGAGCTTGTTGTTTCTTGGCGCAGTGCTGGTTTGTCTCATTAAATTTGATTTCCTTGACGCCTAATCGATAGCGCCTTGTGCAAGTAGGTTAAATATAAGTAAAAACTAGTTTGATTCTTTAGTGAACTGGTCGCCATCATTTAATTGGTTGCCATGGCAAATTTGCTCGGCGGTCATCGGCTTACCACCCGCAAACTGTAAGTCGGTGATGGCTAAAGTGGTGGCTGATGATTCAGCTTCACTCTCTTTACCACAAGCGACTAGAATCGCTTTTCGGCCAACGCTCACCACAGTACCAGCAGGCTCATTGGTTTGCTGCGATGCATTCACAGGCAAGCTGGCCAATATTTTGACCCGCTGACCTACCAAAAAAGTATAAGCGCCCGGCCATGGCGTCAGGCCACGAATTTGGCGTTCAATCTCCGTGGCGGATTGCGTCCAGTCGATTTCGCCTTCGGTTTTGACCAGTTTTTCGGCGTAATTGGCTTTACTTTCATCTTGAGCTACCGCTTGCGCTTGATAAGGTACCAAGTCTTGTAGCACGGTACTAATAGCTGCCGCGCCTAGTTCAGCCATCTTATCATGAAGGCTCGTGGCGGTATCATCAGCATTAATAGGAGCGCTGACTTTGTAGAGCATGTCGCCCGTATCCAAGCCTTTATCCATTTGCATAATGGTAATGCCGGTCTCAGAATCGCCCGCCAATAAAGCACGATGAATCGGCGCTGCACCGCGCCAGCGTGGCAACAATGAGGCATGAATATTTAGACAACCATAAGTAGGCGTGGTCAATACACCAATCGGCAATATCAGACCATAAGCCGCAACAATCATGATATCTGGCTGATAAGTGCGCAAAGTCTGGCGCGCAGCCATGCCTTCGGTGCTAGATTTTTTAAAGGTAGCTGGTTGTTCAACCACAATATCATTGGTCAAAGCAACTTGCTTGACCGCAGACGCTGATAGCTTTTGCCCGCGACCTGCTTTGCGATCAGGCTGTGTATAGACCGCGACAATCTCTATATTAAGTGTGTCCTGCTGCTTGATGAGCGACTCAAGGCTGACAGCAGCAAACTCAGGCGTACCCGCGAATATTACTCTTAAGGGAGCGATACGCTGCTGCTCAGCAAGCGTAGGTGTCTGTTGCGGCTGGGTAGAATTTGTAGACAAATCAAAGGTGGAAGCAATTGTGGTCATAGTGGTGCATTATGTATGATTAATTCGTCCATTATAGGTGAGTTTACGACGTTGTGCCATGATTGTAATAGTGACAATCCAGCGTTACTAATGACACTATTTATCTTTATAATAGTAAAAAGCTCAGCTACTTATTCATAAATAAGCCAGAGCACGCAAACCTGTCAGATTTATCATTATTTTACGATCTGCCATCATGCCGACTTATTGTCGACTTAGGGTCATGCTTTTATGCAACAGTTTCAGTCTTTACAGCGCTTACTGCTCTTTTATACGTTGACACTATTGACCATGTTGTCACTGTACTACTTTGCGTTGTTTGACGATATTAAGACAGACAATAAGCAGCGGAGTATAGATACCTTTGAAACATTGCAGCATGCCGTTACTGAACACGCGCAGCCCCTAAACTCTGAAATTCAAGAAATACTGAGCGAGCCGTCTTTTGCAGGCATTAGTTATCAGATTATTTTTATGATGCCATCAGGGCAGACTCATATCCATCGTTATGTCCGTCCTAATGAGCGTGCATTTCCCACCGTCACCTTTCCTAATGTTATTACCTCATTGCCCTCTGATAGCAACAACTACGGCGCCTATACGCTCAACCCTCGCAACTTAACAGGAACGATTGAACTTGAGAGTGGTCATAAGCTCTATATCATATTGCGCCATAAACCCCTTGAAATAGACTGGATCTCCTATCGCTACTGGCTACCGCTAATGACGGCGATCATGTTCTTTATTATGGCGTTACTTTATACATTAAATCGCCAGACTAACTGGCAACAACTGATAGTTTATACCGATAATTTAAGTGCCAAAGCAAAGGATGCTTATTTGCCACCGCCGTTTGTTGACAAAAAATCGACGTCTGAGTTTTTGCGTCTAGGTCACGCGCTCAGTCGTATCAGTTACCAACTTCATAGTAACCATCGACGTATACAAACCTTGCAACATCGTCTTGAGCGTTTGGTTGAGCAAGCGCCGTTGCCGATGGTCATGATTATGCGTCACGGGCAGATTAGCTTTTTTAATCAACGTTTTGAGCGAGTATTTGATACATCATTCCAAAGTGATACCAACTACCAATTGACAGATTTTGTCTCAGCTGACGATGAATCGGTTCAGCTACTGCTCCAAAAACTCTCTAGCTTGCGCGTTACCCGCACTCTAAACGTTCGCGGTATAGAGAACCAGCAAGCCTATCAATTGCATATTACCCCATGGTTTGGCGAACATGGACAAGTACATGGCTTTACCGTGCTACTAAATAATGTCAATGAGCTTGTCAATCAGAACACTCAGTTGCAGCAAAAAAATCAACAGCTACAAGGCAAGATTGATGAACTTAGTGAGCTTAAACCCGCGATATATCACGAGCTGCATCAACCACTAGAGACGATAATCGACACCCTTGAAGCCGTCAATACTGATACTTTTTCTATCCAGCAGCATACTGTACTACAGACGTTAACGAGGTCGAGCGACGCGATGTTGACGAGTCTTAATGACATGCTGGGCATGGAAGAGATTGACGTCAAAAAAACGCACCTTAAGATTGAATCTGTTGATATCTATAAACTGGGACAACACATCAATGACTTAGTCATAGAGGATGCACGGCGCCAAGGGCTTGAGCTGCTTTATTTTTTTGATCCTGATTGTCCGCGCCATATTGACACTGATCGCAAACGCCTTTGCCAAGTCTTACTGAGCTTACTGGATAACGCCATCACCTCTACTCTTGCAGGCTCTGTTTCCCTAACGATCGAAGCCTTTGCTGACGCAGCTTTACCACTAAGCGTCAATGACAGTGTACTGGTTACCAATGACGACATGACAGCAAAAAACCCGCATAACTGGGTAAGGTTTAGCCTGCAACATACAGCTGTAGATAACACTTCGCGCAAACAAACACCGCCGCTTACTTACGTTAAGCAAACTGATGTTGCAGCTAATGACCAAATACAGCAACCGCTTGTGCAGGCAAATCTTGCACACACCAAAGCCAATACTTTTGCGCAATTATTGGGCGGCTTCCTTGAGTCAAATAGCTCGGATAATGACTGTAGCACCATCAATTTGTATTTACCTTGCCGTCGTCCAAGTTATCAGCCGGTCTATCACCTTAATGAGCAATTGACCAAAGTCCATCTGATTGCAGTAGTCAATCAAACGCTTGGTGCTGAACATTTGCAACGTTTATGTGACTACTTATCTATACCAGCTTCTATTTATACCACTATCAATAGTGCAACTATTAAGCAGTTAACAAAACAGCTCGCAAAAGATGGGCAAACACTGGCACCCGTTCTGCTGTTAGATTATGAATATTATGAGAGCAACGCAATCGTATTCCCTAAGCCAGCAGCAGGGGACGATAAAAACATCAATGATAGTAGACGCAAGAGCTTGAGCCGCTTATTGGCTAATATCTCGCTACCAACGATACTATTGAGCATGAAGCCTGAGCGCCGCATTCCTTCTATGCTATTAGATCAATGCGATGGTTTTTTGGCTAAGCCACTAGACAATGCTTTATTATTATCTGAGCTGCTGCGTTTGACACTACCAGTCAGGCAGACGTTGGTAACCGCACAAAGCACTGATACTGACAAATTTGATACCGATAATCTTGATAATGATAATCGGGCGCTGGTCACCGAGGTAGATGGCGCTACCATAGATATTTCTGACCACAAAACTACCAACGAGACCGCGCCACCGCTTATTTTGGTGGTAGAAGACAGTCCGACCAATCAAAAAATAGCGTGTAAGATATTAACCAAGCTTGGCTATCGTACCGTGGTCGCAGAAGATGGGCAGCAGGCGTTGAGTCAACTGCAAGCGCAGCATGAAGAGATTGCTCTTATTTTGATGGACTGCCGGATGCCGGTGATGGATGGCTTACAAGCGACCCAAGCGATTCGTGCGCAAGGGGATGATATTCCTATTGTGGCGTTGACAGCGAATAATACTGCAGAGGATCGCGATGCTTGCTTTGAGGTAGGCATGGATGAATTTTTGACCAAGCCTATCGATAAAAATAAGCTGCAATCGGTATTACAGAGTCTTATTAAAGATTAAGGCGTGCCCTCATTTCATCGTTATCAAAATGAAGACATGCCCTAATAGGTATCTTTGACACTCGCGATTTAAATTGGCTTGCAATTTAAACCAGAAAGAAAGTATGTATTGATAAATGTCACTTACTATCTCATAAAGCCGTTATCTGCTAAAAATGTCTCAGTGATGTTACTTGGTGTATTTTGCGCTGTCGCACTTGCACTTTGTGGCTTGGTTAGCAACCGCTCTAAATAGCGCGCGACAATATCCACTTCAACATTAACCTTATCGCCTACCAACCAATGCTGAGCAATATTGGTAACTTGTGCGGTATGCGGAATGATATTTAAAGAGACGATATTGTCGCGTACCAAATTCGTCGTGAGACTAATACCGTCAAGCGTAATCGAACCTTTGGTCGCTGTATAATGCGCCAACACTTGCGGTATTTCAATCTCAATATAGATAGAGCGCGCGTCTTTTTGCAATTTACGCACGACGCCGACACCATCGACGTGACCGGCGACAATATGACCACCAAAACGGGTGGTGGGCAACATCGCCTTTTCTAGGTTGACGATATGACCTGGTTTTAGCTCTTCTAACGCTGTATGCGCAATTGTTTCACGTGAGACATCAACCGAGTAATGATTGCTGCCAAAATCCACAACCGTCAAACAAATACCATTAGAAGCAATAGAGTCACCCAGTTTCACATCACTGAAGTCTAAATCATCAGACTCTATCGTCAAGCGTATGTCACCGCCTGTAGGCTGCATGGATTTGACCTTTCCGACACTTTCTATAATTCCGGTAAACATATCAACCTCATCTCATTATTATATTGCCGCGATAGACAACGTATTAGTATGTATTAAGAAGGCGTTTGTCTGCCTTTATCTTTTGGTGAAACATGCGTTTATTTTAAGCACACTATGGGATAAGTTGTGGATAAGTAATGAAAAATCAACCCATACACCGTTAAAAACCTAGGTTTTGACCAAGTTATCCACAGTAGAGCAGAGTCTAAGAATAAACCTGTAAATACTTAAAGACTAACAATAAGTAATTGATTTTAAAGGGTTTAATATATATTCTATATAAATTAAGGTCTTTTTGGTTTCATGTGAAACAAAGTTATACACAGTTTCATGTGAAACATTACCTGAATTTACTAACTTATCCACACTTAGCACATATTTAGTACAGACTGTGGGCAAGCTGTTTATAAGTGTTCATTTCATAAAGGCAATAAGGTCAGTTTAAGATCAGCACCAACTTGTTCATAACTGTCGATATCAAAACGCAGCTGCTGCGCCAACGATAGCGGATTAAAGTTCACCATCGGACGCGCCTGTGCGCCTAATAAACAAGGCGCTTGATAAACAACCAGCTCGTCGACCAACTGCTGGCTCAAAAAACTGCCTGCCACGCTGGCACCAGCTTCAACCAATACTTCATAACACTGATGCTCGCTGACTAAATTGTTTAATAACGCAATTAAGTTGTCCTCATGCCAATAAATCGTATCCACTCGACGGCATAACTGATAATCAGACTTTAAGCTGTGCGCTAAGCGCTGACGCCTATCGAGTACGACAACCTTGGGAGCAGGAACTTGCTCAAGCGCTATACCTAACTGGTTTGAGCGTACATTTAATTGAGGATTATCAACGATGACGGTTTCGCTACCTGTAATAATGGCGCCACTGCGGGCACGTAGCTTTTGCACATCCTCGCGAGCAGCGACACCTGTAATCCACTTCGACTCCCCTGTCGCCATCGCCGTACGACCGTCAAGACTGGTGGCTATTTTAAGCCGTACATAAGGCATCTGGGTACGCATCGCCTTCAAAAATCCGCGATTTAAGGCTTCTGCTTGCTGCGTTAATACACCAATAGTGACGTTAATGCCCGCCTCTTCGAGTAAACGCACACCACGTCCAGCGACTTGTGGATTGGGATCTAAACCTGCAATCACTACCCGCTTAACACCCGCAGCAATCAGCGCAAGCGCACAAGGCGGCGTACGACCTGTATGACTACACGGCTCCAGTGTCACATAAGCGGTTGCGCCTACTGCTCGCGTACCAGCCTCTTTCAGCGCAAATACCTCGGCATGAGGCTCCCCTGCTTTCGGGTGAAAACCTTGACCAACGATATCTTCTGCCTGAACAATGACACAGCCTACCGCTGGATTGGGCCTAGTAGTATAGAGACCATGCTTACCCTGCTCGATAGCAAGCATCATAAAATAGCGGTCTTGGGCATCTTGCTCATGGCTTGAAAGCTTATGATTTGAGGTTTTATGGTTTGAAAGCGTCATAAAGAGGTGCACTTAATAAAAAAATAGCTAATAAAGGCTACTTAACGTTGTCGTCCGTTTTTTCGCTGGGACGAATGTTAGCAATTTCTTGGTGAAAGGCATCGATATCTTGAAAATCACGGTACACACTGGCAAAGCGTACATAAGCGACGTCATCGAGCGTCTTAAGCTCGCTCATAATAATCTCACCTAAGACTTTGCTGCTAATTTCACGCTCACCCATTTGCCGTACACGCTTTTCGATACGACTAATCATTGCCTCTTGCTCATCAATGGTAATGGGACGTTTTTGTAGCGGCAAGAGTATAGAGCGGCGCAGCTTTTCGTTATCGTAAGGCTCAATCTTACCGCTTGATTTGATAATTCTTGGCATCACCACCTCTACCATCTCAAACGTGGTAAAGCGCTCTTGGCAACTATTACAGGAACGGCGGCGACGCACTTGCGCCCCTTCTGCTGCAAGCCGTGAGTCAATCACTTTGGTCTCTGACGCATTACAATATGGGCAATGCATACTATTTTCCTTGTCTTAATACATTAAAGGCGGCAACATGAAAGCCATATTGAAGCGCTAATTAGGATGAATGTATGAAACTTTTTAACCATTATTTTCCAATAGAAAAAGACTTAACAAAGCTATTTACCAATACAGAAACTGCCAAAAATTTTACCTAGTAAATCATCAGCGCTGAACTCACCAGTAATCTCACCCAAACTATGCTGAGCTTGACGTAAGCTTTCAGCCACCAATTCACCGGCTTGAAAGACGGTTAACTGCTCGTGCGCTTCTGCCAAATAATTTGCCGTGCGCCTGAGTGCATCCAAGTGCCTTGTACGGGCAATAAGACTGTTTTCGGGCGGATGGAAACCCACTTTAGCACACAACGCTTCGACCAATGTATCGATACCAGCGCCTGTTTCACATGAAACATTGACTTGTTCATAACCACGATTTTTTATTTCAATCTGTGAAGCGGACATGGCATCCTCGTCACTCAAACCGTTTAATAAGTCGCTTTTATTGGCAATGATTAATAATCGCTTAGCCTCTGGTAGCTTGCCAAATAACTGCTCAGCCAGCTGTAGTGGCGTACTCTCTTCCTCAAGGTCGCGGGTCACGTCATAGACCATCATCAACATATCAGCCTGCGTAATAGCGGTACGCGCGCGCTCAATGCCAATACGCTCCACGGTGTCTTGCGTCTCACGTAGGCCAGCCGTATCGGTTAGGTGCAGCGTTAGACCGTTGAGTACTACGGTCTCTTGTAGCGTATCGCGTGTGGTGCCTGCGACGTCAGTGACGATAGCGCGCTCTTGTCCTGCTAGACGGTTTAGTAAGCTTGATTTGCCTGCATTCGGCCTACCTGCCAATACCACATGAATACCATCACGTAATAGCTGACCTTGTTTTGCGGTCGAGAGTACTTGCTGGATTTTTTGTTGCGTGTTCTCAAGATTGGCCTGTATAACGCCATCGGATAAAAAATCAACATCTTCTTCATCGGGGAAATCAATGGCGGCTTCAACATGTAAACGCAGATGAATAAGCTGCTCCAGCAATTCATTAATTTTTTGTGAAAACTCACCACTTAGCGAGCGTATAGCACTACTGGCAGCGGCAGCACTAGTCGCATCAATCGCATCAGCGATAGCCTCTGCTTGTACCAAATCCAGCTTATCGTTATCAAAAGCGCGGTAAGAAAACTCGCCAGCACTGGCTTGTTTGGCACCCAATTCAAACACGCGCGCGAGTAACTGATTTTGCAAAATCATGCCGCCATGCCCTTGCAGCTCAATCACATCTTCACCAGTAAAGGAATGTGGGCCCTTAAAATACAATACCAAGCCTTCGTCAATGGTCGTGCCATCAGCCTGATAAAAACGGCAGAAGCTGGCCATACGCGGGGTAAACGCCGACTTACCCGTGAGCTGACAAGCGATAGCATAGGCACGTGCGCCTGACAGACGAATAACCCCAACACCCCCGCGCCCAAGCGGTGTAGCAATGGCGGCAATGGTAGCCAATCCAGATGAATCAGTTGGGGCTAACGCCGCTTTGACAGAATCCACACTTATTCTCATTAACTAAAAACTCCATTATAGACGGCTCGGCGCAGGCTGACAAAACAAACTTTAAATAGCGGTATTTTGCGCTTTTTAACACGTATCAACATAAGCAAACATTAGGTTTGACGTATAAAAAAACCACCGCTTGTGCGATGGTTTTATTCATTATAAAGCAGACTGCTTGTTGCTTAATCAAGCACCTTGACGGTACGACGCTTTTGCTCTTCGTCGACTTTTTTATTCACAATATATTGCTGAGTCATACTAAACAAGTTGTTCACCGTCCAGTATAGAACCAGACCTGCTGGGAAGAACAGCATGAAAGCGGTAAAAATAATCGGTAAAAACTTCATTACCTTGGCTTGCATCGGATCAGCGGGCTGCGGGTTTAGCTGCTGCTGTATAAACATCGACGCACCCATGAGCAATGGTAATATAAACCATGGATCCATCGCTGATAAATCCTGAATCCATAAGATCCACGGTGCATGACGCAACTCAACACTTTCAACCAGTACCCAATATAACGCTAAGAAAATCGGCATTTGCATTAAGATAGGCAAACAACCC
This sequence comes from Psychrobacter sp. Sarcosine-3u-12, assembly GCF_002836005.1. NCBI lineage: Bacteria > Pseudomonadati > Pseudomonadota > Gammaproteobacteria > Moraxellales > Moraxellaceae > Psychrobacter > Psychrobacter sp. Sarcosine-3u-12. The sequence goes on from NZ_PJBY01000102.1 coordinate 80,405, forward strand.
GCCATCGGATTGACTTTCTCTTCTTTATAAATCGCCATCATCTCTTGCGACATTTTCATACGATCATCGCCGTGCTCTTCTTTGAGCACTTTGAGTCTTGGTGCAATGGCACGCATCTTCGCCATTGAGTAGTAGCTCTTGTTTGAGAACCACATCAGCGCAATTTTAACCAAGACAGTCAGTAGAATAATTGACCAACCCCAGTTACCAATGACTTTATGAATGCCTTCCAAGATAGCAAACAAGATTTTTGATATTGGCCATAGCAAGCCATAATCGACAGTTTTGTTCAAACCAACTGCCACATCTTTGAGCTCAGACTGTACCTTTGGCCCAGCATATAGCGTTGCATTTAACGTCACTTGCTTGTTTGGTGCAACATTGACTGGCTGACTGTTAAAGCCGATAAAGTACTCATCAGCCGTTTCACGACTGAAGAACTTACCCGTGAAGTTTTCAGGCGTCCATGCAGAGACAAAATAATGCTGCACGATGCCAACCCAACCTTTATCACTGGTCGTAGTCAACTCACCATCACTAAAGTTACCAAATTTCAGCTTATTGTAAGGATCATCAGGGGTGCCCCAAGCGCCGCCCAAATACGTCGCCATGCTTAGCGCGCCTTTGTCAGACATGCCAGGATCTTTACTATCATCACGTTTTAACTGAGCAAACATCTGCCCTTGCCAAGCAGCGGCAGAGGCATTTTGAATTTGATAACTGATATCAATCGGATATTTGTCTTGCGTAAAGGTAAAGGTCTTAGTAATCGTCACGCCGTCTTTTTTATAAGTAAGCGGTACAGATAACGTTTGCTGCCCTTTTCCCATGACGTAATTATTAGCAGTATGACTGTAATTGGCACGACCTTCTGCGGTGTCAATACCATCTTGACCAATCAGGCCAGACTGAGCCACATAGACGCGATTACTATTATTTTCTAACAGTACAAAAGGCGTCTCGCTATCGAGCGTCGCGTTATACTGCTTAAGCGCAGCATAAACGATATCACCGCCTTCTGGATTGATTTTTATATCATAGCGATCAGTGGTGACTGTGATCAGCCCAGCATCTTTCGCAGGGGTAGCCGTCACAATGCCGTTATCGGCTGTCACGTTATCCACCGTCTGTACCGGAATATCACCTGCTGCGCCAGTCGTAGAGGGAATATCAGCACCCACTGACGTTGCAGCTTCTGGTGCCGTGTCTACAGCTGGTGCATCGGCATAGTCATCTCGCCATGCCAAAATCAGCAGATAAGCGGTGATTAGCATCGCAATGATGATCATCACCCGAAATATCTTTTGCATAAACCTTTCCTAGATTAAAAAATTAGGGAATGAAAAATTAGGGCATGTGTCATGACCACGGATCGCCGTTATCTATTAGCGCTGTGACAACGTACTAGCAGTCATTTACATAAAATGTGCATCATTTTACTAAAAATCCACCCTAAATGATACCAACAGTGTGGATAACTTGTGGGTAACTCAATAGATATCCACAAGTTATCCAGTTACTAACACGTTTTACGGCTGTCTCATCATATGGTTTAGGCGAGAAACATAGCTTGTAGTGTCTTTACCAACATATAAACCTTGAGCTTTAACAATCGCTAGCTCGATAGGGGATAAATATTGATAGAAATAAGAGGATAAGGGCAGCGGTACAAAATCGATGCCGTGGCCGCCTAACGGATGACAGCGGCTAATACGTTTTAACAAAAGCCAACTGCCTGACCAGACACCATGACACGCTACCGCTTGTTTACCATAATTAGAACAAGTTGGATAATAGCGACAACGGGCAGGGATAATTGGACTTATTATCTTTTGATAAAAAAAAATAAAATAATAAATCAAAAAAAATAAATATTTATTTATTTTTAAAATAATGAAATTCATTTTATTTTTTTTCTATTTTTTTAAATATATTATTTATCTCATTTATTAATTCTTTATTATCTAAATCTTTAATAGATTTTTTAACAATGAAAACAATATCCTTGTTTTCTAGTTTTGCAGATTTTACGCGGAACTGCTCACGTATTTGACGCTTGATTAAATTTCGCGCCACCGCAGTAGGTACTTTACGCTTGGTAATAGCCATACCGACTCGCGGCTGCTCGTGAGCATTGGTACGTATAAAAGCCATCAAATGGCTCTGGTGCAGCTTGCGCTCTGGGGCATCAAACACCTCACGGAAAGCTGCAGGCGTCAGCAGGCGTTGCTGTTTAGTGAAGCGGGCGGTCAAGGTAGCTGGAGCAGTATTGGACATAGTACAACCTAGTATCAGAGCGGGTGACAATATCAGAAGAATCATAAAATATAGAGACAAAAAAAGCGCCGATGTGGGCGCTTTTAATATATGGCTACGTGTCAGTTGTGATGATTGACTATCGCAATCTATAAATAATAGAAACACAACAAGCACTATTAGCCATGCTCATCGTCATCTACTAATTATACAGTAAGACGATGACGTCCTTTAGCGCGGCGACGAGCTAAGACCTGACGGCCTTTTTTAGTTGCCATACGAGCACGGAAACCGTGAGTACGTTTACGCTTGATCACGCTTGGTTGGAATGTACGTTTCATAACTCACCTATCAAAATAATGGACTAAATTCGTAATAACGGAGGATTATACCACCGCATAGTATCTTGGTCAATGAACTAATTTAATCGATGTTTAGATGAGTAGAGTACATTGTCTCTAAAGCCGTTTTTCTGATTACTCTTGCATCATCAATCTGTGGCTAGTGAATCCAGTTTAATTCCCTAGAAGTCCTTCTTTGTTAATTTAAACTTTTGAAAGTTATCCACAGAAATCTTTGAACTCTATAATAATTAACTATTAATATATATAAGTATTGTTGTTATTGGGAGGCCTATTATCTGTGGTTAAGTCAAAATTACCCTTTATTATCAAAATACTAGACTATGGGTAACCCTGTGGATAACCTGTGGGTGGAATATGGATAACTCGTGTTGTTAACTTATCCACAAAACTATCCACAGCCTTATCCACAAAAAACAGGATGTTATCCACAGGGTATTGTGTTAGATTAACACCCTACTTGATATGTGATTTTGCATATTCTCTAAGAGCGTTTTTGAGGTGATATTCATAGGCAATATGGATGTTGGTTGAGCAGTTATGCCGTTTAGGGCAATTTATTATTTCAGATTATGGGGTTATTATTTTTCATGATAGACACAGCAACTATTTGGGATAAGTGCCTAAACGATTTGCGTTATAACGTCAAAGATAACGTATTTACGATGTGGTTAAGACCCTTATCAGCCCATCAGGAAGCGCAGACGCTCATTATTCTTGCACCGAACGATTACTTTGTAACGTATATCAAAAAAAACCATTTGCAAGATATTCAGCAGCTGGTGGCCAAGCACAGTCAAGGTAGTATCGAGGAAGTGATCGTGCGGGTCGATAATGCAGGTCGTGAGTCGAACGACAATAATCAGTCGCAGTCAGGTTCGCTATTTGTAGAAGATAACCCCTCCCCTCCCCCTGACGAGCACAAATTTGAATCCATACATCAGAATAATGCGCGCGCAGATATCGATGCCAACATGCGTCATGCTACCCTAGCAGAATCTGCTGATGCCAAATCATTAAGCTATCTAAATCCTGATTTTACCTTTGAGACCTTTGTCACTGGTAAGTCTAACAACCTTGCGTACAAGGCTTGTTATGAGCTTGGTAAGCGTCAATCAAAGAATCGTCACAATCCTTTATTTATATATGGTCCTTCAGGATTGGGAAAAACTCATTTAATGCATTCGGTAGCGCACCGCTATTTAAAAAACAATCAAAGTTTTTATTATTTCACTTCTGAAAAATTTATTAATCAATTGGTTTATTCATTAAGAAATAATAAAATAGAAGATTTTAAAAAGAAAATAAAAAAAGTAGATTTATTAATTGTAGATGATATTCATGTACTAGCAGGAAAGACCAAGAGTAGTAATGAGTTTTTAACGTTATTTGCGGATTTTACCAGTGGTGACAAGCAACTGATTTTGGCATCAGATCGTCATCCATCGCAGATGACGGAATTTGATGAACGTTTTAGATCGCGTTTTTCTTGGGGTTTGACGGTGGCTGTTGATCCGCCTGAGATTGATACACGAGTACAAATCTTACAGAAAAAAGCAGCATCACACGGCATGACGCTCCCTAAGGAATGCGCTTTATTTATCGCTCAAAACGTGGTGTCAAATGTCCGTCGTTTAGAAGGTGCTCTAAATCAAGTATTTGCCAATGCTAACTTGACGGGTGCACAGATTACTCTTGAAATGGTGCAATACGCGCTAAAAGACATCGTCGCGATGCGGGTGCAAGCCGTCAATATGGATAATATCCGCAAAGTGGTCGCTGAATACTACGATGTGACTATCAAAGACATGATGGGACGCAAGCGTACGCGTAGTATTGCTAGACCACGGCAAATAGCCATGGCATTATCACGTGAATTGACCAGCGATAGCTTTCCGGAGATTGGACAGTCTTTTGGCGGACGGGATCATACGACGGTGATGCATGCTTGTGATAAAGTTAATGAGCTACGCGCCGCCGACCCAGCGTTTGATAAAGATTACAAGACACTTGCTCTGATGTTACAAGCAGGTTAAAGCTATATGTTACGATTAATTTTAGGCTGTAGCTACGCTATTTTTAGGCCGTGGTTACACTGTATTTTAGTCGGTTGATATGGTTTATAATATTGCGAGTACCAACCGACAGATACCTTGTGGATTATCGTCAGTAGACAGGGTATTATTAAGCCATTATTTTACATTTATATAAAAATAATCATTCAAATAAGAGTAACCAAGCATGCAATTATCGATTAATCGAGAGTCGTTACTAAAAGCTATTAACTTGATCGCCAAGGCCGCTGACAAACGCCACAATATGGTTATCTTGGGTAATATCAAGCTACAGTTGTCTGAGTCAGTGCTTATTTTGACAGCCTCTGACTTAGAGGTAGAGCTGACATCGACGTTGAAATTGCCTGCTGGTGCTTGTGTTGAAGCAGGAACAACCACTTTACCTGCGACAAAACTTAGAGATATCTGCAAATCCTTACCCGCACAAGCACAAGTTACGCTTGCCACCCAAGAAAACGAGCGTTGTTTGCTGACGAGTGGTAAGAGCCGCTTTACCTTGGGTACATTGCCTAGTGAAGATTATCCAAGCTTGGGCAATCCCGAAAATATCACGCCGTTGACCATTAGCCGTAGCCGTTTGACGGATTTGATTCATAAAACCCAGTTCGCCATGGCCATTCAAGATGTGCGCTATTATTTAACTGGTATGCTGTTTGATGTTTCACAACAGCAGCTAACCACTGTTGCAACTGACGGCCACAGACTGGCATTGGCACGTAGTGTCATTGATGTCAGTAGCGACTTAAATATGCAAGCCATCTTGCCGCGCAAAGCGGTGATTGAGCTTGAGCGTTTGGCTTCTGAGCTTGGTAAGATGTTGGGTGATCAAGATAACGCAGTGACGCTAAGCTTTGGTCGCGAGTTTTTGCAAGTAAGCTTGCCGTTCGGTGAAGTGGATAGTGCAGGGCAGGTGAGTGATAATCTAATGGTGACCTTTACCGCACGTTTAATCGACGGTAAGTTTCCTGACTATCGTCGCGTCATGCCAAGCAATACCGATAAATTGGCCTTATTTAATCAAGAAAAAATGACAGATGTGCTACGCCGTGTCGCGATTTTAAGTAACGAAAAATCACGTGGCGTCGTCTTTAATTTCGCCAGCGATGGTATGGTGGAAGTACGCGCTAATAACGCTGAGCAAGACGAAGCGGTTGAGATGATACAAGCTAAGTATCAAGGTGAGCCGATGGAGCTGTCCTTTAATGCTGCCTATTTGCAAGATGTGCTAAGTGTCATCCAAGGGGATCTGCAAATGCATATGAGCCAATCTAACGCCTCAGTACTAGTAAATCAGCTAAACGATGAATTCCATCAATATGTCATCATGCCAATGCGTATATAGTGCTTTTTTTTGTAGAAAACGGTGCAGTTAGACGGTAGCACTTGTCCAGTGAGACGAGGTCGCTGTCTTTGTAGTATTGTTTTTAAGCCCGTTTTCATATTTAAAACTAACCTCTGCAACCTCGCAAAATCTATAATTAATTAAACTTTTGCCTGCTAATAATCGGATGGTAAAAATAGGCGGCTGTCGATATTATGATTGAACGTCTACAAATTTCACACCTACGTAACCTCAGTCAAGTCAATCTACCTGCCACTGCTTGCAACGTCATTATCGGCGCGAATGGTAGTGGTAAGACCTCGCTATTGGAAGCGATATTCTTGCTATCACGAGGTAAGAGTTTTCGTCATCACCAGCCTAAACGCTATATTCAGCACCATCAAAATAGCGCAACCGTACATGCTAGACTTAGTGATAGCAGCACTTTAGCGATTCAAAAGCAAGCTGATGCGACGACGATACTACGTCTTAATCAAAGCACCGTTTACAATCAAAGCATCTTAACCGAACAGCTCCCCACACTATTAATAGATCCCTCTACTATGGATATGTTAGAGCAGGGCAGTGCCAGTCGTCGGCAGCTGTTGGATTGGTTGGTGTTTCACATGAAACAAGGCTTTCATCCACAATGGGTAGCTTATCAACGGCTATTAAAACAGCGCAATAGTTTGCTAAAAAAATCACGCCACTTGACCCAAGTTCAACTTACTGAGCTTAGAGCATGGGACAGAGGTCTGAGTAGTCATGCGGCACTTATCCATCACTATCGCGAACGAATATTTAGCGAATGGCAGCCTTATTTTGCTCAAAGCATTGCTCAGTTATTGCCTGCTTATGCCGAGCAATTGAGCTTGAGCTATAGTGCCGGTTACGACACCAGTGTTGCGCTCGATGTACAGCTTAATGAGCGCTTAGAACAGGATTTGCAGCTGGGCTATACCCGCATCGGTAACCACCGTGCCGATATTCATGTCCATTGGCGCTCTAGCGAGCCGCTAGCCATACATGAAGGGCAGGAAACTAAAAACACGACAGTAGAAGGCGATATACACACGAAATTGCCCGTTTTAAGAGAGCAGGCCGCTAATGTGTTATCGCGCGGTGAAAAGAAGCTATTGATTACCGCATTGCGCTTATCACAGTTGCCGCTGCTACTTAATACTGAAAAAGATGCGGATATCTCTAACAATGATTTTAAATCGCGAGTGACGCCCGTGGTATTGTTAGACGATATCACTGCAGAGCTTGATGATAGGGCGATTGAGATTTTATTGTCAACGCTAGCGCAGCTACCTTGTCAAGTATTTATGACCAGTTTGACCGATGATATCGTACCGCTAGTCAATACATTATGGTCAAAACCTAACATGTTTCATGTGAAACAAGGTCAAATTTCTCCTGACAACTAAGCATAAATATTGATATTTTTGTTTTAATTCCTCCTCGTCAACTTTGCATTTCATCCATAATTTACCCTCTTATTTTTCGGTAATTCTTACCGACTTAAAATACCTGATAGATAACGATAAAACTGCCAGTAAACAGTGACTTAGAAGCAAAAAAATGCTAAAATAGGGCTTTATTTTTGTCCTATTCTCAGTAAGTTATCTTATGGCGTGATATAGAGTTTTTTTATTATCTATAAAATTCTAAGTGGCTGATAAATATGTGTTTTATTTATTTTACTTGGCTTTAATAATGTTTAAAAGAACAGAAGCTAGTATTAAAAATACCGAGCGCTAATTTTATGTCTGTAATGACATGCCACAAAGTTGTAGCTAACACTGTTTAGCTAATGATACGCATGACAGGCTTTGACCATAAAACGTTAAGTCTAAGATAACATCGTGAGGCGTCACCGTAATGGTGCGCCCGTGATGGGCTGATAATGGCTAGATTAAGGAATGCACATGAGTGATTCATTACCTACCGATTACGAGCAATTGACGGCCGATACGACAGTTTCAGATGCTATGGTGTCGGATACTGTCGTTGACACGATTGTCCCTGCCGCCGTTCAAGGATTACCCTCTGATTACAGCTCCAAAGATATCCGTGTTTTACGCGGTTTAGAAGCCGTGCGCGTGCGTCCTGGGATGTATATCGGTGATACCGATGACGGCACCGGCTTGCATCATATGGTCTTTGAGGTGGTGGACAACTCTATCGATGAAGCATTGGCCGGTCATTGTGATCAGATCGATATCGTCATTCACGAAGACGAATCGGTCAGTGTCATGGACAATGGTCGCGGCGTCCCTGTTGATATCCATCCAGAAGAGGGGGTGTCAGCGGCACAGGTTATCATGACCGTGCTGCACGCAGGTGGTAAGTTCGATGATAACAGCTATAAAGTCTCAGGCGGTCTACATGGTGTCGGCGTCTCGGTCGTTAACGCCTTGTCCAAAAAGCTTGAAATGAATATCTGGCGTGAAGGCTATCACTACCATCAGACGTATACCGATGGTGTGCCTGATGCTGACATTCAGCAAATGGAAGCAACGGATAAAACGGGCACCCAAATCCGCTTTTATCCTAGTAACGATGTCTTTACTGGCACTATCTTCGAATATGATATTTTAGCCAAGCGTTTACGTGAGCTGTCGTTTTTGAACTCAGGTGTACGCATCGTCTTGACCGATGAGCGTATCGATAAGCGTCATGAGTTTGAGCATAAAGGCGGATTGTCAGAGTTTGTCAGCTATATTAATGCGGGCAAAGATGGCGTCAACGAAGTCTTCCATTTTGATAGTGAGCAAGACGATGGCATCAGTGTCGAAGTGGCCCTACAATGGACGGACACTTATAACGAAAAAGTATTGTGCTTTACCAACAACATCCCGCAGCGCGATGGTGGTACGCATTTATCAGGCTTTCGTTCGGCATTGACCCGCTGTCTAAACAGTTATATGGATCGTGAAAACTTATTCAAAAAAGAGAAAGTGACGGCGACGGGCGATGATGCGCGTGAAGGTTTGACGGCGATTGTCTCGGTTAAAGTGCCTGATCCAAAATTCTCTAGTCAAACCAAAGACAAGCTGGTCTCAAGCGAAGTAAAGTCTGCTGTTGAATCAGCCATGCATGATAAGTTCAACGACTTTTTGTTAGAGAATCCAACGGCTAGTAAAGCCATTGCGAATAAAATCATCGATGCAGCACGAGCACGTGATGCCGCTCGCAAAGCACGTGAAATGACACGTCGTAAGACCACTTTGGATATCGCCGGTTTGCCTGGTAAGTTGGCGGATTGCCAAGAAAAAGATCCAGCGCTTTCAGAGCTGTATATCGTGGAGGGTGACTCTGCGGGTGGTTCAGCCAAGCAGGGTCGTAGCCGTAAGACCCAAGCGATTTTGCCACTAAAAGGTAAAATCCTAAACGTTGAGCGTGCGCGTTTTGACAAAATGTTGTCGTCTGCGGAAGTAGGTAACTTAATTACTGCGCTTGGCTGTGGTATCGGTCCTGATGAATATAATCCTGATAAAGTACGCTATCACAAAATCATCATCATGACCGATGCCGACGTTGATGGGTCACACATTCGTACCTTGCTGTTGACCTTCTTCTTCCGTCAAACGCCAGAGCTGATCGAGCGTGGCTATATTTATATCGCTCAGCCACCGCTATACAAAGTGAAAAAAGGTCGTCAAGAGCTGTATCTAAAGGACGATGAAGCCTTAAAAGCTTATCTATTGTCATCAACAATTGACAATACCAAGCTGCATATTAGTGCTGATGCGCCTGCCATTACTGGGCAAGCATTAGAGACGCTATTGAATGATTATAACCAAACGCAGCTGATCAAAGCCCGTTTGCAAATTCGTTTTCCAGCGGTAATTTTGGATGCTTTAACGCATACGCCAAAGCTTAGCACTGATATGACTTACGATAAGTCTGCTATGCAAGCGTGGCAAGAAGCCATGCAAACTCAGCTTGAGCACTTTGGTAGTGATCTGAGCCCTGAGATTGAATTGGCCAATATTCATGCGCCGCAACCAAAGAATATGGATGCTGCCGCTGCAGACTTATTGGGTATGAGGCCTGCGGTAGAAATTGCAGATGGCACAGTGTCTGATAGTGAGGCGTTATCAGCCAAGGCACAATGGTTGCCACGTATCACTGTTTATGTGCATCAATTAGCCCACCATTATCTGCTAGATGCAAGCTTTATCAACTCAGGTGAATATACTAAGTTGCTACGATTATCGGCTGAATGGAACACCTTACTTGAGGAAGATGCCTTTATCCGTCGTGAGGCAACAGCAGGTACGACCAAAGATATCCCAGTGCGTGACTTTGATTATCTCTGGCAACAGATGATGCTGGATGCGCGTCGTGGTTTGGCAATCCAGCGCTATAAAGGGCTAGGGGAGATGAACGCTGATCAGCTTTGGGATACCACTATGGATCCTGAAAACCGTCGCATGCTACGCGTCACGATCGAAGATGCTATCGCGGCGGATCATATGTTTACCTGCCTAATGGGTGATCACGTTGAGCCACGTCGTATCTTTATCGAAGAAAATGCGTTAACAGTGTCTAATTTGGATATTTAGCTTTTAAGTTTTGAGATTATAGACCTTGAAGTTTGAATATAAGTATTTATTGGTATAAAGTCATCTTGCTCGCAAGGTGGCTTTTTTCATATGAAACATTACCAGTAAAATAGTGAGGGTAACACTATGCTAAACGCAGAACAAAAGAAGTATTTGTCACAACTATCAAAAACGTCTTTAATTGATTTTGTCTCTGATGTGTATGGTGTAGATAAAATGCTCGATAAAAAAATTGAGCGTCTGCTATTACAATCAGATAAGCCTAAACTTATAAAAAAGTTAACCACTACACTAAAAGGACTTAGAAGACGAAGGAAGTTTGTAGATTATTGGGAGTCTAGCGAATTTGCTACTGAGCTTCAGCACTTAGCCAGTGACATAATGAGCCTTTACCCTGAGCAACCACAAGAATGCTTGACGTTACTTGAGTTATTTATAGAATCTACTAATACTAGCTTAGGGCGTGCTGATGATTCCAACGGTTATATTGGTGATATTTATAGGAGTTTGACCGCATCTTGGCTGACAGTGGCTAGCACATGCTATGAGCAAGAAAAGCGAGACATACCTGTTGATGAGCGCGATATACTCAGCCATGCTTGGATAAAGAAAGTAAAATTGCTGGCTGACGATAATGATTATGGTACTAAAGATAGTTTGTTAGAAGATATTAATGAGCTGTTATCTGAGCCTGAGATACGTGGATTGATCGCTGATTATCAACAAGAGCGTGAGAATATCCAAACAAAAAAGGCAAATGAAGATGCGCTCAATGAAAGGCAAAACAGCCCTTTAAGCGATGATGCTTTTTCGATTAACTATGAAAAAATGGTAATTGAGATCGCCATAAAAAATCTATCAAGGGCGCTAGGTGATGTGGAATTTTTTGAAACGATCTTTTTTGAGATGCAAGAGACTAGACCAGTTCATCCTCGAAGATTAGAAGAGTTGCTAACATTTTTGCTAAATCAAAGAGCTTTTGATAAGGCACTACACTACTTAAATGAAGAGTGGCAAAGCGATGGTCTGTTAGATAAGACCAGACGCTTGGATTGGCTAAGTCACATATATCACATGCAAAAAAATACCGATGCGCTCATGGAAGTGCTAGGCGAGGTATTTGAGCTGCAACCAAGCCCTTTAAGGCTAAAAGCTATCATGGCTGAGGCCAGTCCTGCTCAGCAAGCTCAGTGGCGAAAAAGAGCTTATGAGCTGGCAGAGCAACAAGAAAATGTATTTATGGCAACATCACTACTGCTAGAAATAGGAGAGGTTGAGCTTGCCAATCAGGTCGCAGTTGCCCGTTATTGCCAGTTTGCTGATGTACATTATACAGCGCTAACCGGCATGTTAAAGGAGTTGCCAGCTGAGACTGATTTACTTCAAGTTATTATTTATCGCACTTTACTTAATGATATTCTAGACAGCTCTCGCAGCAAAGCCTATGGTCACGCGGCTCGCTACTTCAACCGTCTAACAAAGCTTGATACGGTTATTAGTCAATCGTCTAAGCCTTACAGCGAACTTGCAACCCATAAAAAATATGTTATTACGCTTAAAGATAAGCATGGCAAAAAGCGTAGTTTTTGGGAAAAGGTAAACGATTAAATCGATGTGATGTTTCACGTGAAACTTCGCTAGATAAATCATTATAATAAGTGGACACCAAAATGATTGAAGTTGTGTTGCTGGCTATCGCTTTAGCCATGGATGCATTTGCTGTCGCGATTGGGCTGGGTGCTAAGTCGCAAAAACAAAGCAAGCAGTATTTGTTACGTTTAGCTGTTTATGCGGCGTTATATTTTGGTATTGCGCAGGGCGTGATGCCATTGATTGGATATTTGTTAGGCGCAGCACTTTTAGGCTGGTTGGCTGCTGCTGCACCTTGGATCGGTGGCATTATACTGATCGGTCTCGGTGGCAAGATGCTTTATGAGGTGTTTACTGGTGATGGGGAGGATGCGGTAGACAGTGCGCTTCACCTAAAGGCTGGTGCTATTGATACGACTGGTGATACCGTTGCCGCCATAGGCAGTGGAAACGGCAGTATCAATCATCGCACTATGTTTACGCTCGCCATTGCCACCAGTATTGATGCGATGGCGGCAGGGTTTACCCTTAATTTATTGGCATTGAATGCATGGTTAGCATGTTTAATTATCGCTGTAGTAACGGCTATATTTGGGCTATTCGGTGTTTATCTAGGCTGGCGCTCTGGTACATGGTTAGAGGATAAAGCCGAAGCATTAGGTGGTTTGGTGCTTATTTTAATTGGTATAAAAATCATGTTTTTTGGCTAGATAACTAGGGCGTGTTGAACATTCATAAATGAACACTGATGATCGCTAAAATTGTTCCAGACACGGCGCAAGTCGAAGATTATGTTGATACCTTAGCTCGAATTGCAACACAGTATGGGGCAATTTTAGCATCAGCCTAAAAAATAGTCTCTGTCAGTGCCACGATTGAATGTTCAACACGCCCTATAATGAGTGAAAAGTAATATCGATAAATCAGCAATACCGTCGCGTTTTAAGGTATTTAACTATATTCCATTTTGACTTATTTTCTCAATAAAAAGCACCGCTCTGGGTTCCAGAGCGGTGCTTTTTTGTTTCACGTGAAACTTTAAGAATTAAAAACAGTAACTACTATTCTTCATCAGTGTTAAAACGCCATGCCAATATACGGGTGTTTTTCTGTCCTTGGCTCATCTCAATAATGCGCATCTGTGTGACATCAAGCTGCTTTAGCAATAGCTGTAAAGGTTTTACGTTTTCAGACTTCGAGACTAAGCTAGTAAACCAGCCAACATGCTCAGCGAAATCTTGGCTCTCTTTTATCATCTTAGTCAAAAAGGTAATCTCGCCACCTTCACTCCATAGCTCTTTATGCTGACCGCCGAAGTTTAGGTTTTGTGCCGCATTGCCAGATTTCGTTGAATGTCGGCTTACTTGCTCGTTTTCATTCTTGCCACGATGGCGTTGCAAATTATGCTGCTTGCGGGTATTGGATTCCATCGCTTCTTCTAGTGACGCATGGAATGGCGGGTTGCACACGACCACATCGAAGTAATCTTGACGACCGATGATACCTGCAAAAAACTTCTTCGGATTGGGTTGTAGTTTTACTTTCACTGCGCCTTTTAGCTTTGGATTGGCTTCACAAATCAATGCCGCGGTATTGACCGAAATAGGGTCGATATCGCTCGCGGTAAAGCGCCAACCGTAGCTTTGGCTGCCGATAATAGGGTAAATAGCACTGGCACCAGTACCAATATCTAAGGCATGGATTTCTTTACCCATCGGCGGTGTATTATCGTCATTCATGTGCGTGGTTTGCGCCAATAAGTCAGCGATGTAATGAATATAATCGGCACGCCCCGGAATCGGTGGACACAAATAACCTTCAGGAATGTCCCAAAATTTAACGCCATAATAATGGGCCAATAGCGCCTGATTAAGCACTCTTACCGCTTGATGATCAGAGAAGTTAATCGTTGGCTCGCCATTAGGATTGGTAATCGTATGCTTGGCAAGCTCAGGCAAAGCGCGGGTCAATACCGCAAAGTCATAGCGGCCTTGGTGCGGATTGCGTGGATGCAGCTGGCCTAATTTTTTGGCAGTCTCAGGTGATCTGTTTCTGTGATTGTTAGCGGTCGGGCGACGGTTCATAGGCTTACTGGTCATAGTATCGGGCTTTGATGTTTGAATATAATCAACCATTTTAGCAGATTTCGCGGCTAACGAATGTCTTATCGGCTACGTAAAATCAGGTTTAATCCCAATACGATCATCGCGGTACCTAAGACGCGGTCAATCCAATGCTCAAAGCGTTGAAAGCGACGATGTATCGCAGGAATGGAGAGTAACATCACTACGGTGCTAAACCATGCCATCTGTAAGACCATCATCCATACGCCATAAATGGAAAGCTGCCAAAGTGGTATATTAGGTGACAATACCAAGGTAAATATAGCGACAAAATAGACGGGCGCTTTTGGGTTAAATACATTACAAAAAAAGCCACGACGTAGAATGGCGAAAGTTGAGTCGCTATTCATAGAAGGTTTTTTGGTAGGAAGCAGCGGTGTTTGCTCGGTAGACTTAGTGTTTGAAGTATCAATGCCTACATTTTCTGAAGCTGCTAAATCTAATGGTTTTTTCGGTTTGGCTTGAATACCTTGCCATCCGAGATAAATCAGATAGCTACCACCCAACCATTTAATAGCGGTCAATAGCGGCTGTGAATGGGCGATCACTGTTGCCAGTCCCAGCACCGAATAGATAATGTGTACAGCAAGACCCAAGGTAATACCAAGGCTACAAATCAAACCTGTGCGCCGACCTTTTGCCAATGTCTGCTGTGATACCAAGACAAAATCAGGCCCTGGAGAGGCAGCAGCGAGTAGATGAACTCTGGTGATCAGCAAAAAACCGTGCCAAAATTCCATAAAAAGCTCTGAGTCATGTCTTAGGTTGAATAATAGTTGCACTTATCGCAAATCAGGTCAACTGATATTGAGGTCAGCTGTTGATGGAAACGCTAAAACGGTGCTTGCGTTGCAAAGAGCGTATGTCTATATTGAAAGTCAGTAGTATTCACTGAAATAAGACAATTTTGGCGTAGGGTGTGGTTAACGCAGCGTAACCCACCGTCTTATACTTTTATAAGGTTTAAATGGTGGGTTACATTTTATCTTTATTCTCTACGAAAACTTGATAAAACTAACCGCACCCTACCACAACTACAAATATAAAAAGGATAAAACCATGAGCATGCAAAACGATACTGACGCTATTGGCAAGCGCATTACCTATGAAACTGACGGCCATATCTGCCTAATCGGACTCAATCGTGCGGACAAGCGCAACGCCTTTGATAGCCATATGATCAAGCAACTTTCCGAAGTCCTAACCAACTATGAAAATGACGCTAACCTACGCTGTGCGCTTATCTTCGCCCATGGCGAGCACTTTACCGCTGGTCTTGATTTGATGGAGCTACAAGATAAATGGGATAAAGGCGCGTTTGAATTTACTGAGACACAAATCGACCCGTGGGGTATCGGTGGCAAACTGCGGACCAAACCTGTGGTCGTGGCAATACAAGGCACTTGCTTTACCGCTGGGATTGAGCTGATGCTAAATAGTGATGTGGTCATCGCTAGTGATAACTGCAACTTTGCGCAAATGGAAGTCCAACGCGGTATCATGCCATTTGGCGGGGCGACGGTAAGATTTGTCGCGGCGGCTGGCTGGCAAAAAGCCATGCCGTATTTGCTAACTGGTAAAAACTTTGATGCGCAAACGGCTGATAGACTCAATTTAGTCAGCGAAGTGGTAGCAAATGGAGAAGAATACGAGCGCGCGCTAACTATCGCTAAAGAGATTTGTAACGCTGCACCGCTTGGCGTGCAAGGATTACTGTCATCAGCACAAGATGCCAGCCGTAATGGCGCAAAATCGGCACTCGCCAATATTCATAGCTATCTGCCGCATTTATTTCATTCAGAAGATGCAAAAGAGGGTGCAATGGCGATGGTTGAGAGAAGGGAAGCTGAGTTTGTGGGGCGTTAGGGTTTTTAGTCTACCTCTCGTATGATCATAAGAAACCATCATTAAAATTTCATTTGAAGGATACCGCGGTGCAACAAATTATCATAAAGAATGATGACTATAACGGTCCATCCCAAGTTACTAGGGAGGAGTGGCTACATGTATTGTTAGATGAAGACTTTATGTCTCTTAACTATAAATTCTTCTTGATCACTTTTTTCTCAGAGCCTGAATACAAGGCTGACTTTGAGTATCTGGCAAAGCGATATAATCTCTCGAAGCAATCTCTAAGTGGCTATATAAGTCAATTTAATATGAAGGTGAAGAAAAGATTTTCGAAGTTGCAAAATGTCGATACATCAAGTTTGTGGCTAATTGCTATGAAAGGTAGTGAAAATGGTGAATGGCAGTTGCGCGACGAGCTAGTTGGAGCAATGCAAGAGCTAGATTACATCAATGCTAGCGCTATAAAAATCGACAGCATCGGTCACTTGGTTGGTCTTATAAACCAAGACGTCAGTGGTCTGAAAAAGGACTTTCTTTTCGCTAGAAAAGAGCTGACAGGTAATCAAAGAATTACTAACTCAAAGTTATTGTTCAAATACGATAGCGAAGACAGAGAGTGGGCGATCAACGAAGGTGCGGGCACCGAAGTCCAATACCACATCTACTTATCAGACAATAAAATTGGTTACGGTTTAGGATTTAATACGCTTTACGTCAGATTTAAAGAAGAAAAAACACCAATAGAATATATCAAGCCGTTTATGGATGCTTTTATAGCTTTGAGAGACAGTGAAGAGATTACTAAGCTTGCTAAGAGAGGCTTTACATTAAACACGGATGAGTACGGCTTTCAAAACCCTGTCAAAGACGAGCATTACTTATTCGGTCGAATAATGGAGTTAGATTATGAACAGAAACTGTCTTTGCTTAATTACTACAGTATCATCAATGATCTAAAAGGCGATTTGTTTGAAGCTTATAAAAATGTTTTTAAGCTTGCTAATAAGTCAATTATGAATGAACAAGTAAGTACTTCAAACGCTCAACCACCTATCACCAATCCTTTGCTACAAGAAATCAGCGAGCTACTGTTAGCCAATAAGAATCTTATACTTACAGGAGCACCAGGAACGGGTAAAACCTACTTAGCAAAAGCGCTGGCTAAAGCTTGGGATGCAGAGCACAAGCTCATTCAATTTCATCCGTCCTATGACTATACTGATTTTGTCGAAGGTCTAAGACCTATTCAAAATGAAGAAGGTGAGGTTAGCTTTGAGCTGCGGGACGGTAGTTTTAAGAAGTTCTGTAAAGAAGCATTAAAGTATCAGAACAATCAACAATTAAGTAACTTTGATGAGGTCTATCAAAGATTTATAGATGAGATATCTGAGAATACTTTAGAGTTAGCAACCCCTAGCCAAGAGAGTCCATTTAGCGTTATTGTTAACTCGCGCGATAATATTACCGCCGTTCTTTCAAGTGAAACGCAGAGACAAATCACTTTAACCAAATCTTTGATACAAACCTATTTTGAAACAGGTAAGTCGCTGAACTGGAAGCCTTATCTGATTCCAGTATGCCAATACATTGAAGAAAACTACGATTTGCAAATGGCTAATACCGATGATAAAAACAAAAAGTTCGTCCTTATACTCGATGAAATAAACCGTGCCGAGATATCCAAAGTCTTAGGCGAGCTTTTCTTCTCAATTGACCCCGGCTATCGGGGCGAGAGTGGCAGAGTCACTACCCAATACGCCAATCTGCAAACCAAAGAAGATGTTTTTAAGAACGGTTTTTATATTCCAGACAACGTCTATATCATCGGTACCATGAACGATATCGATCGTAGTGTCGAATCATTTGATTTTGCAATGCGCCGCCGATTTGCTTGGAAAGAAATCAAAGCCGAAGATAGGCTTTCAATGTGGGAAGGGCAAATAGATGAATGGGCAGAAGAAGCTAAGCAACGGCTTATTAATTTAAATAGTGCTATCGAATCTGTTCAAGGCTTGAGCGATGCCTACCATGTCGGTCCAGCTTACTTCCTAAAACTGGCTAATTATAATGGGGATTTCGATAAACTCTGGACGTACCATCTACAGTCGCTCCTGTTTGAATATCTGCGTGGCTATCCTGATGCCGATGAGCAGCTTGCTAGTTTAAAAAGTGCCTATGATAATACCTATGACTCGGTTGGTTATAATGATAGTCACGACTGACAATACAGCTTTAGAGCTGACGGCAATGGATCAGGTTTATAAGGATAATATAAGTCTGATTGCTAATAAAAATATTAGCGAGTTGGTAAAAGCAAATCCTGATTTACTAATATTTCCTGATTATCTTAAGGACAACGAAGACGATATTGCTAGCGAGCCAATCTTTGAGCTAACTCTTAGTGATTCTAAGATAATTTTAACAACGGGTAATGTCATGGGTTTTATTGGCGTACAGAATACGCAACTAAAAATCCAATCGCGTTTTGCTCAGAGTGTTATCGATGAGGCTAGTGACGTTGGTACTGTAACGAATAATCAAGAAGCCAGTATTGAGGACTATTTTTTACACTATATGCTACAAAAGGTACTGTGCTTTAATTTATTTGATTTAAAGCATAGTCGCAATCAAACCAATGTCTTTGATTTTTTGGTCTATTTATTTCCTTATCTACTAAAAAAGGCGCTCTCGCAAGGCTTGTATAAAGAGTATCAAAAGAAAACTTATAACGATAGCAATCTTAAAGGTGCTATCGATATCAAAGCTCATTTGCAACGAAACCTGCCTTTTCGAGGTAGCGTTGCCTACCGTGTACGCGAGCACAGCTTTGATAATCCGCTTACTCAGCTGATTCGTCATACCATTGAGCTTATCAAGCAAAAACCAAACTTGCGAGACGTGTTGCATAGCGATAGCGAGACCCTAGATTTTGTTAATCTGATTGTCCAGCATACGCCGTCCTATCATGCGCGAGGTCAGCAAACTGTCATTAATGCCAACCGCAAACCTTTCGTCCATCCTTACTTCACCGAATATAGTGGTCTGCAAAAAATCTGCCTACAAATCCTCCGTCATGATGGTCTGAAATACGCCAAAAATGATGATAAAGCCTACGGTATCTTGTTTGATGGGGCTTGGCTATGGGGGGAATATTTAAATACCCTTCTGCGTGATATCGGCTTTAAACATCCTACTAATAATAATCGAAAAGGCGGTATCAAGGTTTATGCACAGAAATTTTCGGGTAATAACGTGCGCCGTTATCCTGATTTTGTGAAAGATAACCGCATTATTTTGGACGCGAAATATAAGCGCATGAAAGACAATCACATTAGTCGTGATGACCTCAATCAAATCCTATCTTATCTGTTTTTATATCGAGCTAATATAGGAGGCTATATTGCGCCTACGGTAGATGATAATTTAGCTTTGAATATGGGTGTCTTAAATGGCTTCGGTGGTAGTATTCATAAGTTTAAGCTGGCGATTCCGCAACAGGTCGCCAGTTATCAGGCGTTTAAAACAGCTATTACTGAGAATGAAGCGAAGTTGATTAGGGCTATTGAAGCGTTGTCATTTGAACAAAGTGATGATGATTTACTTGCTATAAGTTAAACTTTGCAAACAAAAAATAGCTGACTTAAGACGCGTTTTAGCCCTGACAGTAGCGGCTATCCTGCTGACGACAATGGCGCTGCGGACTGTGGCTGGGAGTGGTGTCGAGGCAACAGCAACGCTACCAGCGACTTTAGTCCGTACTCCATTGGCTAAGCAGATAATAGCGGATGGCTGGATTAGCTCCAACCCCTTATTATGATTACACTTAGCTTCGATTTTCAAATAACTCCGAACCTATTCGGCTCGTTACGCTGTGCTAACCATATTCTAAGAGCTTTCTAACACTGTTAACCTAAACAAAAAAACCCCGCCGTGGCGAGGTCTTATTATTTTGTCTACGATTACTAGTTTATCGCTTAGCTCATATCAGCAGTCAACCGATTAGCGAGCTTTTTGGTAGTAATCAACCATCATAGTGCCTAACGTGCCATTGTCATCGATAGTGACGATTCTGACCGTACCTGACTGTGCTGCGGTACTAGATTGCACTTGTCCTGTGCTGCCTAACACCACTTGATTGGTTTTGGCGGCCATTGCTCCGTTACCGATAGCGATGCTGTTCATGCCACCTGCCATAGATTTATTACCTAGCGCGACCGAGTTTGCACCTTGTGCGGCTGCCGCTTCTCCGACTGCCGTAGAGCGTACGCCACTAGCATTAGCTATATGACCAAATGCTTGCGCGCGTTCGGCAGAGGCTTTTGACTGCCAACCGATAGAGGTTGAGCCAAGACCTGCGGCGTTGGCTTCACCACCAACGGCGGTTGCGGAGTTTAGACCTGCATTGGCTTTGTTACCGACGGCGACGGTGTCGTTAGTGCCACCAGCCATGGCGGCTTCACCGACTGCGGTAGAGCGAACACCGCTAGCATTGGCTAAGTGACCAAAGGCTTGCGCGCGTTCGGCAGTGGCTTTGGATTGCCAACCGATAGAGGTTGAGCCTAGGCCTGCGGCATTGGCTTGACCACCGACAGCGGTTGCTGAGTTCAGACCTGCATTGGCCATATTACCGATAGCAACCGTGTCGTTAGTGCCGCTAGACATAGCACTATTGCCTAAAGTAATGGCAGTAGAGTTAGCGTTTGCCATCATTTGAGCGTTTGCAGTAACAGGTTGAGCCTCAGCGCCTGTGGTCATAGCTGTACATGCAGAGGTCGCGGCAACGGCGAGAGTAAGCACGCTCATTTTGAGTGCTGAATGTAGTGAAAAGTCCATTTTCATTGATAAATCCTTTTTAAAAGCCCAAAAGGCTAATTGGTTTGGTTTTGCTGGAGTTGATGTATATTTTAACGCTCGCACTATCAACGTACTCTGACGTAAACAACTGAAAACCATTCAGAGTTCGCAGTTTAAATGTAGCACTAATGGTGGAGGGCAATTCAACTATTGTTAGTATTACTCCTCCAAAGGTCGTTTAAGCCGATGGATAGATAATGACAGTTGAGTAAAGCTTAGATTTCTAAGGCGTGTCCTCATTTTTAGCTCATTTAGGCGCTTTCGTCCAGATTGAAGATAGGCCCTAATCATTTAAACAGTAAAGACAACGCTATTATCTAGACTTATAATAAGTGTCCACTATCTTTTAGGAAAATGTCAGTGCCATATAATTTTGATGAAATAATCGACAGACGAGATACGGGATCGGTCAAATGGCATTACTTTGATGACACGATTCCGCTATGGGTCGCGGATATGGATTTTAAGGCTGCCGCGCCAATCTTAAACGCGGTTGAGCAAGTCGTACAGCATGGCATATTGGGCTATACCAAACCGACTGCGGCCTTGTTTGATGCGATTATTAACTGGCATGGCAGTCGTTATAATTTACAGCTAGATAAAGAAAACATCTTGTTCTCGCCGGGTGTCGTGCCGAGTCTCGCGCTGATGATGCACATCTTTACCGAGACAGCGGATGCGGTATTGGTCAATGATCCTATCTATACGCCGTTTATGACGAAGGTGAAGCAAAATAATCGCACGCTAGTGATGTCGGCATTAAAGGAAATTGACGGTAAATATCAACTGGATTTGGACGATATCGAAGCTAAAATTATTGAGCATAATGTTAAGCTTTATTTACTGTGCAATCCGCACAATCCGGGCGGGCGGGTGTGGACGGTAGGCGAACTTGAGGCGCTACTGACGCTGTGTAAAAAGCACAATGTAGCGATTGTCAGTGATGAAATTCATCAAGATTTAACCTTAAGTGGTCATAAATTCACGCCTTTATTAAAGCTAGCAGAAGCAGAAAATTACGCGCATAACATCGTTAGTCTAACCTCAATGACTAAAACCTTTAACGTAGCGGGTATCAAAGGCTCGATGATCTTTGCTAAAGATGAGACGCTAATCAGAAAAATCAGCCAGCAGCAGCAGTTAAATGATGAATACGAGCTGAATTTATTTGCTTATACGGTGATGCAAAGTGCTTATGAAGAGGGCGGAGAGTGGCTAGAGCAGGTACTGACTTATATTGAGAAAAATATCGAGATCACGCTAGACTTCTTAGCAGGGCATCTGCCTGATATCAAGGTGATGCGCCCAGAAGCGTCGTACTTGATTTGGCTCGATTGCTCGGCATACGGTGAGGACAATCAGGCGCTTTATGACAAACTGCGAGAAGCGAAAGTTGAGCTAAACTCGGGTATTAAATACGGTCGCGAGGGACATCTAAAAATGCGTATTAATGTGGCGTGTCCTGAGGCGCTACTTCGTGAGGGATTGAATCGGGTTTATGCGGCTTTTAGGGGTGGTGATAAATCCTAATAATTCTTACATAAAGGATCTTTATATATCAGATGGCCAAAAGGATCGTTTGGATCATTAGTAGCAGGTACAGCTGCACGGGCGCAGTTAGGATTATAGTACTTGCTCTGAGTAGCAGAAGTTCGGTCTTCTAAGGGTTTGGTTGTGGTACAAGCATTTAATAGCAAGCACGATAAAACTAGTAAGGCAGGGATGTTACGCATTATCATGATCCTAGAATTTTAAATATAGACTTAGGTGAATAAATAGTGAACAGAAAAGTAGATTATGCACAAATTATGACTTTTTGCTAAGTAATGTTATACACTAAACTCAAGTCTATTAATTACAAGATTAAAATAGTATTCAAATTAAGTGAATTTAAAAAATAGTTGTAGGGTACTAATATGGCCTGTTATATCACAGTCGGTGCAAAAACCTCTCACGGTGGTGAGGTAATTACAGGCTCACCACATACTACTCATAATGGTATTCCTGTCTCTCGTAAGGGTGACAAGGTCATTTGTAGAAAGTGTAAAAAGCTAACCACTATCCTCACTGGTGACCCTTCATTTATTGTCGATGGTGCACCGATTGCACGTGAAGGTGATGTAACCAGTTGTGGTGCTAAGCTGATTGCTATTCAACATTCTTTTTGTGAATCAGACTTTGAAGTGATGGGTGTGGAGCAAGCAGAAGAAATCAGACGAGAAGCCGAAAACTATTTTAATCAAGTAATGTCCAATTATGACATTGCTTTTCAGTTTGTGACTGATAATAGTGAGCCTTATGCAGATATCAACTATGAAGCAGTAAATAAAAACACTGGCAAAGTGTATAAAGGCAAGACGGATGAAAAGGGATGGACAGAGCGTTTTTACTCTGATACTGAAGATGAGTATGACGTCAGACTAGATTTAGATTGGCAAACGAGGAGCCCATCCCAAATTCTGTGTAACTGCCATTTAGATTAAATGCTTACTAATACGATCATCAAACATAATCATAAAGCGATTTAAAGCAGACGTCCAGTTACGAATGGGCATAGACCACTTTTTGGATGCCTGCTGAGTTGCTAAGTACACCACTTTGAATGCTGCCTGATCAGATGGGAACACCTTACGCTTATTCACCGCTGTTCGAATCACGCTGTTCAATGACTCAATAGCATTGGTGGTATAGATGGCTTTTCTGATGTCTTTAGGGTAGCCAAAGAACACCGTTAAGCCATCCCAGTTATTGCGCCAAGACTTGACCACGTGCGGGTACTTATCACCCCACACCTCATCAAAGTGTTCAAGGTTAGCCTCTGCCATCTCAAGCGTATCAGCACCGTAGATGGCTTTTAAATCAGCCGCTACGGCCTTTTTATCCGTCCATGGTACAAACTTCATGGAGTAGCGCACCATGTGTACGATACACAGCTGAACCTGTGCCTTTGGATAGACGGTGTTAATGGCATCAGGGAAGCCCTTTAAGCCGTCGACACAGGCAATGAGGATATCTTGTACCCCGCGGTTTTGTAGTTCAGTGAGAACACCCAGCCAGAACTTAGCGCCTTCATTCTCTGATAACCACATACCAAGCAGCTCTTTTTTACCGTTAAGAGCAACACCTAGCGCCAGATAGATAGCCTTGTTGATGATCTGCTTGTCTTGACGTATCTTCACGACGATGCAGTCCAAATAGACGATAGGATAAACACTATTCAATGGCCTGTTCTGCCAAGCGGTGATGTCCTCTAATATGTTGTCAGTGACTCTTGAGACAAGAGAGCTTGAAATGTCGACATCGTAGAGCTCTTTAATGCTCTCTACAATCTCGGTGGTGGTTTGACCCTTGGCGTAAAGGAATATGATCTTGTCATCAAGACCTGAGATACGGGTTTGATGCTTACTGACCAGCACAGGCTCAAAGCTGCCACCGCGGTCTCTTGGGGTGGAGATTTCAAGATCGCCTGTGTCACTGCGGACGGTCTTTTTAGTGTGGCCGTTGCGCTTATTGGGCTTGTCTGCCTTCTCATGTTTAGGGTAGCCGAGATGCTCTTCCATCTCAGCCTCTAAGGCAGTATCAATAAAGGATTGCATGAGCTGCTTTTGGAAGTCTTTGATGTCATCAAAGCTTTTCATGCTACCAGCCATTTGCTCGGCTAGTTTTTTAATGTCAGATTGAGTAGTCATTGCTTATTCTCCTGTTATTGGATTATAAGCAGTTACACAGTTTTTAGGAAAGGCTCCAAACGAGTGAAGGCAGTTAAAAAATGGTAATACAAGAAGAGATATCTTTTTTTATCATACTCAGCTTTAACTAATAGTTAATCCTTCTAACATTTTATTATTACAGAATGGCATTTCATTATTTATGATATTAACGCCCCATAACGAAAAAAACTTACCTTCATATTCAATATAAGTATGAATAGTCTCACCGTCTGACAGGTACTGCTGATTATTTACTTTCTCCATATACTGTTTATAAAGCGTATCGACGATTTCCGTAGCTTTTTGTCTATCTTCAATTACTAAATTAATCGTTTCTATCATTTCAACTTTTTCTTGAGGAAGTAGCTGATGTTTATACTTACTCCTTTTATAAACACTACCAATACCATAGTTGAATTGAGTAAGTCTTTGATCTTCTGTCCACTTACGACCATCTAATTCACTATAGACACGGATATAACTGCTTGAACCGATTAGGTCGATTAATGTTTCAAAGTAGTAACTATAGCCGTAACTACCATAATGTAGCTCCTTATCATATAGAGAGTCCCATAATGGAGAGGATTTTATCTTCTCATTAAAAGCTTTACGAGTCATGAGAACAATAGGTTCTTGTCTTTCTGTGCCTGTTACTGGCGGTGGCGGTAGAACTAAGTGTTCGACGTATGCAGAGCTGCAAAGCACCTCCAGATTGGGTGTTTCTTCTGTATCTACATTTTCTACTTTTAAAGAGATTGTATCTACTGGTTTAGTGATTGCAACTGCTTCTGTTATAGGTTTTTGAGTTTGCTCTGTAGTAGCACAACTTGTTAAACAACCTATAAGCATCATAAGCAGAAATGTTTTAGAATAATTCATTGACCGCTTCCTTTATGAATTTACTACGGTGTTGTCATTACGTAGGATGTCCCATTGCCATTTAAATATTGCGTTCATAGTGTATCGATTGCTAAGAGAAGGTGTATTAGGAGCAGCAGTTAACGGTTTGGCTTTAGCGTTATAATCCATCACGTTGTCTGTATAGCCCATATAAAAGTAATGCACGTTACTATATTTTGGCTCTTCTGGCTTTAGAAAAGTATGGGGTAAGCTCAGACTATGGCCTAGCTCATGCACCAATTTATGTATGTCTGGTCTACCGGTCTCAAATACTATGGCAAAGTTGCCCCCTCTAAAGACAGAGTCACATTGTGCTCCATTGCATGCAGGCCAAGCTGCTCCCCCTATAGATCCTGTTCTATTTAAATATTTGACACTATATTCAGTCAGAAACAAATAAGTAATATTGTTATCATCTCACTCAATGTCCTTATTTTTTAGGATCTCTTGATAATAAATATCTGCCAGCTGTTTCATCAAACGCGAATAATGATCTGAAGAGACAGTTCGCTGATAATCTGGGTGTGACAAAAACTGTTTTATACGCGCATTGGCTTGGCTTGATAGATCGACATAGTCGATATCCACAGTTGTTTCAATCAAAGCTTGATTGAAAGATTGGTGTTTTAACTCTAATAGAATATCTGCCTGATCAGGTGCTGAGGACGCCCATTTAGACGGTCTTATGATCTCTTCTCTAGTCGCTGTACCTGTTTTACCGTCACCTAGGTTAACTTTATAGGGTGTTTTTTTAATATAAGCATCATTTAATCCATCTGGCTGCGGTGAACGATGCGTCAAACAGTGGACGACTTTAATAGCGGCTTTTTTGATAGCAGCGTTTGGGTAAACACACAACAGGCCTACTATTCTAGTTGTGTTATCCAGCGTATCAGTTGCCTTAATCTTTACAAACCTAACTTTGCTACTACCTGTAACAGCTTTGATATCAATAGCTTTACTATTATCTTGATAACGTTTAACGACTTTACTTTTTAGTTCTGAACCAGTAAAAGGACGCTTTAATTCGGGCTCAGCCACATTCATTAGGTCGGCCAAGGTATTAATACCATCTGCGGTAATAGTAATACCATCATCTGCCTCGAACGAGATAGTAATACTAGCAGGGTCACTGATAGGGATGATGGGCGTCGCAGCAGCGCTTAGTATCTTCTCTTGCTCAACCTGCAGGTATAGATTGACACCATCGCGGTTCTTACCTGAAGCGTGAGTTGTTGGAAAGACAGCCAACCAAGCAGGAATATACCTCTCACCTATCACTGTTTTGATACTTTGCGTCTCAGGTAGGTCTGAAATAGATTGACACCATCGCGGTTCTTACCTGAAGCGTGAGTTGTTGGAAAGACAGCCAACCAAGCAGGAATATACCTCTCACCTATCACTGTTTTGATACTTTGCGTCTCAGGTAGGTCTGAATTTGTCTGATTAAGACGAGTATATTCATTCATTAACTCTATAACAGAGCCCTTATATAATCTAGCTAGCTTACTTCTACCTGTCATAGGGTCTATTCCTAACTCATGCACCTCCTCTATATCATAAACATACTCATCTCTGAGCCAATCAAAGCCATAACTGCCGTCATAATAAACGTTTGATACTGCAGCGCTAGCCATAGATGGTTTAGATTCAGGTCTTCTAAAATGTATCGTAAATTCCCAAAGTCTAGGACGTGTAATTTTGGCTACGACAGTAGGTTTATCCGAGCTGGCTGTTCCAGTAGTAGTTCTTTGTTTATTACCTGCCATACATCTCTCATATAAAAATTAAACTTTAGTTAGCTAGTAAAATGTATTAGCATGAAATTTAATCGAACAATTGACAAAATTTTAAGCTCTTACCCTGCCAGACGCTTTTAATGGTTGATGATTTTGAAACCTTTTTAATTGATTGCATGAGGATTAGGGTTTAAGTTAAATGTTTGGATTATGAAAATTAACGACACTTTAGTTTGCTAATGATAGTCGCCTTGGGGCGCATTTTAGCCGTGACTGACGCGGTATCTTGTGCGACTAAGCGAGTTGCGGGCACTTGGCTGAGGGTAGTATCGAGAATACAGGAATGCCATCAGCCGTTAGTGCCCGCCACGCTTAGGGGTACAGATACAAGCAGAAGGCGCGATCAGCTCCCATAACCTCTTTTCCAAAATTATCCCACCTTTTGACCACGCCTAATACTTCTACACTTCAAACTCGTCCAGACTACTTGGCAGGATATCCTGTGATGTCTTGAATGCTTTGGTATAAGGGTTTTAGGCGCTCGTACATCTTGAGATAGACCTCGTTATAGAGGCGCTTGTAGAGTTGCACATTGGCTTTGATGGGGATGAATTCGTCGCCTAAATGGGTCATGGCTTCGCTGGCTGTAGCGTGGTCAGGATAGACGCCGAGACCCACCGCGCAGTTGATGGCAGCGCCGAGGCCAGTAGCTTCAAAAGTGTGCGGGCGGTAGGCGGGCATGGCAAAGATGTCGGCGGTGAGCTGCATGGCGGCGTCACTTTGGGAGCCGCCGCCTGAGACGCGCAGGTGTTTGATGGGTTTGCCGGTACGTTTTTCGATGGTATCAAAGCCAAGTTTAAGCTCGTAAGCCAGCCCTTCCAAGATAGCGCGGTACACGTGCGCGCGGGTATGCACATCACCAAAGCCAATAAGCGCGCCTTTGCCCTCAAGTCCCGGATGACGGACGCCCGGCGACCAATAGGGCTGCATGATAAGTCCCATGCTGCCGGCTGGAATGCCTTTGACGGCGGCGTCGAGGAGCTTTTCGGTGTCGATGCCTTGGGTTTTGGCAAGTTGTTGTTCGTAATGGGCGAATTGTTCTTTAAACCAGCTGACCATCCAAAAGCCGCGATAAATCATGTATTCGTGGTTGTAGTAGTGCGGGGCGGCGGCGGTGTAGGCGGGCATGTGTTTGAGTATCTCGATATAGTCGGGGGAGATGGTGTTGATGGTGGCGGTGGTGCCAAAGCTAAGGCATGCGGTATCGGCGGCAAGTCCCGCTGCGCCTAGGGCTTCGCAGGCTTTGTCACTGGCGGCGGCAATCATCGGCGTGCCCTCTGGGATACCTGTGACTTTGGCAGCTTTGGCGCTTATCTCACCAAGAGTTTGGCCTGGTGGGATGATTTTGGGCATTTGCTCGGGGGTACAGCTAAACAGCCGCCATTTCAGGGTGTTGGGTTTGAGCCATGTTTGCGCTTTGTAGTCATACGGCAGATAGCCGACCGAATGACCATTTGAGTCGATAAGTTCACCTACTAGCTGATAGGTGAGGTAGGCGGAGAGATTGACGTAGTGCGCGGTCTGCGCCCATATCTCAGGCTCGTTTTGCGCGAGCCAATTACAGCGCGCTTTTTGCTGGGCGTCTTTGACTAATTCGCCCATGCCGATAATTTTGGTAAGCGGGCCAAGAAAGCCGATACCACCAGTCTCAGCGCGGCGCAAATCCATCCAAACGATAGCAGGACGTAGCGGCTGCTTGTCTTTATCGAGGCAAATCATGGTATAGCGCTGGGTAGCGAGACTGACGCCAGCGATTTGTTCAGGTTTAATCTCGCAGGTCTGCCAGAGCTTTTGACAGGCCTCTGTCAGCTTTTGCCAATAGTAGTCGGCGTGCTGCTCGGCATAATTGGGCTGTTCAGAGAAATACGGCTCGATAGGCACGCGGGCTTTGGCAATCTCGCTGCCGAATTGATCAAAGATGAGCGCGCGGACGCTTTGAGTGCCGTTGTCGATAGCTAAGAAATAAATCGGGTTTGCAGAATTATCGGTCATAGTCGTCCTTAACTATACTCAGTTCTAGTTAAAACTGATACACATTTGCTATGTGCTGCTGGGATGCTCCTTTTGAGATAGTTGCGCAGCATCGAAAAGTGACGAAGTCGCACAGCAAGCAAGGAAAATTTATACCAGCCGCACAGCATAACTCTTAAAGTATCTTAAATGTAGGTATAAAAAGCACTAAGCCGCAGGCAGATGATAATAACGCTGCCATAACTCGCTATAGCGAGCGACTTCTTGTTGCCACTTTTGCTCATCCCAGCCCAGCTCCTGCTGGCAAATTTGCTTCAGTCTGGCGCTAATCAGTGGTGTCATCGCACCGTGCGGTAGGATTAAGCCTACGCGCGTCCGCCGCAGTAGTAAATCATCTAAATGTATGACTTGTTCAAAGCGCGCGGCAAAGCGAATCTCCGCCCAAATGGTGTTGCTATCGGTGATATAAGCTAAGTCTTCTTCATGCGCCAGCTCAAGTAAAGTATCAAGCTTACGACCATAGAATCCTTGCAAGCGCTGTTGTAGATCAGAGGGTAGCGTCGCAAACTTAGGATGGATGGATGCTACTTTACTAAAGACCTGATCGCCATTTATCGCTTGGTTGTGAGTAGCAGAGTCATCAAGCGCGAGCACCTTTTGACACTTTTTAAGCACCTCAAGGGCAATCAGGCGAAAGGTGGTGAGCTTGCCGCCGCTGACGGTCACCAGATTATTATCGAGCCAGACGCTATGATCGCGCTTTTCTTTACTGGGGCTGACGCGTTTGCCATTGCCGCTATCTGCTATCAGCGGTCGTACGCCTGCCCACGTGCTGATGACATCTTCTCGATTGAGATCGGTATCATCAAACAATGAGTTAGTCGCTGCTAGTAGATAATCGACCTCTGCGCTAGTGATACCGACTTCTTCGTCATTAAGTGGCGGATGATCTAAGTCAGTGGTGCCAAGTACCGTACGGTTCTCCCACGGATAGACAAACACCGCTCTTTTATCAGCAGGATGCAAAAAGGTATAGGCTTGCGAGGTAGGTAAGCGCTCTTGACTGACGACTAAGTGACTACCGCGTGAGGGACGTATTTGCTTATGAAAGCTTTGCTCAGTTTGCTCGCGGGCTTGCATACGTAAGGTATCGGCCCAAGCGCCGGTGGCACTGACCACCACTTTGGCGTGAACCTTATAGGTTTGATCTTTATCTTTAGAAGCGGTGTCTTTTAAAGTTGCACCCACCACCAAGCCCTGCTCATTGGTGATAAGTGACTCGGCTTTAAGATAATTAATCGCCTGCGCGCCGTCATGAATGGCTTCGTCAAGTACGCGCATGACCAGTCGCGAATCATCGGTGATCGCATCGCTAAACTGGCTGGCACCCAAAAATTTATCTTGCTTGATATTAGGGTTTAGCCGTAAAAACGCGTCTTTTTTAAAGTATTTAAAGTAGCGTTTGCCCGCTATCTTGTCGTAGACGCGTAGCAAGGTATTAAATATCCACGGCGGTGGGAACTTGCCTTTATAATGCGGCATGACGTAATGCATCTCGTTAACTAGACCGCCTGCTTCGCTTAGCATACGTTCACGCTCACGCACGCTAAGTAAAGTAGTCTTATAATCGCCTGAAGCTATGTAACGCAGACCGCCATGTACCATTTTGCTTGAGCGGCTGGACGTGCCCCAAGCAAAGTCTTTTTGCTCGATAAGCAATACGGCAAGGCCACGCCTTGCTGCCTCGCGGGCAATGCCGGCACCCGTAATACCGCCGCCGATAATGAGCATATCCCAAGGTTCAGATCGTGCTAGGGGCGCGAGTGCTTGCTGGCGTTGTGTGCTTTGGTTCATAAGATTTTCTTCTTAAATGACGTCATTCATTTAACGAACATAAATAGTTAAGCCATTTTGAAATCAGTTCGATATAGTGCTACTGACATTGATTTTGTGCAGCCTCTGGAGTGACGAAGTCGCACAGCAAGCAAGGAAAATTTATATCAGTAGCACGGGATAGACAATCTATCTCTCATATTTTCAATTTCTATTCCTCAAGCAATACCCCTGGATTCATACGCTGCTCAGGATCTAAGCTTTTGAGCATATCATGAGTCACTTGCAAGCCAAGCTCCCCTTTTTCAGCCGCAAGGTATGGGGCATGATCACGGCCAACGCCATGCTGATGCGATATGGTGGCTTTACCATGGGCAAGGCTCATACTGGCCGCGTGTTTGATTTTTTGCCAGCGTTTTAAGGTAGCAGCATGGTCTTTGGCGGCGCGGAAGAAGTAAGTGGTGTATAGACTTGCGCCTTGCTTATAGACATGCGAGATATGGGTAAAGGCCATCACCTCCTCTCCTTCGTCCGCTAAGGCCGTTTTTACCGCCTCTTGCATCTGTGCCATTTGCTCGTCAATACGGCTCCAGTTGGTAGCGGTCTCAAAGGTATCAACCATAATGCCTTTATCCCAAAGCGTACCGCGCAGATATGGGAATTTAAAACGCCCGTGCGCCCAAACACTACCCATAATATTGGTAATTTTACCCGTGACACTACCATTTTGCTTTAACAATTTATTGAACTGCGTCACTGCTAGTTTATTCTGTGCTTTATCGCCTGAGATGCCGTAGGTGAGCATCACCTTATCTGAGCTGAGTCCGCGCGCTTTTAGATAAGTGCTAATCGCTAAAAACTGGCTTGGCGTCGTACCTAAATGCAAATGCGCGTCAGTCTCGACCGCATTGCTTAGGCGTAGCATAGAGAGGCGAACATTGTTTTGCACCGCTTGTTTGAGTACCGCTTTGCCCGCTTCCCAATTCGGCAAAAACGCCACTTTAAATAGCTCTTCTTCAGGTTGTGATTGCACGCGCATCTTGACTTCGGTAAAGATACCTACGCGGCCTTCAGTACCCATCATCATCTCACGCAAATCTGGCCCTGCCGATGACGCGGGGATATCAGCAATCTCTAGCACGCCTTGCGGGGTCACTAAAGTGCCGCCAGCAAACATTTGCTCGATGCGCCCGTAGCCCAAGGACTGCTGGCCACTAGAGCGCGCGGCAATCCAGCCGCCAAGCGTCGATAGCTCCCACGACTGCGGATAATGACCTAGACGATAACCGTGCTCATCCAATTGCGCCTCAACCGCAGGCCCTTGCGTACCCGCACCAAAGGTTGCGATTTGACTCTCATTATCTAAGTCAATCAGCTGATCCATCTTGCTCATGGCGATGGTCAGTACGGGACGTGAGCCCTTTTGTGGATTGATATGACCAACGACGGAAGTACCACCACCAAAAGGAATGACGATAAGATCATGCTCTTGGGCTAATTTAAGTAATTGCTCAACATCATCAGTCGATTCAGGGAAAGCCACGCCGTCAGGGAAGACTTCAAAGTCACCACCATGCATAGCGATCCAATCGGGAAAGCTTTGCCCACGCGCATGTCTGAGTCTGACCTCTTGATCGGTCGATACCATATTGAGATCGGTAAGCTCAGCAGGGAGTCGTGATTTGGGTACGGTTTTGAGCACTTGCTGCAAGCTGACAGACTTTAGCTTATTGGTTTTACCGATGTGTGATTTGATTAATTTCGCACCGTGTGGTGAGACTTTTTTATTGATACTGACATTGCCCCAGCCATTCCAGCGCGTTTGCTCGATGGGTGTATTTAAGGAGGTATTATCTTTTGAGACGCTATCTACACTGATGTTATCGATATTTTTATTATCAGAATTTACGGCGATAGGTGCAGACTGGTCAGATTTAGGGCTTTTACGGATAAGGGATTTGATTTTGCTCATAGAAGTTTAGCCTTTCGATTTATTATATAGTCACATTTTATATAAATCGGATGCGAGGTCAGGCGCGCTCAGTCTACTATCCTGTAGACACTTCACTCGTCTTCCCTGTATCCAAATTATCCTGAACCGACTATCACTTTTATTTAGGTTTGGATTGAGATCTGGTGTTAATCATTAGAGCCAATATAACGATCGCTTAACGGCAGATAGTGAGCGACAGCTAGCGATGCTATAACCTACCTACTATCAAATCATTACAACGTCAACCTCGCTGACCATACTAATGTATAGCTTGTACTCGATTGCTTTGTATTAATATATATTGATATCATTTGCGAATGACTATATATCTACCGTGCTAACGTTAAACTGCTTATCATTTGAGCATATCACAATATAAACAAAACGTTTATACGTACTCGTCATTTGTATAATAAAAAATTATCATTTTTGTTAAACAGTCCTATTATTAGGACTTACTCGAATATAAATGTCATCTCCACCTAGCTATTTATTAAGAATTATTTATTGAGCTTGCTGTCTCTTTTTTCCCCACGCTTGCCTTCTGACATTCAAATAATCGTCAATATTCGCTAATAACGGGTCATCGCTATTGATAACTAGCAAAAATCGTCAATAATTAACCATCTAATAGCCAATAGAGGACGTAAACTTGTTAAAATAGGCCACCAATTTATTTATTGATGGACATCGATTTATGACCACTGCCGCTGCCACTCCTACAATACCGACTATCAAGCAAGACCGTATCCTCATTCTCGATTTTGGCTCGCAGTACAGCCAGTTAATCGCTCGCCGTGTGCGCGATTCTGGCGTTTTCTGTGAGATGTTCCCTTACGACATCGACACTCAGCGTATCACGGATTTTGGTGCCAAAGGTGTCATCCTATCGGGTGGTCCTGAGAGCGTGCATGCTGAAAATAGCCCACGTATCAACGATGCGGTATTTGAGCTTGGTGTACCAGTACTGGGCATTTGCTACGGTATGCAAGCGATGGCAGATCGTTTTGGCGGGCAGGTTCATGCCAGTGATATTCATGAGTTTGGTGCGGCGACCATCGAAGTAAATGGTCACTCGCAGCTGACTGACGGTATCGAAGACAGCAAGACTGACGGCGCGGCTGCCAAGCTAAACGTTTGGATGAGCCATGGTGATAAAGTCATCGAAGCGCCTAAAGGCTTTGACATCGTTGCTAGTACGCCAAGCTGTCCGATTGCGATTATGGCCGATGATGCCAAACAGTACTATGGTCTACAGTTCCATCCTGAAGTGACGCACACTCTACAAGGTCAAGCGTTATTGGGTCGTTTCGTACATCAGATTTGCGACTGTGCGGGTGATTGGACGCCAGACAATATCGTCGATATGCGCGTGGCACAGTTAAAAGAGCAAATCGGTGACAAGCAAGTATTGCTTGGTCTATCAGGCGGCGTTGATAGCTCAGTGGTTGCGGCGCTATTGCATAAAGCGATTGGTGATCAGCTAACGTGTGTGTTCGTTGATAATGGTCTGCTACGTCTGCACGAAGGCGATCAAGTGATGCAAATCTTTGCTGAAAACATGGGTGTAAAAGTCATCCGTGTCGATGCCGAAGATTTATTCTTAAACGCCTTAGCAGGCGAGTCTGATCCAGAAGCCAAACGTAAAATCATCGGTAAAACCTTTATTGATGTCTTTGCCAATAGTGCGCGTGAAATCAGCGAGCAAAGCGACGGTAAAGTCATTGAGTTCTTGGCACAAGGTACGATTTATCCTGATGTTATCGAATCAGCCAAGTCGCATCAAGGCAAGGCCCACGTGATTAAGAGCCATCACAACGTCGGCGGTTTGCCAGATGATTTGGCGTTTGAGTTGGTCGAGCCATTACGCGATTTGTTTAAAGATGAAGTGCGTAAACTTGGTATCACCTTGGGTCTACCAGCTAAAATGATCTATCGTCATCCGTTCCCAGGTCCAGGTTTGGGCGTGCGTATCCTTGGCGAAGTCAAAAAAGAATATGCCGATATCTTACGCCTTGCCGATGCGATCTTTATGCAAGAGCTGGAGCGCTCAGGCTGGTATGACAAGACCGCGCAAGCATTTGCGGTATTCCAACCAATCAAATCGGTCGGCGTGGTCGGTGATGGTCGCCGCTATGCGTGGGTCATCGCGCTACGTGCCGTTGAAACTGTAGACTTTATGACCGCGCGCTTTGCCCATCTACCGTATGATTTGATCGAGACAGTATCGAATCGCATCATGAATGAAATCGCGGAAGTATCTCGCGTGACGTATGATGTGTCGAGTAAGCCGCCGGCGACGATTGAGTGGGAATAATTATTCATATGCTATGATTGTAATATCAACGCAAAGGAGTGATGGACTATGAAACTGGTTCATGTGGGACAGAACGAGTGGATGTTTGAAGATGACGTTAGCGATAAGTCGGCTGACAATAGATCAAATGCGCTTGGCGCTGGTAGAGCGCTTAATCTTAAAATAAAAGCCTTTGTAGATGCCGAGGTAAAAAGAGGTCGTGATATCAACGATATTATGAATGAAGTCATGACCAAATTTCAGCATGAAATTGTGCAAGACTTTGATGAGCAGCCGCCAACCTCATTCCAAGTGATACAGATGACGCTGGAGAAAGAAGGTTATGAAGTGGCTCGTGATATTGCTCAGTTTTTAGTATTAGAGAATATGAATGACCCTGATGCTTACTTTAACTTAGCATTTTTGTGTGAGCAGCATGATGACAGCTTTTTAGCACTATTGAGTAGCCGCGAATGTATGCGCCTATACTTAGAGTATTTCCCCAAAAACTTTAATTGGCAAAAAAGTAAGCTGCCATGGGGCATCATGGATAACCGTCCCTTTTTGCGAGCGCTGTTTCAGCTGGCAAATGTCTATGCTGACAATATGAGCTTTGATGAAGCCTGCGAGCAGGGAGAAAGGCTGCTACAAGTTTGCCCTAATGACAACCTAGGTATGCGTGAAGCGCTGATAGAATGGTACATGTTTACCGAAGAGTATCAGAAAATAATTCGAATTTGCGACAACTATCCAGAGGATATGCTTGCAAATATCGCTTTCGGTAAGGTGCTGGCTTACTGTTATCAAGATAAATTAGATAAGGCTGAAAAAGAGTGGGATATCGCAAAAGATAACTTGCCTGAAGTGGCGCATGAAATTCTTAAAAAGCGTCATCCTAGACCACGCGGTATGGGTATCAATAGTTATGGTATCGAAATTGGTGGTAAAGAGCAGGCTTATCTCTACTGGCAAGATATGGGCGATTGGTGGGAAGAAAATACTACCGCTCAAACCCTGATTGAGAAAAAACGTGCTGAGAAAAAGAAGAAAAAATAATTTGATTTAGCGGCACTTCTCTTTAGTTAAAACACTCAACTTGGTTGGGTGTTTTTTTGTCTAAATTCCTGTATCAGGTGGTATAGGGTTATTTTCTTCGTACGAAAGATAGTCAAAATTGATACGTTGATATTGGCGTAAAGTACCTACAGAAATTTTAAATTCAGTGCCTACTTTAGGAACAGAGACGTCCATTCCTGCATCTTTTAATATATCGGCATATTCATTAAGTGCATCAGTAGCAGAAGCAATAGACTGATCATTAGAAGCTATACCTAACAAATTAACTGAATAAGTTTCTTCATCCTTAATATCTCGATTTGGATAAATCTCAACATATATACCAGTTAGATGTTCATTAGCTCGCTTAGCAATCTTTTTTCTTTTACCTTTCTTATCAGAAGACGCGATTAGCTGATCGAATTTAGTAGGTAATGCTGGTCTTTTATAACGACCAGCTAGCCAATCAATATACTGATTTAGATTCCCTTCTAAAAAGTTAATTGAAGAATCAGGTTTAAATTCTTCAAGAAGTGACTTTTTTATTTGAATTTTTTCGTGAGCTTTTAGCTCTAAAATAACCTTCTCATCAGAGCTGTTTGAGATGGCTTCTATATGCAATATTCTAGGATGACGATTATGGCTATACTGTTTATTAAACGCTTCAACTGATAAAAGCCGGACAATAGAGAGCTCGATGTATTCTTCTTGCGAGGAGGCAACGTCGCATGATTGTGAGGCAACAACCAACAAGTTGTTAGCAGATATAGTGAACGTACTATCTATATCACCTATTAGCTTTGCAACTGATTCAGGTTTGACAAAGCTGCCTTGTCGCCATCCTAATGCTTCGAGTATACGCTGCATTTAAACCTCTAAATCAAACCTACTTCAGGCGTCAGTGATTGATGAGTAAGACGTCGACCTGCAAAAATTATTTTTTCTCTATCAAGCTTTTCGTCTGTCAACATTTGCATCACGCTAGTAGAACCTAGGATAGGGGTAAACAGCTTTTCTTTATCAGTAGGAAGCTTGTTATAACTCCAGTCTTCTGCGATAACGCTTAACTCAAACACTCTTTGTCTATCTTTTTCTTTACTAATCCCTTGCTTCTCCCAGTTGTACAGTGTTTTTCTTGAGACACCAACAAGGTTAGCAAGCTCTTCATCACTCAAATCAAAATACTCTTTTATT
The DNA here is from genome assembly GCF_002836005.1 of Psychrobacter sp. Sarcosine-3u-12. Lineage (NCBI taxonomy): Bacteria > Pseudomonadati > Pseudomonadota > Gammaproteobacteria > Moraxellales > Moraxellaceae > Psychrobacter > Psychrobacter sp. Sarcosine-3u-12. The sequence goes on from NZ_PJBY01000102.1 coordinate 118,163, forward strand.
GTCGAAAGCTGAGACTGGCGAGTATTGTACTTAACATTAATACTTGATCCGCTTGCTTGGCTCATTTTGTCAATTATATAACGACTGTTATCGTAACTGGTTGATTTCTTAAAAGCATAGGCTGGAGTAGTGGCAAGAATAGAAGCGCCTATAAAAGCGGTAGTAATATTCTTATTTATCCAGCTATTTGCTCCATAACTGTTTTGTCTCATTTCCATGCCTCCTTGGCTTGTTCTGTTGTTACATTCCAAAATGCTTTTCGACTGATTTTATGCATGTTTGATAGTTTACTAAGTATTAATCCTTTATTAAAATCTAGTGGACCGGACTCTTCTTCCTGAGCATTCCATACATGGTCGATATCCAATAGTAGTCTTTTGACAGGCTTATCAGAAGATTTTTCTATTGCAATGGGTAAATTCTCTGCATCAGGCCAAACTAAAACTTTATCCTCACCGTATATCGAACGAATAAAAATAGCCCCTTCTGTCGTTCTCCATAAAGTTTCATTAGTCTGTCTTAGTAAGCTCCCTGACAGTTTTAAATCATCGTTGTTGTATAGTCTAGGCTGAACAAAATCTTCTATTGAACCTTTGCCTTCAATGTTAAAAATGGTATCGCTATAACGTAAGCCAAGACCTAAACAGAGGCTTGGGTTAATAACATCTATGATAGTTTGTAATAAGAAATCACAGTTCTCTTCAAATCCATTAAAGCGTTCATATTCACTAGTCATAAACAATAAACGATTCTGGTTAACCGAAGCTGCGGTATGACTATTTTTAGAGATAAACTCCCAGTTGGCTTGAGCCTCTAAGCTTATACCGTTAGGCGACACCGTAATTTCTTGGGTCTCAGTGTTTCTTAGAATTGGTAGCTTATTTCTCAAAGCATCTTGAATCTTAGGTATGTATTCCTTTATACCTAGTATAGGAGAAAATCTAAATTCTGCTAATACAAAGACCAAAGGTTGATTCGATAACTTTTTATAGTCACACATGTTGAACTCTCAGTAAGCTGATAAGTCTATTTAAAGTTATTATATAATACACACTATGTGTAATTAGTTGTGTAATTTTTGGAAAACAGTTGAGAATTCCAAAAAAAGCAGCGCTCCAAAAAAGAGCACTGCCATTATATAAAAACTAAGTTCTAAGCCAAACCCTACCCCCGCACATTCACCACATAACGCCCAACTACCTTACTCGACATAAAGCGATCCAGATATTCTGGCGTTTGCTCAAGCGTAATCTCTTCGCCATAGCTCTCTAGATTAGGCAGTTTCATATCGGTGGCGACACGCTGCCAAATAGCTTCTTTGTCAGCCAGTGGAATATACACTGAATCGATACCCAATAATGACACCGCGCGGGTGATAAAAGGTATCACCGACATCGAAAACTCAGCGCCGCTGGCTAAACCACAACTGGTTACTGCACCACCAGATTTGGTTTGCTTGAGCAAATTAGCTAGATAATCGCCACCGAGCGTATCAATGGCATTGGCCCACAGCTCACGGCCGATAGGTTTGCTACCGATTTCATTGATCGTATCGCGATGACGGACTTCGCTTGCGCCCAGCTCTTTTAGATGATCACTCTGTTCTGGCTTACCTGAGAAGGCAATGACCTCGTAGCCCAACTGCTTCAATATCGCAATACTGATGCTGCCCACGCCGCCCGTTGCGCCTGTGACAGCGACTGGGCCATCGCTTGGTTTTGCGCCCATTTTTTCTAACTTTTGCACACTTAAAGCTGCGGTTAGACCGCCCGTACCATAGATCATCGCCTCTTTTAGGCTCAACGCTTCTGGACGGGCTACCGCCCAATCGGCAGGGATAGAAATAATTTGACCAAGACCGCCATCGGTATCCATACCGAGATCATAGCCGAAGACCACGACCTCTTGACCCTCAGAAAACGTGCCAGACTTATCACTGACCACGACGCCTGCCGCATCGATACCAGGGGTGTGCGGATAATTTTTGGTGATTCTTTTATTGCCCGATGCCGACATCGCATCTTTAAAGTTTAACGATGAATAATGTACTTCGATGAGTAAGTCGTTTTCTGGCAAGTCACTGACATTGCGCTCTTGAATGCTTTTTTTAAATTTACCATCGCTGGTTTCTTCGACGACTAAGGCTTTAAAGGTTTTGTTATTAGACATTGTCTGGATCCTCTTGTATTGCTCTTTTATTTGAGTGGATTTATAACGAACTATATTAAGGTTTTAACAATACTTTGCCCTTTTTGCCAGATTGCACCTTACCAGATACTGCTTCTTTAATATTATCCAGCGTATAGATGCCGCCTGTTGGTAGCTTTAACTTACCGCTAGCGGCGCGCTCGATAAGCTCTTTTATTAAACGGCTTTTATTATCCGCATCCATCTTTTGCATCAATGCACCGCCCCAAAATCCTTTGAGTGTCGCTTGCTTAAAGATGAGATGAGTCGGATTGAGCGCGAGTGGCTGACCAGACATCGCACCCACTGCTGCTATGATGCCGCCATGACCGAGCAAGCTTAGTAAGTCACCACCAGACTGACCGCCGACAGAGTCGACCGCACCGCTTATTTTTGCATCGCCGATAAGTTGACGGACTTGATCTTTCCAGTCATCATCATCGCTCACCACGTTGTTTTCGGTGATACCAATTTCGGTCAGCTCGTTTGCTGACTCTTTACTACGCACGACGTTGATGGTATTGATACCGCGCTCAGCTGCCAACATCGCAAGCGATTCACCAACTGCGCCATTGGCGGCATTTTGAATGACCCATTGACCTTTTTCTAGTTCTAAAAACTCAATGAGCATCAAGGCGCTCATCGGCATGGCAATAAGCTGCGCGGCCATTTCATCATCGATGGCGTCCGGTATAGGAATGACGCTACTGGCAGGCGCGGTGAAGTACTCGGCCCACGTGCCTTCGACACCGGTGACCACCACACGTTGACCCGCTTCCATACCTTTGACGCCATCGCCGATAGCATCAATAGTACCCACGGCTTCGCTACCAGCAAGTGCGGGCAGTTTTGGCTTGGTGCCATATTGGCCTTGGATAGTGATGAGGTCGTGGTTATGGATGGAGGATAAAATAGTCTTGATACGGACTTCGTTTTCTTTTGGCTCCGGCATTGGGCTGTCAATGATCGTTAGTACGTCTGACGGTTTGCCAAATTCGTTGTAGGTTACGCTGCGCATACTTATATCCTTTTTTATTGTTAGATAGCTATCGTTAATTATTAATCTTTAAATGATGGTGATTAATCACTCATCAACCTTAACAAGTAGGGCTTGATACCCGCAACCTGACTTTGGTAAATGAACGTTGCCCGCTGTTTATCAATATACTACTAGGTAAGTTATAAGCGGTAAGCTATAAAAAACTGTCATAAAAAATGGCAGCGCTCTCACTGTAAAGAACGCTGCCATTATCAATAAAAGTAAGGCTGGCTAAATGACAAGTTAACGACAGTTTAAGGTTTTAGCAGTACTTTACCTTTTTTGCCTGATTGCAATTCGCCATCGACTGCTTTGGCGATATCAGCCAAATCAAAAGTGGCCTCAACAGGTAGCTTTAATTTGCCATCGACCGCCCGTTCGATGAGCTCATTTACTAGGCGCTGCTTATGCTTCACGCTCATCTCTTGGCTAAGTTTGCTGCCCCAGAAGCCTTTCATTGTGGCTTGTTTAAAAATCATATCGGTAGGATTGATGGCCATGGGCTTACCTGACATCAGACCAAAAGAGGCCAAAGTACCATAATGACCTAGCAAGGATAATAGCTCGCCACTGTTCTCACCGCCGACGGAATCAACCGCCGCACTGATGGCCTCATCACCGACGATATGACGGACTTGATCCTGCCAGTCTTCATCTGAGGTATTTATATTGTTTTTAATCCCCAACGCTTCCAATTCTTTTATTGCGTCACTATTGCGCACCACGTTAATGGTTTTGATACCGCGCGCCGCTGCCAGCATCGCAAGCGACTTGCCGACCGCGCCATTAGCAGCGTTATGGATGACCCACTGACCCGGTTGTAATTCTAGGAATTCGATCATCATCAGAGCGCTAAGCGGCATCGCGATAAGTTGCGCGGCCATCTCATCGTTCAGATTGTCGGGTACAGGAAATATCATATTAGCTGAGGCGACGAAGTATTCCGCCCACGTCGCTTGTACGCTCGCCGCTGCCACACGCTGCCCGACTTTTAAGCCTTTGACTTCACTGCCAACCGCATCGATGATACCAATTGCCTCAGAGCCACCAATCGCTGGCAATTCTGGTTTGAAGCCATATTGACCACGAATGGTGAGTAAGTCATGGTTGTGAATGGAGGCAAGAATGGTTTTGACACGCACTTCATTAGCCTTGGGCTCTGGGATAGGACTGTCGCCTAAACTGAGGACTTCTGTTGGTTTGCCAAATTCGTTATAAGTTGCACTACGCATAATAAATCCTTTATTTATTGTTTATAAGTATTTTTAGATTAGTAACAGTTTGAAGATTTAAACCTCAACCACCACCTTACCTACGGTACGATTGGTCTCGACTTGACGGTGTGCTTGTGCTAAATCGGTAAAGGCAAAGGTTTTGAATACGTGTGGTTTTAGTGTCCCTTTCTCCAGCATCTCTTTTAGCGTCTGCATATCATCGCCGTTTGAGGTCACGTTAAAAAACGCAATATCGATATCATGCTGCTTAGCATAGCTTTTTGCTTTATCGGAGAACTGCGGCGTCGGTAAGGAGATGATCGATTTACCATCCTTGGTGACTTGTAATGACTTCTCAAGCACGTCACCGCCAATAGCATCTAATACAAAATCTAGATCCGAGACCAGCTCTTCAAAATCCTGAGTTTCGTAATCGATATGCTCATCCGCACCTAACGATAATACAAAGTCTTTATTATCAGCAGAAGAGGTTGAGATAACGTAAGCGCCAATATCCTTGGCAATCTGTATCGCAAAGTGGCCAACCCCGCCAGAACCAGCATGAATGAGGACTTTATCACCCGCCTTTATCCTTGGGCTTAATACTTGTAGTGCAGTCAAAGCGGCGAGTGTGGTAGCGGCCGCTTCTGCAAAGGAAGTGCCATTAGGTATCTTGACTAAATGCTCAGCTGGCGCGGCAACATATTCGGCATAAGCATTGCCGTGACCAGGGAAATTGACGAGTCCGAAGACCTTGTCACCCACTTTAAAATTGGTAACGTCGTCTCCTATAGCAGTGACTACGCCTGCGATATCCCAACCTAAAATCAGCGGTCTGTCAGTGCCATAGACTTGATCGAGGAGCTTGGGCATCTCGCGTATTTTTACGTCGACGGGATTAATGCTAATAGCTTTGACTTCAATCAATAGCTCATTGGCTTTTGGCTTCGGCTTATCAACATCGCTCAAAATTAGGTTTTCAATACCGCCTGCTTTATGGAGAAGGTAGGCTTGCATAAGATGTTCCTTTATTATCATTATAAGTAATAAAAATAAGTAGCAATTACCTTAGCAAGTTTTCCTGAGGACTAACAAGGCAACTTTGGTTACCTGATGTTGTCACTGGTTTTTTAGAAACTAGTTTTAGAGACTAGTTTTAGAGACTAGTTTTAGAGGTTAAATTTTTGAGCATTTACCAGGCTTAATTATCAAAGGTTTTGTCATCATCAAAGACTTTTTCATTGTCAAAGCGATTAGTCTCGAAATTATTGGTCTCAAGGTCGTTAACTTCAGGCTTAATCACTTTAAACACTCCATCAACCATATCAGTCAGCAAAGGCTCACCCTTATCATTGACGCGAAACAAGCCATACTCTGCCACCTCAAACGCTTCAGCATGACCTTCTTGAAAGAAGAAAGCATTGGTCGCTAGCTTCATCATGTTATTGCGCACGCGGTAGTAAAGCGCCATCTCATTAGCGGCTAAATCGCTCGGTATGACATTGACTAGACGGGTAAACGTACCGACGTTATTTTCATCCAAAGCGACAATGACGTAGCCTTCACTAGCGTTAATGTAGTATTCATTTTCTGGAAATTTTTCGTTTAATTCGTTGAGTACCTCACCTTCTAACGCATAGCTCAGGGTCATATAATCGCCTTGCATAAAGCTGCGCGGATCAACGGGCGCAAGCTCTAATAGCACGGTGTCGCCAGTAGCTAAATGGGTCTCAAACTTTGCAACATTAATGGTCATTATGACTAATATTATGATCAAACCCAGTAGCGCGATGCCGATGGTAAATGTACGCTTTCGCCACCACGGTAGTGGCTTGGCTACTGACTTTTGCCCCAGTAATGAATCATTTGTCTTATTCATGACAAGTGCTCCTTATCATTAGCCACTGTCAGTGCTTCGCCATTCCCTTTACTAATCCCAAAATAACGTTTGATTAGCACCCAGCGCATCAGTAGTAAGCCGATACCGATGCTTAGCATGGAAGCTGATTTTAGTAGTAGTGAAGTATCGAGCTGATAATAATACCAAAATATATAGCTGATTAACGAAAGCACACCCACCCCTAATAGCACCCGTTGACTATTGGCCATGGCGATGACGATGATCAGGCTAGTGGCGAGTAATCCTGAGACATAGATCGACATAACACCTAATATAATGATGGCAAAAACAATGATGAATCCTGTAGCTGATAGCAGTTTGACTTGATAGCGCTTGAGGATAAGCAAAGCGGCATAAAGGCTGGCGAGCGTCAGTAACCCTTGTGCCAGATAGTAGTTATAAACAAAGGTATCGCCATAACTATCAAGGCTATCAAAACTGCCCCCATATTCAGCCGCGATAAAATAAACCGAGACGCCTAGTAATACGATGGCGCTAGCGTAAGCAAAGGCACTAATGATAGCCTTTGCATAAACTTGCTGTTGTCTTGGAACGCGTCGTAATAGCGGATAACGCTGTAAGTTGGTGACGGCAGTAATAAGTGCCAGTAGCCCTAAGCTTAACTCAGGCAGGTGATAGTAATTGAATAAATAGACCACAATACCGAGCACGACGCTAGCACTTAGCAGTCGATAAACGACATGGGGTATAATAAAAGTCAAATAGCTTTGAATAATCAAAAACAGCCAGACTGATAAAGGCAGCTCTACTGCAAAGAAGAATAATCCAGCAGCGACATAGAGCTGTCCTGTGATACTGATAGCAAAAGCTGAATACTCAAAGAACAGATTATGATGTTTGCTTGCTGTGTTAAATAAGCAAAAGCCTAATGCGCTTAAAATCAAGCCTACTATAACCAATCCTACTGTACTTTCTAAAAGATTAGACTCAGCTAAAATTAAGGTCAGAAAACCGGTAAAAAACAAACTGGCTAACAGCCCACCAAAACCGATAAAAAGTTGCAAATACCAAGGAGTATGTTTCTCTGAGTCGTCATTTAAAGAATTATTAGCTGCTCTAAAATCGCTAGCGATTAGACCAATATTTTGGAGCGATGCTAGCGCTTGTTGGTAATTGTTATTATTCATGATCGACTCCTTCTTTATTCAAAGGAGTGTCAACAACTGTAGATACTCTAAAGCCTTCGAAAGGGTTATTGTCCAATTTTGCAACGTTAAACAACCATTTAATAGCATAGGTAATCATACCGATCAGTAGAAAAGTTAAGAGGAGTAGGGTGCCTGCATCAAAATTACTGGGTAAGACTTTACTCGCCCAAAACATCACCACAATAATGATAGAAAAGCAAAGATAAGTTAGCATTAGCAAATTTCTATCGCGCTGATAAAAACGCCAATATATAAAGGCGCACCAGCCTACCCAAAGTAGTAAAGACAGGAGTGTGGCTATCACACTATCAACCTCAAAAACAGTAATGATAGCGAGGAAGGTGATAAAAACAGTGCTCACTAGACCAACAATATAACTACTCCAGTGCAAGCTGGACTGAGTTTGCAAGACTATATCGTTGGTAGAAGTTTGGTAGTTTGAGAGGTTAGGATTAGAAATAGAAGTATCAGGGTTGAAAGATTGGCTAGGAGTACGCTGTTGATCCAAAAAGATAAGCCAAAAATTTAGCGCTATCAGATTGAAAAGGGCCAACGTCGCCGCTCTTATAATGTTTTGATAGCTGTCATTAATCAATGAGAGGTCTATGATACCGAGATAAAGTAATAAAAAAGCATTAATAAGCCCTAACCACAACAGCCACAGCGCAGGAAAGCGTGCAATCAATACCCACGGCGTAATTAATATTGCCCACCCAAAAAACAGCTGCCACGTATCCGCACCGGTCTGATACACCTGCCCAAACAGCGCCAGTAAGCTGCCGGTAATGATGCTAGCGATCAGCAATAACAACTGCCGAACAAAGGCAAAACGACGCCGAAAGGACAGCGCCACATACAGCGCGATAGTGATGACCAAAGCGCCTTCGACCAAAGCGAACTTGGCCAATTTGCCCATATATAGCCAGTTATAGGCAATAAAGAGCACAAGGGATAATACCAACGCTACCGCGCCGATAATCAATAGCGCTTTATCAAAAAACTGCAGCCATGTGCGCTTGCTGGGATAAACGTCTAAAAATAGTGCGGCGGTATCTGCCTTTTCTATGGGCAGTGTACCTTGGCTGAGCAACTGCTCGATTGTACGCCTTGATTGGGTCATAGCGCCCTCTATATAAAAATGGTATGGCTTATCTTAGCTGTTTTTATATGGTAGGGGTGGACTTAAGTTTAAAATTTATCTTGCTCGTTTAATTCAATAAAACTCAATTCTACTCAACACATGCTCTTGCACTAGGTAGGCGCAAACATAGGCACTAGGCCAAGCAAAAATAAAGGCCAGCCCCCATGAGTGCAAGAGCTCCGTAAAGAAACCATCTATAAAGCCTACTTTGACCAATATCAATGCCGTCGAGATAATGAGCGACATCATCAATGCCATGAGTCCAGTAAAAATTAGTCGATAGTACTTACGACGGGTACGTATCTTAAAGGTAGAGGTCTCTGCCATAATATTATGTAGTCCTACACAGTTAGCATCATGCTTAAATAGCTGAATCAGCATGATTTTTTGATGGAGTAAAGGGTTTTGTGCCACTTTATTAATTATTGGCGACTATCATATCGTGGGATGATGCGTTGGTAAAATCGTTATTACTCATCTTAAAGTTTGCCATATCTTAACGACTCTAGTTTTTTTCTTGAGAAAGCATATTTTTGATAATTAGCATACTAAAGCCTGCTAGTTTTGCTAAGATAAAATCGATCACCACAAACCAATAAGGCAGTAAAATGGCCGTTCAAAAACAGCGACACTCTCAACAAAAAACATTAGGCATCATCGGCGGTATGAGTTGGGAAAGTACCGAGAGCTATTATCGTCTGATTAATGAAGGGATAAAGGATAAGCTGGGCGGATTACATTCAGCAGATTTGCTCATACATAGCGTAGACTTTGGCCCCATTAATGAGCTGCAAGAGCAAGGAGCGTGGGAAGAGTTGGGCGTACTCATGGCTAATAGTGCCAAACGTTTACAAGCCGCAGATGCCCAAGGATTAATGATCGCCTCTAATACTATGCACAAGCTGTTTAATGCGGTGCAAGACGTGACCGACTTACCTTTGATTCATATCGCTGATGCCACTATTCAAGCAATTAAGGCGCAAGGTCTGACGAAAATTGCCTTACTGGGCACTCAGTTTACGATGACTGAGGATTTTTATAAGCAACGTTTGCTTGACGCAGGCTTACAAGTAGCGATACCAGAGAGTGATGCGCGTACAGAAGTGCATCGCATTATTAAGAACGAGCTTTGCGTAGGGGTATTCAAAGACAGCTCAAGAGCCTATTATATAAAGGTCATTGAGCAGTTAGCGGATGAAGGATGCGAAGGTGTGATTTTGGGCTGTACCGAGATTGGCTTGCTGATTAAACAAGCCGACAGCCCCATCCCTGTATTTGATACCACTGCTATTCATGCGGCAGCGGCAGTCAGGTTTTTACTTGGGTAATATTAAAGCCAGATCATCACTACTACGGTTTATTATGATTCGTTTAATCGCTACCCTGAAATTTTTGGCGCAAGCTTGCAACACTGAGTGAAGGTAAGCGCTTCCATGAAGTGGTCGGTGCCAGATCACGGCACGACGCCGAAGTGCCTATCTGAGCACGATAGCCCTCGCACCCTTGCGCGGCTTCTTCTTTTGACAAGTTTTCGCCTTTGCGCCAGCCACCGTATAGATATAATCCTGCCCCCATGACCGCGGTGGCTACCATACCTGCAGGGAATGATAACCAAAGCGCATCGGCACCCAGTAGTGGATACATGCCAAAAGCAAAACCAAGTCGCACAGGATACATCGAAATTACCATGACTAGCAGTGGCCAGATCACATAGCCGTTGGCACGCATCGTGCCAAAGAACACTTGCGCTATCCCAAAAAAGAGAAAGCCCCACGTCGCCATGGTTTGGATATGCCGACCGACCGGCACCGCTGCACTGTCACTACCCAAAAACAAGCTTAAAATAGTTTTATCAAAAATAGTCAGTATCCCAATCATAGTGCCTGTCAATATCACGTTAAAGATAAGCCCCCAGCGGGTAATCCCTGCCACTCGGCTCCATTGATTGGCACCGATATTCTGAGCGACCATCGCACTAGCGGCGGCACTTAGCGCCATGGCGGGCATCTGCACGTAAGTCCAAAGTTGCTGGGTGGCGCTATAAGCAGCGGTCGTCTGTACGCCTTCGCGGTTGATGAGCGATAGCATGGTTAGCGCTGCCGTAGAGATGACGATCATCTGCAAACCCATCGGCAAGCCCTTGGAAAACATCGACTTTAAGATGCCAAGGTCTGCCCGCAAAAAGCGCAGCTCTGGCATACTGAGTGTCAGCACCGAACCACGCCAGTACATAGTGACGACCATACCGATAAGCGCTAACGTATTAGCAACTGCCGTTGCAACGGCTGAGCCAAAGATACCCCATTCAGGAAAAGGGCCTAAACCCAAAATAAGCGTCGGCGTCAAAATCAGATCAATCACGACCGACATCGCGATAAACCAAAGCGGCGTGGTGGAATCCCCCGTACCGCGCAGTGCCATCATCATCAGCGTAAAGGTTAGGGTGACGGGCATCGCAATAAAGATCATCCGCAGATAAGTCAAAGCAAGCTCAAAAGCAGTTGGCGGCGTACCGAGCAGATCGAGTAGCGTTGGAGCAAATATCCAGCCTATTGCTGATAACAATATACTGATGGGAATAATGCTCCCTAGCGCCGTCCCCATGGTGCGTTTAACCTTAACGTCATCGTTTTGACCCATGGCTTGACCAATAAAAATAGTGGCCGCCATACCGAAACCAAACACGAATGAAATCATGATAAACATTAAGATATTGCCGTTCGCCGTTGCGGCAAGCGCCTCATCGTTTTGACCCATGGCTTGACCAATAAAAATAGTGGCCGCCATACCGAAACCAAACACGAATGAAATCATGATAAACATTAAGATATTGCCGTTCGCCGTTGCGGCAAGCGCCTCTTCCCCCAAAAACCGGCCGACCCAAACAGCATTGATCGAGCCGTTTAATGACTGTAGTGCCGAGGAGCCAAGGGTTGGCAAGGCAAACAGCAGCATGGTTTTGGCAATCGACCCCTCGGTAAGGTCACGCGATTTGTCAGTGGAAGTAATAGTGTCGCTCAATGTGCATCCTTTTGCGCCATCCAAATGGGCTTCGGTTGATGGTAAAAAATAGCCCTGCCCTGAAAGGCTGATACTAAAATCACCCCAAACGTTGTTGTAAACCTAGCTAAGGTCTCGACATTATCGTCGGTTTACGCCTGATTTGATAAAAGGTTTGGGGCAACTTTAGCAATCAGTAGTCCTGATATTTGAATGTTCAACAGACCCTAATGAAATAAACATTAATGTAATAAAAACGCTCATTATAAATGACAATGCGTGTGGCATCTTGATTAGAAAGGTAATCAGGGAAGCGGTAGTCTTGTTTATCAAATGCAAAGGGATAATGTTTTGACTGCAAAGTTATCAATTAAAAAATATAAGCATAAGTTTGCCGTTAGAATCATGGTCTACAAGACACTTTCATATTACCTCTTAATAAGGATGTTTCGATGCTATTAAAACGCTTAGGCCTTGCCGCTCTATTCAGTCTATCAGTGGTGGGTTGTACGACTGCCCCCAATTCTTTAGCGGTCAATACCACGCAAAAAATTATCCAGTATGAGCGCAATAAGTCAGATTTAGAAGTCAAATCGTTGACCTTAGCTTCTGGCGACAAAATGGTTTATGCCGAAAACGCGAATGTGACGGGCGAGCCGTTACTATTGATTCATGGCTTTGGCGGTAATAAAGATAACTTTACGCGCATCGCCAGTCAGCTAGAGGGCTATCATCTGATCATTCCTGATCTGCTGGGCTTTGGTGAGTCTAGCAAGCCTATGACCGCAGATTATCGCTCGGAGGCGCAGGCCACGCGTCTGCATGAGTTGCTGCAAGCCAAAGGTGTCGCGTCAAACATTCATGTCGGTGGCAATTCGATGGGCGGGGCGATCAGTGTCGCTTATGCGGCAAAGTACCCTAAAGACGTCAAAAGTCTATGGTTAGTGGACACAGCAGGGTTTTGGTCAGCAGGTATTTCTAAATCGCTAGAAGGCGCGACTTTAGAGAACAATCCGCTACTGGTCAATAACAAAGAAGACTTCTACAAAATGTTTGATTTTGTGATGTATAAGCCGCCTTACTTGCCTAAGTCTGTCAAAGCAGTATTTGCCCAAGAACGTATCGCTAATAAAGAGCTACACGCCAAAATCCTTGAGCAAATCGTCACAGATAGTGTCGAGGAACGTGCCAAAATCATCGCACAATATAATATTCCGACGCTAGTGGTTTGGGGTGATAAAGATCAAGTCATTAAGCCTGAAACGGTCAAGGTGATAAAAGAAATCATCCCACAATCACAGATTATTATGATGCCAGAAGTCGGTCATGTACCGATGGTCGAAGCGCTTGACCAAACAGCGGATGATTATAAAGCGTTTCGAAAAGGACTAAAGAAGTAGTTGTTTAGGTCGAAAATACTTGTTCTAAACCAAAAAAGAAACATCAGATAGACTGGTGTTTCTTTTTTTTGGTTAGAATATTGTCTCTACATCAAGAAAACTAACACTCTTTTACCAGCCGCTCTAATAATTCAATCGTCCGTTCTTGTCTGACCAAAGCCACCCCTTGCCCTGCCCATAGAGACTGATATTCTGCATCTAGGTTTTGTTTCGCATGTGCACGTAAAACTTTGGTCATGGCGTTTAATTGAGGGTAGGGCGGTAGTTCATGCGCGCTTTCAAATTGACCAAAATCGCGCAGATAATCGTTTAATAAACCGCGTGCTTGCTTCCCTGAAAACAGCCGAGTTAAGCGCGTTTCGCTACTGCGTTTATCTTGACTAGCATCCAGTAGCGCTTGCTTATAAATGTCATTAATACCGCAGGTATCAGTGGTCAAAAACGCCGTGCCGATTTGCGCCAGCTCAGCACCAGCGCTTTGAATCGCTTTAATCGCTTGCCCTGTCATAATCCCGCCAGCCGCGATTAACGGAATATCGGTACAGGCACGCGTTTGACTAATCAGCGTCAATAATCCCAATGGATCATTTTCACTTTGCGCTAACCACCCACCACGATGCCCACCCGCTTCTACCCCTTGCACACATACCGCATCGACGCCAATCTCTGCCCATGCTTTCGCTTCCAATGGGTGATTGGCAGTACCGATGACACGTGTGCCTAAATCTTTTAAGCCTTGCACTTGCTCGGCGCTGATGATGCCAAAGGTAAAACTAGCAACCGGAACGGGATTGTCATAGAGCACTTGTAGCTGCTCTGCAAAGCTTAGCGCGGGTCGTTCAGGTAACGCCATGTCTATATTGTTTTCTTGATAATAATCACTTAGCCAAGCAGGGATTTCGCTATCCAAAGCACTAGATTCATGCTCTGATAACACCATCAGATTGACCATAAAAGGACGATCGGTGAGCGATTTAATGGTGTTGATTTCACTATTTAAAACGTCTGGCGCCGTCATGCCAGCCCCCAATGACCCTAATCCACCAAACTTACTCACCGTCGCCGCCAGCTCAGGCGTGGTTGCGCCTGCCATGGGGGCTTGAACGATAGGGTAGGTGATATTAAGAGTGTTAAGTAAGGTCATGACTGGCTTCCTTTTTATTTTATACCAAACCCAAAAATACGATTAGCGGTGTCAAACTCGCTTAGTCTACCAAATGTAGTACTTGCACTCGTTTTCCTTGCTACTCGGATTTTTAGGAATGGTATTATTAGAAAATTTTCATGACTTACTTTAGCAAAGCTGGACGGCATGCGTGTTAGATAATGTGTATTTCGTTATTCGATAAAAGAAGTAAGGTTTTGGCTACGAGGTTGTAGTTAAGGTGTTTGACTATAAAACTGTAGTTAAAGTGTATTAATGCATATAATCAAGATACTGAACTTAAAGAATTAGAAGATTAATGAACAAAATAACTCAAATTACTCGACGTGACATATTTGATATATTAAGAGTAGAAAAAATCTGGTGGGCAGGAAAGCTGGATGAAACAGAATTTTTATCTAGGCTTTACGATCTAGAAAGTATGCCTTCGACAGATCCTAGGTTTTCGAACGCAGCAGACGATATCTGGCAACACAGGTTCAATAATTATGATTGGGAAGACAATTGGGTTTTCAGTGACAAAAGATTTGATTTGTTAAAATGTCAAGATGCTTATTTTCTCAACTTTCTATGCGAAATACTACATCCAGTAGTGAGGGAGAATTCACATGAAGTAGATAAACTTCATCGTAAATTTAATGATAGCCTGAGTAATGATGGATTTGAACTTGTAGAAAGAACACGTATCTCTGATAAACCAGTTTTTAGTGGCAGAATGAAGTATACGGGCAAAGCGTCAATCGAAAGAAAAGGTAATGAAATAAAAGTTATTTTTGATGCTGAGTATGTTTCACAACAGATTAATCTAATGGAGTCATCAATAGAAACATCTCCTTATCAGGCTATAGGAGTAGCGAAAGAGTTAATTGAAACTGCCTGCAAATCAATCTTTAAAAGTAGGCAGGAAGAATATAATAAAAATTGGGACTTATCTAAATTGATGAAAGAGACTACAAAGCTACTTAAGATTACGCCTGATGATATATCTAACGAAGCAAAAGCAGCAAGTTCAATAAGACAAATTTTAGGTAGCTTATCCTCTGTCGTTCAAGGAATTGCAGAGGTTAGAAATGAATATGGCAGTGGTCATGGCAAAGATAGTGGGTTTAAAGGTTTACAACCTAGACACGCTAAGTTAGCAGTCGGAGCAGCCTCTACTTTAGCTATATATTTACTAGAAACAAATGAAATTAAAAAAGATAATTAAAGTTTAGCCGCTAAATTAATTATGCTTATTCAAAAGGTGAAAAAAGCCAATCATCCAAACCATCAAAAAGATGCTAAAGAAAACTGACCCATTCTTATAAAGCTAAAGTTTAATTCAACTGCAAAGACCCTTTCGCATTCATTAGCAGCTCAACCACGTCATCACCACTGATGACGGTAAAGCGCTCATCGATAGCGGACTCTTCAACACCGTTATGCTCCATACAGGCACCGCAGACCAATACTTGACCACCTTTTTCGATAAAGGCTTCTAGTAACTCGCCAGCAGGTTCAAACGGTGCGCCAATATTGACCTTATCTAAAGCATGAGGCACGCCTAAGTGCACGGCATCTACCATCAATATCACGGATGCAGAGTGACCTTTTTTAAGTGCCACGCCTGCCATGGTAAAAGCTAACGTAATTTTGCTTGGGTTTGAGTCCGTGTTGTCGAATAGTGTACCGACATAGTCAGTGCGAAGATCCGTATTGTTAGCCATTTTATTCCCCTTATAAGCTTTATTTGATTTTATACGACACTCATGACTATCCTAACAGTTATTATACTTATTTATATAATGTATTGTTATGGAACAGTAGCTATAAGGTTTCTAGAAAATTATAAGTAAGTCATTCTGCTCTCAACTGTCTAGATTTTCCGACGTAGGCTGGGTTTTTAACCCAGCTCTGCAACTTTGCACAATCCAAAACGCTGGGTTAAAAACCCAGCCTACAACAATACTATCAACATTGCGGCGGCCAAGGACGGTCATCATCACTCTCAATCCATTCTGCCACATAGCCTGACGGTGGCAACTGCCAATCCGCTTGTCCTAGAACTTCCAGCACTTGCGCCGTCTCGATCACTTTGCCACCTTTGGTTACGCCAGTGCGTAGTAGGGCGGAGGAGCAAGGTTTGCCTTTGACCCACATCGACTGCTCGATGTATATCCAGCGCTCATCGAAACCGGCGATATGAGTTTTCATAGTGACTTTATCAAAGGCGCGAATGCGTTTGCGATACTGAACCGTACTGCCCGCGACGACCAAACCCCAGCGCTGTTTGAGCAGCTGCGTGCCAAGACCGCTACGCACGGCAAAGTCGGTACGACCCATGTCATAAAGGGTCAATACGCGACCATTATTCATCTCAAGGAAATTATCGATGTCGGTGAGACGACAGTAAAACTCAATCTCGCCAGTATCTCTAAAGCTGAGGGTCTGCCCTCTTTTAGCTTTTATGGCAGATTTTATGATAGTGCTGGTATAACGGATAAAGGGATACATGTGGCGCTCTCAAAAGGGGAACATTAGTTCGATAGTATCAAAGCGGAGCATCCTATCACTTATCGGACAGCACACCAATAGAGTGAAAGTAAGCGCTGACAGTTTCAGGTATCCAATCGATATCAAATCTTGATTTTTTATAAAGATGGGTAGATTTATCTTTATCCGAACGATAACGCAAATAACCGATATGCCCGCCATGATCGGTGTCGATGAGAGTGACGCTGTCAGATACATCATTTGGCGTCGCGGTAAAGCCAATAAAAGGGTCGTCTTTGGCACTGATTAATAATAAAGGCTTGGTCACATTGATCAAATAAGGGAGGGCAGAGGAAGATTGGTAATAGTGATTGTTGGAGCGGTAGCCATGACGCGGTGCGGTAAAGATGTCATCAAAGTCGCTGATACGATTGACCGCTTTGATGGCATCGATTTCTTCTTTGGTGATGTCGTTTGCCAGTGCTTTTTTGATGATAGGATTGAGTAGATATGGCGTATAAATACGATGGCTCAGAAAGCTGTGCATATTGAGCGCCGCCGATGACATATCGACAGGCGCAGAGATAACGGCTGCACCCTTGCAGATGGCTTTATCCCCATATTCGCCCATGTATTTTGCCAAGGCATTGCCACCTAGTGACACCCCAGCCGCATAAATATTGGCATATCGCTCGCTGAGATTTTGTAGCGCGTGATGCACTTCATCGGTGTCACCGGCATTATAAAAGACTCGACCATTAGCAGGAATACCGCCACAACTGCGAAAGTGCGCCACCACAAAGTGCCAGCCTTGCGCGTGCATTTGATACGCCAAAACCCGCGCATAATGACTGTCGCTACTGCCTTCCATACCATGAAACAAGACGATTAAAGGTGTTTGTTCACGCTCATCATTTTCGATTGCTTTTATAGGGTGCGCATCATAAAAGTCATAAGCAATATCAGTCTCACCTAGAGAGTCTTGCATCACCATCCGACGATACGTCGGTACTGCTGGTGCAAAAAACTTGGGCAAGATACTTTGCAGATGCGGGTTAGAGAGCCAAAATGGCGGCTTAAAAGGCGTGGGGTTGAAATGGTCGGGGAGGTTGTAGGTTTGCATGGCGTGATCTTATCGTTAGTGTTGAGAGTAAGCGTATAATACCGATAGATATATTGAAAACCAAAGACTTTCAGTGAACGCATGGTTACTCAAATTTTTGATGGCTTTTTGATGGTTTGAGGTTGAATTCATGTTTCCTTCAATACCCGCCCATCCATCGCAAGGCGTTCTTTTAAAGTCTCAATATCTGCCTCAGCAAGCGTCACGGTCAAGGTGACTTGCTTACTGTAAGCGACCTCATCAATACGACCGTTTAGACTCTCAACCACATAGCGGCATTGCGCTTCGGTCGCAAATTCTGCGAGTATTTGCACTCGGCTCATGGCTACATAAGGGCTTAAAATCATCTGGTCGACCGCCGCTTGCGCAGAACCTGCATAGGCACGGGTCAGACCGCCAGCGCCCAGTTTAATCCCGCCAAAATAACGCACCACAATGATGATGACGTTGCCAATAGATTTGTGTTGTAAGACATTTAATATCGGACGTCCTGCGGTACCACTCGGCTCGCCATCGTCGTCAAAGCCAGCGCTGGTGGTATTATCAGGGTCACCAATGATATAGGCCCAGCAGTAGTGACGGGCATCGGCATATTTCTCACGTAGTTGTTCCACGTGAAACATTGCTTGCTCACGTGAGTGCACCGGATACGCATAAGCGATAAAATCAGATTTCTTGATTTCTAGGCGGGCAGTGACGGCACGTTTTAGCGTTTGATAGCTCATATTTCATCAGGTCTAGGTAGGATATGGTAAACTTGTCTAACTTTCACTGTTGTCCATATTTGGCGCAGTGTTCATTTAATTTTTCATTATAGTACCATTTCTCACGCTTAAAGATAACGAGCGAGTCGCGCCTAAGTGCTAATCTAGTAGCCTTGGCGCGGCGGATAGAATTAGCGATTTCGTTAAGTTCATTCCGTTAGCGGCAGAGTTGGGAGTGGTAACATAACACTGATGGTAGTCAATCGTATGCGTTTAGATAAATTTATTAGTAAAGCCACTGAGCTGTCGCGCAAAGAATCCAAAAAGATTATGCACGCGGGTGAAATCACGGTCAATGATCAGATAATCAAAGATCCTGGCGTCCATGTCGATATCGTCAACGATGATGTCATGTGGGCAGGCGAGCCACTATCGGTCGCGGCGGGCAATCGCTATATACTCCTGCATAAGCCTGAAGGTTTTGAATGTACCTTAAAAGTTAAAGAACATCCTATCGTCACCGAGCTGATTTCGGTACCAGAACTGGGTAGCTTACGTATTGCGGGTCGCCTCGATGTCGATACGACTGGTGCGTTGCTCATCAGTGATGATGGCAAATGGTTGCACCGTGTCACCAGCCCTAAACATGCCCATGCCAAGATTTATGAGCTGACCTTGGCTGAAGCGATGGACAGCGACGCTCAAGCCAATGCTGTTAAAAAAGTGGCTGAAGGTATCTTATTAGAAGGCGAACATGAAGAAACCAAGCCTGCGGTTCTTGAGTTCATCGATGAGACTCATGCGCGTTTAACTTTAGAGCAGGGCAAGTATCACCAAGTAAAACGTATGATGGGTTATTTTGGTAATAGAGTGACTGAGCTGCATCGCGCCAGTATTGGTCATATCACTTTAGACGGTTTGGAAAAAGGCGATAGTCGCTTCTTAACCGAAGAAGAAGTCGCCAAATTCTAAATTTTCGCCTTATTGAACCCTAAAATAATTTGTGAAAATAAGATTTAACATGAGCAGCCACTATTAAAGTGCGCTGCTTTTTGCTGCCTGTTATGTCTGTCTGCTATCGTCAATACTGAATAAAATAGATAAAAGATATAACGCACGAAGCTGGTACAAATTTCTTGGGCTTGCTGTGCCTACGCCGACAGACCCTAACTTATCTATATTTGTATTGCCTGTCTCTTAAAGCTCAGTAGCAATTTTGCAAATTTGGCCTTTTAATCGCTGTCAAAGTTAGCGCATATGCTAAAGTCCCGTTATCTTTTTAATCTATGTTTTTGCATAATGAAGTGGATGCTTGTTAGAGAAACTTGCCGAACACGTCTGTTAAAACACCTCTTTTATAACAAATGGGACCGTCTCCGTGAAACAACTTTTATTAAAGTCTGCTGGTTTGATGAGCGCGATACTATTGGCGACGACAGCTTGTGCCGAGCCGAGCGCCACTGATGCTACCAATAATAAAATCAGCTCAAGCGCGCAAACCACGCCAGCCGCTGGCACGGTAGGCCAGTCCGTGGACAAGCGCTTACGCCAGTTACTAACGCAAGCAGGGATTAAGACACAAATAACCTCAATTGTGCCTTCTAAGTTGCCTAATATGTATCAAGTCAACCTAGTAGGGCAGCTACCACTGCATATCACTAAGGATGGCAATTATGTCATCCAAGGCGAGCTACAGAAAAACCCCAGCAAGCGGGTCGTGACAAAAACGCCAGTCCGTAGTAATCGTGACCAAATAGGCAAGCCGGTCAGTGCTACCGTCAAGTCATCGCTACTCGCCAATATGAGTGCGCTGAAAAATATGAGCGCTAAAACACCTTTCTTTTATACGGCAGTGCCGGGCGTTATCTGGGGAGCAACGTTAGAAGGGGTGCCTTTCTTGCTATCGGACGATGCGCAATACATCACTGACAGTGAGATATCCGTCATCGAAAACGGTCAATTTATCGGACTTGATGAAGCGTTTGAAATGCGCAAAAATCAATCAGTATTTGCCGCTTTAGATGAGTCGCAATTGATTACTTATCCCGCTATCAGCGCAGAAAAAGCCATTATTTATGTGGCTACCGATGTCAATTGCCCTTATTGCCGTAAGCTACATCAACAATTTCCTATGCTCAATACCAAAGGTGTCACAGTAAAAACCATCGCTTATCCGATATATGAGCAGTCACCTGCGCAAATGCGTGCCATTTGGTGCCAAGCTGATAAGGACAGCCGCCGCAAAGCCCTTGATAAAGCCATGTTAATTGGGAAAATGACGCCAGCCGCTGCCAGCTGTAATGTTGATTACGTGACGCCCAATCGCGAAAAAGCGGCAGGACTGGCAGTGATGGCCACGCCTGCTATTTATCGTGAAGATGGCGTCCTCTATCAAGCGAGCTTTGAGAGTCCAGAGTTTTTAGAATTTCTAGGTATTAAATAACCTTTGGGCATTAAATAATTTATCGTCTGTCCACTATAAAACTGCCACAAAATCAAACTCGCCAGCCATACTCATGTATCGCGTACACTCGGCTGGCTTGTCTCGATTTTAAAATATCACTTTTAAAACGACTCTTTTCATAAATTACTTTCCTTAAAAAACGCATACCACAGGCGGCGACCTTCATTATTGAAGCGTCTGACGGTAGCAAAGAACTGTTGCCGTTCGGTCTCATTGACCAGCGGTGCGGGCAGCAGCGGATCAAAAATTACGCTGCGGATACCGGCATCACCGAGCAGATAGACGTCACGCAAGGCAGCCTCACGTGGTAGCTTATCTTTGGTGGCCAACCAGTCATTCAATCGTTGTGAGATTTCTTTATAGCTTGCTTCCAGCTGCATATCAGACCAAAGTGATAAGGCTTTTTCCTGTCGAACGCTATCAAAGACGCTGGCTTTAAAAACGGCAGCTTCCTCTCCCAAGCCGAGATCTAACAGTCGTGCGCGTACGGTATCGACGCCGCCCGATAGATTGTTGGGGCGCAGATAAAGACCGGTATCTAGCTCTCGAAAGCCTAACAAGGAGAGCGCGCGTGCACGGGCACGGAGCACTTTACGGTCGCTACGTGGTAGGCCGCCCGTGGTAACGGCGATCCATGTGCTGTCCCATTCTGTCACACGTTGATCCACCGTAGACCATGCCGCTACATCAGCACCCAGTTTTTGCCCTTTGCAGCGATTCCTGCGCTACGCCATGCACCGGCACTGGCAAAAAAATGGTTGCCCAAGCTTCTATCAGCGGAATATGATCCACGTAGCCTGCCAATGGAACAAAAAACAGGCTGTACTATCGGTATGGGCATGACCGAAAAACAAGGCGGCTCAGACCTACGGCGCAATACCACCAGAGCGCTTCGCCGAGAAGATGGAAGCTATGAGATCATCGGTCATAAATGGTTTTTTTCAGCGCCAATGTGTGATGCGCATTTGGTGCTGGCACAGACCGAAGGCGGTCTTAGCTGTTTCTTAGTACCGCGCTTTTTGCCCGATGGCACGCGCAACGCGGTTCGAATACAACGATTAAAGGATAAGCTGGGCGATTGGTCCAATGCTTCATCCGAGGTCGAGTTCCAAGGCGCGTTTGGTGAATTGGTTGGTATAGAAGGGCGCGGCATCGTTACCATTTTAGAGATGGTGGCGTTAACCCGATTGGATTGTATGATTGGCTCTTCAGCACAAATGCGCCAAGCCGTTGTGCAGGCGATTCATCATACTAGCAAGCGCGAGGCTTTTGGCAAACTGCTGGTTGACCAGCCTCTGATGCGCAATGTGTTGGCTGATTTGGCTTTGGAGTCAGAAGCCGCCATCGCTCTGACCATGCGTGTTGCTCGTGCGGTTGAAATGAGTGGCAAAGACCCACATGAGACTGCATTGGCACGCATTGCGACTGCCATTGGCAAGTACTGGATATGCAAGCGCACCCCCGTATTGGTGAATGAAGCGCAGGAGTGTTTGGGCGGTATCGGCTATGTGGAAGAAAATATCCTGCCGCGCCTTTATCGGCAAGCGCCATTGAATTCTATCTGGGAGGGCAGTGGCAATGTGCAGTGCCTCGATGTATTACGCGCCTTACGCAAAGAGCCGGAAACGCGCGACGCTCTATTTGCCGAATTGCAGAATGCTGCTGGTAAGAATGCCCATTACGATGCCGAACTCAAATGCTTGGCGCAACGCTTCGACGATATCGAGACCTTAGAATTTCGGAGTCGTTATGTGATTGAGCGCTTGGCATTGATGCTGCAGGCGTCGATTTTTCTGCTGGGTGATCATACAGACATCGCGACGGAATTCTGCCGTTCGCGCATTGCAGGCGAACACGGATTGACCTTTGGTACTTTGAGCCCCGATGCGCCAGTAGCGCAATTGATTGAACGTGCTGCTGGTGCGACAATAGCGGCACAATAAATCGTCCTGCTATTAGGCCTAAAAAGATATCACGTTTATCGTATGACTTTGGGCGGTATTCCTACCGCCTGTAATTCGATGAGCAGATCAGTAAGAGAAATCTTGGGCAACAGTAGCTTGGGAAATAATGGATCGCGTCGTGCAATTTACAATTTTGAGAACGCTGATTATAGTTGAATCATTATAAAAAACCAATACAGTGCTGCTGGGATGAATTTTGCGCAGCCTCTGTCAGCGTAGACACAGCAAGCAGGTAAAATTTATCCCAGTAGCACTGGCAATATTAGCGTGTCGATTTTATTTCAAATTGACTATATTTAGAGGTTTCAGAAGTAGAATAAGTCAAAACGCTCTATAGAAAAATTCCCCAATAGCCATTCACATTATGTTATGGCAAGACGATATCAACGATTTTCCAATCAATCAGACCGTCGCGCTGCATCTCTACAGTGAGCGGGTAGCCTTTAACTTGACCGCTGATAGTGAAGCAATTGATACCGCAATAGCTCAATGTTGGCTTATCACTGTCTGACCCTTGGGCGGCCTGCTGCTCAAGTTCCGCCGCTTGTTTTTTCATGATTTGCTGCATCTGATTTTGAACCACCGCATTGACATCGCCGCGCTGGATGATTAAGTTTTGAATCAGATTTTTAAGATCGACTTGGTTGCTAGCGATTGCCCATGCAGCGGCCAGCTCCTTGGTCGCGCTATTGGCTTGCCCTTGAGTACTAATCAGTTTTTCGATATTTTGTGGGGTGATTGCACCAGCGACTGCCTGTGTGATAAAGCCATTTGCCGCCTCAGTCAAAGGCGCACCACCCAACTCAGCAACCAATGGATAATGGGTCATGGTATTGGCAAATTGATCGGTCAATTGCGTTTGGATACTTGGACGCAGCTGTTCGTAATCAATGGCGGCAGCGATAGCAGCACCGTCTTTGGCATCATAAGCGTTTTTGAGCTGATAAGCGCTGTAATAAGGCGAGCCGCCATAGACCGCGACTGCAATGACAATCAATAAAACAATCAGCTTTTTCATAAAAATTGCTACCTTAGCACAAACGGAATGGCGGTAAATCTCAAAAATAGGATTTAAAACCCCATTAATATGGCGCTAAATATTAGCATGGCCAGCCTTGATAAAGGTATAAAAACCTTTGCTCAATTCTTAATAAAACCTTTTTTAGCAGGCTTAAAACTTCGTAAGTCAGAATTTCAGCATCCAAGCGCTTGATAAATCATCTTGGCATCTCCATAAATAGCGCAAACTTTTAATAATTGATTTGGCTAAGCAGCATCCCGCCGTATTCGCTTATAAGATTCATAATATTATCGCCTCCGTATTCGCAGTCTGCCATGTTTCATGTGAAACCTTTAAGGACAACTGCGTATAAAAACAAGGTGATAATTGATTAGGGTTGATGAATCGACCAGCCGGCGGCACTGTAAAGACGATAGGAGAGCCCATGAGTAAGCGCGATTTTTATGAAGTATTAGGTGTCAGCAAGACCGCTGACAGCAAGGAAATTAAGCGAGCCTACCGCAAGCTGGCCATGAAATACCATCCAGACCGCAATTCTGATGATCCTGATGCTGAAGACAAGTTTAAAGAAGCCTCGATGGCTTATGAAGTGCTTAGCGATGAAGATAAGCGCTCGGCCTACGACCGTATGGGGCATTCAGCCTTTGAAAATGGCATGGGCGGTGGCGGCTTCGGCGGTGCTGGCGGTGGCAACTTCCAAGACATCTTTGGCGATATCTTTGGCAACTTTGGCGATATCT
Source organism: Psychrobacter sp. Sarcosine-3u-12 (assembly GCF_002836005.1). Lineage (NCBI taxonomy): Bacteria > Pseudomonadati > Pseudomonadota > Gammaproteobacteria > Moraxellales > Moraxellaceae > Psychrobacter > Psychrobacter sp. Sarcosine-3u-12. The sequence goes on from NZ_PJBY01000102.1 coordinate 142,866, forward strand.
TTGGTCAATCACGTGGCGGCGGCGGTGGGCGTTCACGTCGCGGCTCGGACTTGCGTTATGTGATTGAGCTGACTTTAGAAGAAGCGGTACGCGGCTGCAAAAAAGAAATCAGCTTTACCGCACCTGCGCCGTGCGAGACTTGTGATGGTAAGGGCGCAAAAGACGCCTCTGATGTCGTGACGTGTCAGATGTGTCATGGTCAGGGCCAAGTGCGTATGCAGCAAGGCTTTTTTGCCGTGCAGCAAGCTTGCCCACAGTGTGGCGGCTCTGGTAAACAGATTAAAAACCCTTGCCCTGACTGTCATGGTAATGGCGTCAAAGACAAATCACGCACGCTAGAAGTATCTATCCCAGCGGGCGTCGATGATGGTGATCGCGTGCGTTTAGCGGGTGAAGGTGAAGCGGGCGGCGCAGGTGTACAAAACGGCGATCTATACGTCGAAGTACGCGTCAAACCGCACAACGTCTTTACCCGTCAAGGTGCCGATCTCTATATGGACGTGCCAGTTAGTATCACCGATGCAGCACTGGGTAAAGAAGTTGAAATCCCAACGCTAGATGGCAAAGTCAAAATCAAGGTCGCCGAAGGTACGCAAAGTGGTAAGTTGCTGCGTGTGCGCGGCAAGGGCGTGACGCCTGTACGCACGACGATGAAAGGGGATTTGATCTGCCGTGTGGTCATCGAGACGCCAGTGAATTTGACACGTGAGCAAAAAGAGCTACTACGCGAATTCCAAGATACACTTGATGGTGATAGCAAACATCAACAGTCGCCACATAAAAAGTCATTCTTCAAAAAGATTGGTGAGTTATTTGACTAAAACGTCTGATTGCTGAATCGCTATATGTAAAGCAAGTAGTTGACACAGGATAAGCATTTCAAATAAGTGGTTAAGTTAGCCTAGAGGTTTCACATGAAACCTCTAGGCTTTTTTATTGAGTGTATCAAAGACAATTGATACATTGATACATTGATATTTGCTAAACTTACGATAAATATTATGCAAAATCCCTTTATTAAAAATAAAGGTGGTGTTCTAAAAAGTATGCTGGCATTAGACGTAGCCATAATTGACA